>CALWTF010000023.1 GCA_944384415.1 uncultured Clostridia bacterium | reverse complement strand
AAGCCTTGCAACAACTATGGGTCCAGGAATAAAAATTGCTTAACAAATTAATAAAATAAAAACATATTAGATTTTTCTAATATGTTTTTTTGTTATAAAAAATCCACCGTGTAATTGGTGGATTTTTATAATTATTTTAATTTAATTTATTAACACCTTGTTTAATTGATTTTTTAATATAAAACTTCAACTTTATATTTAATTTTATGCACTTGGTTTAACTTGAACATAGTCTGCATAACCTGCTGCAGTGTCAGTTTCTTCTCCTGGTGGTAAAGTTTTTAATAAGTTAATCAAATCGGTTTTTTCACTTTCATCTTTAACATAAATAGCAGTTATTTTTGTGCTTTTAATACTTTCAAATAATTTTCTGTTTAAGTTAGAAATATCACCCATATAAGTTAAAGTAGTAAGGTTTGGGCTGTCTCCTAAAACATTTTGGTCTAGTGTTATATTAGAATTAATTTCAAGTGAAGTAAGACCATAGCAACAAGCAAAGGCACGTGGAGAAATTGCAGTAACATCTTCAGGAACTGTATAATTGCTTATTTTACTTCCAGACAACATTTTTATAAGTTTTGTTTTATTATAATTAAATAAAATTGAACCTGTTTCATCAGTAGAAAAACTTGTATTTCCTTCTGCAATAACAAATTTATTAGCATTAATGTTCATAAATGTTGTGTCGCCTATGGCTGTCATTGATGCTGGAATGTAAATTGTTGCTTGACTGTTGAAAGTTAAAACATTGTTTGCTACCTGATATGTAAAAGCAAAAGTATCTGATATTGATGTATATCCTTCTGGAATAACAAACATTTTTAAGTTTGTCATTGTGTCTTGATTAAAGAACAATGACATAGAGCCACCACCACCATTTACTACTGTAAGTGGTTCTCCACTTGAACTTTTTGAAGGTAATACAAATCTAGTTATTTTATTTAAGTCAGTAGATGTTAAACTTTTGAAAGTTTCAGAATATCCTTTTATTTCATTTTTTTCAATTGTAAACCAGTCGGTTGTAGTTTCCCAATTAACATAAATGGTGTTTGTTCCACTTGTTATTGTATCTGTTTCAAAATTAAATTCTTGTGTTAAGTCTGCATCTTTATAAAAAGTTGGCACTAATCCTAAGGAATCTTCTAAATTTAAAGAATCTTGTGTTATTAAACCTGCTTGGTCATAAGAAACAGTTTTGTTGTTTGTGTTGTCGGCAATTCCACCATATAAATTTACAACATTAACTTTATATTCAACAACTTGTTCTTCTGAACTGAACACTGCTGTAAGTTTTGTGTTTGTTGACAAAGTTATGGTTTCATTGGCTTTATAAATTTTTCCATTACTGTCAACCCATCTTAAAAATGTTTTGTTTTCTGCAGTAGGTGTAGGCAAAACATATGAACTGTCAACTAAAAACTTTTTAATAACTGTGCTGTTTTCAATTTGTAAAGTTAAAGTTCTAACATTTTCTTCACTTTCATAACTATAGTTTTCTAATAAGAAGTTTGCAAGGGCATTTGCCATAAGTTCGTGTCCTTCATCACTTGGGTGAACGCCGTCTTTCATTGTGCTGGAAGTATTGTTGTCGGCAGATGAATTATAATAAATTCCACTGTGTAAATTCATATCAAAAGTTGGTATGTCATACATTGCTGCTGTTTCAATAATTGCATTACAAATGTCACGCAAAGTGTAACCAAGCCTGTTTTGAGCAGTTGAACTAAAACCATTAACTGTTCCCGAAATTGTTGGGGTAGAGAAATATATTTTTGTATCTGTGTCTTTAAATTTTTCAACTAACACTTGACAATAAACATTAACTGCACCATATATTGTTGTGGTATCAGTGCTTCCCAATGTTCCAAGTGCAATGTTATTAGATTCATAATTGCTTAATGTCCAATCGTTTGCCCCAAGTGCAACAATAAAATAGTCTGTTGTATCATTATAATTTCTTAAATCATTTAGTCTTGATGTTGCGTTAGCACCTGTATTAAGTTTTGCGCCTTCACAAAACAATGTGCCGTTAGAACCTTTATTTTCAATAGTTGCCCCTAAAATATCTCCAAGAAGTTTTGCATAACCAGTGTTATCTCCTGTTGAACCCACACCAACGGTAACACTATCTCCTAAAATTGTAATTTTTTTACCAGCAAAATATCCTATTTCTAATGGGTTGCAAATTAAAGTGTCGCCATAAACACCTTCGCCCTTTGCGTTAACATCGGTAACAATTCCGTTAATAACCCAAAAGCCATCTTTATTAATTGCAATTGTTGGAGTAGAACCGTCTGCGCCTTGTGCTTTAACTTCGGTTTTTTCTCCATTAATAACCCAGTATCCGTCTTCACTTATAGATATATCAGCACTTGCACCTTGCTCGCCTTGTTCGCCTTGTTCGCCTTTAATATTCCCAATAAGTTCCCAAGCACCATCGGTTTTTTGATATAAATCATAAGTGGTTTTATTTAAGTAAAAGTCTCCATTATTTCCATTATTATTGTTTGGTGCTTCAGTGCCAACTAACCATTGTGAACCATTTTGTCCAGAATTTCCTGTTTGTCCTTGCTCACCTTGCTCGCCTTGTTCGCCTTTAATGTTGGCAATCCATTTCCAAGTGTTTTCAGCAGTGCATTGATATATGTCGCAAGTGGTTATATTAAGATATAAATCTCCGATTTTAGCACCATCAACTGTTGCTGTAATGCTGGTTTCCGTTCCTGTTATGGCAGTTCCGGTAAGCCAAGTTGCGCCATCAGTTCCTGCTTCACCCTGTGGACCTTGAACCCCTTGTTCACCCTGAATGCCTTGTTCGCCTTGTGGGCCTTGCTCGCCACAGCCGGCAAGCATACCCATAGAGCCGAATAATATACCGGCACTCATAACACTAACAACAAGACCTTTTTTAAAAGGTGTTAGTTTAGAATTTGTTTTTGAATTATTTTCGTTTTCGCCTTGCGATTTATTTTTTATTTTCATTTGTTCCTCCTAAAATAAAACAGATAGGTATGTTATAAAAAAGTTATATATTTATTAATTATTTATGGCAATTATTAATTATAAAATAGTTACAAAAATTGCAATTATATGCTTAATTTTTTATACTTAACTGCAAAAATATATATATTTTATATATGTTTTATGATTTATTAATAATATTATTATTAAATATTATCTTTATAATGTGCTGCAATTGTACTGAACATTATATCTGCCATTTGATAATAACCAGCAGTTGTTGGGTGAACACAATCGGTATATTGTTTAAATGTTTCAGTGCTATGTGGATTTACAGGAACTTCCTCGTAAGGATAATTATATTCACTGTCGTGTGTTGCAGCAACTGGAACAAAGAAAACATTTTTATAATCATTTAATGCTTGATAAAGTCCAATTTCCAAATTCATAACTTTCATATTTGCCCTAAAACCAAACTCCCCTGAATCATTTGTCGTATATCCATCATTATTAGTTGAAAAAATTTGATTTGGACGGAATAAAGTGTTTACAACGTAAATAGGAATAGTTGCACCTTTTGATGATTTTCTAATGTTATCGATAAGTGTTTTTATGTTATTTACCGAAGATGTAGAATCTAGACTAATACCATTTGTTCCTAAATAAATTTGCACACCTGTTGGGTTTATACTTATTTCTTGGGCATTTTCATCTTGAAAATATCCAGCACCACCATCTTGTTTGCTATTGCAATAATAATCAAAATCAAAAGCATCAGTTGTCGGATTCCAAAATGGATTTTCTGTATATTGTCCATTTTCATCTTCTTTTACTTCTAAAGTTGAGTTTGTTGGATTAAAATCATATTTTGAAGTGCCTGAATTATACCACCCAGTCGTAGCACCACTCCTTCCTTCATGGGACATAGTTTTAGTATCTGTTTTATCCATAGTTCCTTGCGTTCCACGGAATTTGATTTTGCCATTAGAATATTCGTTTACCTTAGTAAGCCAAGCCTTGTTGTTTGTCAAACTATCGCCAATAGGAATGATAAGTTGTTCAGTGTCGATGACATTTGAAACAAATTTTACTGTGCAAGAGGCAGTATATTTGATATTTAAGTTATCATCAAATAAATTCAAAGTTAATACCTTTGTTTGCCCAGTCAAATTTTTTGTTCCTGTTATACTAAATTTTCTTTCATATGGTCTGCCAAATCCAGAAGCCAACCATTGAAAATTATAATCTTCATATTCAAGGCAAATTTGTGAATTATACAATTCTATTGTCATACCTTCAGCAACACATATTTCGTCTGGAAGATAAACGTGAAGTGGTGCTTGCTCTGCAACCATATCATAATAGTTTCCATTTAATTTATAAATAGGAACCCCTGGCTCATAATATTTTCCTAAATAAAGTCCATCAATACTACATTGAACTTGAACTTTTTCTGTTCCATTCCAAGCCGATGAGTAGATTGTAATCGCAACATATTTTGTTCCTATAGGAACAGTGAAATCTGTTATATTAACATTTTCATTATTAGTAGCTGGACGACTAATTAAATTAAAATTTTCATCAAATTGTGTAACAAATCTCATTGATGCTTTACTAAAGGATCCTTGCCAAACATTTAAAATTTGACCTTCTACCACCGGAATTTCAGTCATTACTGTGTATGTAGCACTTGTTGCTAAATTGGGTGACGTTGTACCCATAAAATAACCATCATAAACTTTTCCCGGTTGAATTAAGTTAGGAGAACTATATTTATCAAAAAATTCGCATTTTTCAACTGATATAGATCCATCAATTAAAGTATCATTAGCATTAATTCCTTGAATAACTGCAATTTGCTGTGGTGCTGAATATATTGTAGAATTTTGATTGTAAAACTCAAGTTCACTTACTATAAATTCTTCAAATGTAACTTTAGAACCTGTTTTGTGTATTGAAAATCTAACATAAGCAGCATTTTCTGGCGTTTTTAAAATGTTAGTCATTTCATTTGAACCTGATATATACCCAAAACCTTCATCATAAAATGCATAATGATAAAAATATATAACCGTTTTATTACAAAAAAACACATAATTTTTTTCTGGCTCAACAGGTATATATGTTCCAGATGAGATATAGATCTCATTTGGAGACAAAAGCACACCATTACGATAATTAATATAACTGTTATCTTCCCAAGTAAACTCTTCTGAAATTAAATTAGTTTTATCATATATAACTTCATTTTGATAAGAAGATAGTCTTTCTACATCTATTTTCCCAGAATTAATTTTTTCTTCTAATTCGGAAATTTTATTTTGAAACGCTGTATCGTCAAAACCTTTACCAAAATCTACAATAAGAATTGACCATATATTATCAGATTTTTGATATAAAACATAGTTTTTTGTATCTATATATAAATCACCATTTACACCAAGATCTTCTGTTGGAGCATCTTCCCCAGTTAACCATTTAGCACCATCTTTTCCATCTTGACCATTTGCGCCAATTTCGCCCTTGCCAAAATCTTCAATAACGGTTTTCCATACCCCATTTTCTTTTTGATATAAAATGTAATCATCTGTGTCTAAATACATATCACCATCTGAACCTAAATCAGTTGCAGGTGATAATGTTCCAGTTATCCATTTAGTTGCTTCGGCTTCTTCGCTCTTACCAAAATCACTTATCGCAACAATCCATTGGCCATCTGTTTTTTGATAAAGAATATAGTCATCGGTGTCAATATACATATCTCCATTTGCTCCAAATTCAACAGCCGGTGTGTTTGTTCCAGTAAACCATTTATTACCTTCGACAACTTCGCCTTTACCAAAGTTATTCATAACTACTTGCCATTGATTATTTGCTTTTTGATATAACACATAATCATCTGTATCAAGATACATATCTCCATTAACACCAACTTCTGTGGTTGGCATATCTGTGCCGGTTATCCATTTACTACCATATTCACCTTTTTCACCACAACCTACCAAAAATATTCCAAAGGTTGCAAGTAGAACTGCAGAAAAAACAGTTAACATAACATTTTTAGTAAAAAATGATTTTAATTTTTTCATTTGTTTCTCCTTATCTAATAATATTCTATAAAGTCAATGTGCTTTAGATTAATTTTATCAAACTCCTACCCCCATATGTCAAGCATTTGTTTGGAATTAATTTACTTTAGTCTATAATCTTAGTATGTATCAATATTGAAAATTTATAAGAATTAAATAATTTTATAAAATTAATTTTATATTTAAGTAATTAATTATAATTAAATTTTATTAATAACAAAAAAATACTATTATATTACTATTTTTTTATACTATATCGCTAAAAATCAATTACTATATATATTTTTTTTACGATTTATTAATATTAATAAAAACAAAAAACAAGTAATATTAGTTAAGCATTTTTTAACTAATATAAAAAATGTGAAAACAGTTTATTCCACTATCTTTTTTCTGCTAGTTTCAAAAGATTGCGACCTTGTGCTTGTTTTTATACCTTATAATTAAAAGTTGTTTTTAATTTAAAACATTACTTAACTTGTATTGAAAAGTAAAATAAAAAACCTCTAAAAAGAGGTTTTTAAATTATAATCTAATATATTTATTTTTGCATTTTAAAAGCCAATTCATTACAGTAAATAATGCCAAAATGCAAATTGTTATTATTATTGCAACCCAAATGCTTACTGCTGAAAGTGC
>CALWTF010000022.1 GCA_944384415.1 uncultured Clostridia bacterium | reverse complement strand
GACAAGCACACGTTTAAATGCCAATTAACAATATTAAGTTGTTGACATGGTTTTGAAACTATGTTATTATTACTTATGTACGAATAAATGAATTGGAGTGTTAATCCCTTTCGTACAAATTCGGGTGGAGCTCTCCGAACTGGACTAGTTAATAGTTCAGTTTTTTTATTTTTTTGAAAAAGTAGTTGACAAACAATTTTTTGCCATGTTACAATATGGGTGTACGAAAGGGATCTAATTCATTTAGATTAACACTCCAAAAAGGTCATGCAAATGGTCTGAGTAGGGTTTTTTGTGATACAGTTAAGTATCAAAACTTTAGAAGGATTTTAACTTAACAATAATTAATGCGCAGGTTAGAATTAGGTATTTTTTGCGTGGCTCTATAAAAATTTATATTTTTAAGGAGTTTTATTTATGGCAAATTTTATTTATTCGAGAACAACAGAGAAAGACAAACAAATATTTTATTTAGTTAGCCAGGACAGAGAGTACTATCTTTTTACACAAAAATATAGAAGAGGTGTAAAAGAATACTTTCATAACAAAGTTTTACTAAGAGATGCTTTAGATGTATCTAAGAGTCGAAGAGATACAGCACTAATTAGAACGAAGACTAAATTCCCTATATATATAAGGTATATAGAGAAAGAGTATGGTATTACAGTTCTAGAATCAACAATGAAAAAGCAATCTAAAACGAGAAATAACTCATGTGGCAGGTATGGGTTAATAAACGATTCTTGTGATTATGCAGTTGCTTAAAAAGGAGTTAAAATGAAAAATTTCAAATTAGGTTTTTATCTAGACATAAAGAATAAAGAGATGTTGGATTTAGTAAATGATGGAGAAGGTCATGATGTTCTATTGTCAACAAATAGACTAAACATTGAACATGACAATAGAGATCAAAGATTAATAAAAACTTTAAAAGAAGTTAAACTTATTTATGAATTAGAAGGTAAAGGATGTCTTATTTTACTTGGAAATTTGGGTTGTGACTTTAGGCAACCAATGGGTGGAATGTTCTTTTGTAAAAGGGTATATATTGATCAAAATGTTGACTATCATACAATAAAAGGTGTTGAAATGAATATTTGCTTTTCAAATTATCCACTCAGTATTGATAGTACTCAAACAATTCTTGCAGAGTTGGCAACAAATGAAAATTTTGAGTTTAATTTGTCACAATTTGATGAATTTATGGATATTTTTACATTTTATAAGAAATTATCTAGTGAGTTAAATAATAATACGACATTTGGAATTAGATCAATTTCAGATCCTTACTATTATGTTCCAGTAGATGTGAAGGATATCGATGTTGATGAAGCGAATCAAATAACAAATCTCAGTGGCATTGTTACTGGGCATAAGATTGAAAGATACAAATATGATATGCTTTCAAGTGAGAATCAAGACAAGGTAAGAAAGTTGATAGACATCAAAATAGAGGTTGGAGAAGAAAATGGAGATGCAGATAGAGCCATAAAAAAGGTAAAGAAATTTGCTGACAATTTATATCTTACACAAACCAAAGAAATTGATGAAAATATGACTAGAAATCTTGTGGGTTTAGATTTGGTTAATATTCAGAAAGATAAAACTGACGTGGTGGTATCTGGTGAAGCTAATCTAAGAAAAGATGAAAAGTATAATTACTTAAATCTATATGATATGGGTCAAAAAGTAAAACTTGAGTCAATAGACAATTCTTTGAGATTGATAAACCAAGGTGCATCAGGTTCAGCATGTGAATTGCTAGAGTATATTATAGGTTCTAAGCAAATGCCATCTAATAACTCAGCAAGGCAAGCAGGGGATAATAAAGACAAATACATAGAAAACTTGGATGAATCACAAAAGAAAGCATTCTTAATGGCAACAGATGGTTCACCTGTAAGCCTTATAAAAGGCCCACCAGGAACAGGGAAAACTTATGTAATCAATGCCATTGTGCAATACATTACAAAGGAATTGAAACAAAAAGTTGTTATTTCTTCACAAACACACGTTGCAATTGATAATGTGTTGGATGAATTGATGGAGAACTATGATCTTATTATTCCTAACAGAATAACAAATCGTAGAAACCGTTATTCTGGAGAAGAAATTGATTCAACATTATATAAGACCTGGGCAAAGAAATTCGAAAGCCATAACAAGAGAGCTGGAGATCAAAAACTTGCAGAAGAGATTTTGAAAGATATGGCTAATTTTCAAGGTAACCAAGTATTCAGATTCTCTCAAGACACAATATTAGCAGATTACTCAGTTCTTGGAGCAACAACAACTACGAGTGCAATAGGTGGTAAGAAAGGACTTGAATTGTTAGAGGGATATGATTGGCTCATTATTGACGAGGTTTCAAAATGTCCTATTACCGAAGTTTTGAGATACTTACCATATGTTGAAAAAATAATAATGGTGGGAGATGACTTCCAGTTAGCACCATTATTAGAATTCACTAAGGCAGATGTTGAGGGGTTACCATCATACGATGAAGATAAGTTCAACAAACTAGAATCTATCTATGAAAAATCAGTCTTTGCAAATACACTAGAGAAAGCAAGAGAAGCTGGTAGAATGATTGAATTGAATGTAAACTATCGTTCAGTAAAAGCAGTTCTTAATGCTTACAATATTTTCTATGATGGCAGATTGCAGAATATGCGAGAAGTTGTAAAACCTACAAAAGTTCAATTCAATGATTTCAAAAAATACGAAGATAAAGACATTTTCTTCATAGAAGTTAAAAATGGTAAAGAGGCAAAAGATGGTACATCAAGATACAATATTGAGGAGTTGGAAGCAACAGCAGACATATTGAAGGACTTGATGAAAACGGTGGAAAATCCAATTGAAGTAACAGTTTCAGCAATATTCCCATATGCGGCACAAATTGAGAAATTCCAAAAGAAATACAAAGAACTCATCAATGATGCAAAGAAACACTTTAAGAGTTTTGAAATTGACACAGTTGATGCTTTCCAAGGAAAGGAAACAGATATCGTCTTAGTCAATACTGTTGTAACTATGGAGAAAGGAAACTTCTTGAGTGAATTTAGGAGAATTAATGTATCAATGTCTAGAGCAAGAGATAAATTGTTTATCTTTGGGAACTCAATAACATTAAGTAAAATTGAAATGAGAATCAATGGTGGAAACAAGAGAACTTATTTTAGAGAAATCATTGATGATATAAGAAGATTTGGCAAGATGATTGAATATAATGGAGGGTTAGAGTATGGTTCAAATAAATCTCAAATTAAGCTTAAGAAAGATTAAGAATATAATTGAGGTATCATATAACACTTTTGAAAAGGCAACATATGATCAATACCTAATGGCTAGCCTTGCTCTAAGGAGTAAGGATAAACTAAGTGCTTATCAATATATTGATGACATAACAGGCTCAGGAAGTTTGAATGCTCACTTTAAGCAATTATATGATAAGGCACACAAACTCGATGAGAATCAATTAAAAAACATCATGGGGAATTCAATGTATCCTATGCTTAAAATAGATAAAAGCAATTCCTATGATTACTATCCAGAATTGAACGTTTCAGTATTTAACAATAAACTTTATGAAGGGGATTTCGGTAAATATGAAGATTTAATTCAAAGACTTTATATTCAAGAAGAAGTAATCGAATCAGAACTAATTGAGAAAAGAAACAATGCTAACCCAGAGCCTTATTCAGTTAGATTTGAAGATGACAAGATCTTAGTAAAGATTGCTGAAGAATGGGTAAATCTTCCAACAGAAATTTTCCAGAAAATATTTGTAAATGATTTGACCAGTATCAAAAAAGTTAAAAGCGAAATACATAATGTGGCAGATGGCAGTGGTTGGTATGCATTAACTAATGCTGTTATTAATAATATGTATAGTAGCAACAACTATTTCTACGATAATGGAGATCTTTGCTTAATTAGGAATGATGATGTAAGAAAGACAATCATTTCACAATTAGCAGGATTCTATATTTATAAAGAAGAAATCATTCCATATGCAGGGAATAAAGATCTCTGTGAGAAAGTATTAAATCTTCTATTAGAAAACAAATCAATCAACGAATTTAAAACAAGGTCGGTAATTACTTTGTTAACCTATTCTGATGACTTGATTGCACAAAGTGTAATTAACTATATCTTAGCAAGAAAAGACTCAAAAGAATTGGCTTTGATGGGTATTAAATTGCTCGTTAGGGGAATTGAGAAGAACTGGGAGAATGATGCTTTAAAAAGTTTCATGACATACGCAGACAGTTCAAAATATAGTTTAATATATAAAGCAAACCCAAGATTGGTGGAAGACATTCAAATGTTGTCAATGATAAACCCAGATTTCTTAACACCTACACATAAGAAAAAAGTAGAAGAGTATAAGCAAAACAGACAGGCAATAATTGATAGTATTCAAAAGATGGTTGGGGAAATAGCAACAAGTGGGATGAGAGAAAAGACAAAACAATTAAAATCAACAGATAAAACTAGGAGATTCCATAAATTGATACAAAGATATGATGCTCATAGTAAAATTGATTACAACCAAGCCACTTTAAATGACCTTGAAAAGTATTCGAAAGAAATTACTGAATTATACGATCTCATGAAAGAACTTCAAAACGAGATTGATAAAGAGAATTAAAAGGATGGTGAGTACAAATGAAAAAGTATATTTTTTACGATTCTGAATCGATAGACATAAAACATAAATATTCTTTTACTTTTGGATATGTGGTTACAGATGAAAATTTCAATGTCATAATGCCAAGAGAAGATATTGTATTCAATCCTGATATTCCAAAGCAGGATTGGGATTGGTGGGCATATAGAAAGTTGCTAAGGAAATCATATCCTCAAAAGCAAATAATATCAGCAAAAACATTCCCACATTTTTATAAGAAAATTAGAAAGTTGTTCCAAGTGGATGATGTGCTTTGCATAGGATTTGAGATCAATGAAGATATCAAATACCTTTTATCAAATTGTGAAAGGTACAAATTAGAACCCATAAACTTCAGGTATATTGATCTTAGAGGAATACTAAGACACTTAACAGGAAAGAAACCTAATTCATTGTCTTATGAATATATAAGATATTTGCATGTGCCAGATTGCGGGGTTCACAGAAGTGATATTGATGCTGAAATGACAATGCTAGTATTGAAAGAGGCTTTGAGAAAAAGTAAAAAGAAATTAGACGATATTCTAAAAGAAAATGAGGATTTGCTTGGTGCGTGCAAAGGTTTTTGTTATGGGTTCAAAGACAATATTTTTGACGTTATGAATCCTAGAGAACCAAGTCACGAAAATGTTGGTGGAATAAGAGCAAGAAAACTCAAGGAAGGCAAAGAAGATTGGATTCTAAGAGGTTCAGTAAATAGTATAATGTTTACTAGATTTCTTGACTATGTGCAACCAGTGAACGAAATGGAACAATTTCTTAAAGGGAAGAAAGTGAATATTAGTCTAAACTATGAGATGTACCATTATCAAAACATGCTGAAACTTAATCAGATGATAGCAGATGCAGGAGGTACATATGTGAAAAAGGCAAGTCTTGCAGACATCTTCGTAAAAAACTTTGAAGAAAGTTTTGATGAAGAAGGTAATTTAAAACCATGTACTAGATACAACAATGTAATGAGAGCAATAGAGCAAGATGGCAAAGAAATTGAAATCCTTGAATTCGATGATTTCTTGGCTATGTTTAACTTAGACAGAGAGGAATTAGATGGAATGCCACAACTTGATATTGAATACCTTAAAGACAAAAAATATAGTAGGAAAAGTTAACAAGCATATAATCATCAGAGTTAAATACTATTATGATCATTTCTGCTATTTAGCTTATTAGCAAAAAAAGGAACTTTGCATTAAATTTGCATTGTTCCTATTTTTTATTTAGCTAGTTTCAAAATGTCTAGCCCTTGTCCCTGTTTTTTTATTCTAAAAGTGATTATAAGCACATATAATTAATTATAATTTAGTAATACTGGAGGGCTTATATGAAAAAATGGATTTTAACTTTAGTTCTTGTTTTTATTCCTTTTTTTATGTGTTCGTGCGGTGGTCCTAACTTAGAAGCTCAGTGTAAAAATAATATTTCAGACATAAGATATAATTTTTTTAGTGGCGAAAGCGACAGTTGGAATATTAGTTTAACAACAGGTAAAAGAGAATCGCCATATGTACTTGATGGTAAAAGTGAACAATTAGTTGATTTTGGTATTTTATCTATAACTCCAAAAAATTTAGATATTTATGGTGTTTTTACTTATTTAATAGAAATAGATGATTTAAAATTTGAAGGAGAGTTTGAAAAAAGTCCTTTTGATAATTCTTTTGCTGCAGATATTGGTTCAATGTGCTCAAATGAGGCAGAAATTTTTGTTTATATAAGTGATGGACAAAATGAAGAAGTTGGGAAGCTTAGCTGCATATCAAAAGAATTTTTTGTAGATGCTGAAACCTCTTTACAAATTTGTATTAATGAATATTCTGAAGACATAAAGGAATTTTTATCAAATTGCGAATTTGAAATCTATATAAAAATAATCACAGATATGAATAGTGTTTCAAATGATAAGTTTTGGTATGTTATGTTTTTAAAAGATAATGGTGAATTTTTTTCATTTATAGTTGACCCAATTAAATCAGAAATTATTGCAAAAAATTTGTAACATTTTTTAAAACAAAATAATAGTATGACTATGTGGAGAAAAAATACAAAAGTTTTAATAAACAAAAGAAAAATACATAGATGTTTTACTTTTTAAAAATATGGAGGTTCAAAAGATGTTAAGTAAATTATTTGGCGGAATGGATAACTGCGGTTGTACAATGGGCAAAAACACAAGTTGTGAAGTTTTAACTTGGCTTGTAATTTTATATGTTTTAATGAATTGCGGAATTTTTAACTGCGGGCTTGACCTTTGTACAATTTTAATTCTTTTACTATTCTTTTGTATGTGTTTCAAAAAGAAACCTTGCCAACTTGATTGCTAAATAAAAAAGTCCCAAAATTGGGATTTTTTTATTTATTGTCAAAATAAGACATTTTTCAACAGCATAGTTTTAAAATTTTTTCAAAATATAGTTGTGTTTAATAAACAAATTTGTTTTAAAAAACTAATTAATATTTGTTGACAAAAAACAATGTTTGTTATAAAATATCATTGTTTATTACTAACAAATTAAGGAGACTTTAATGAAATTTAAAAATTTTGGAAAAATTGGATGTTTTGCTGTTGTAATGGCAGTTGCAGGTTCTTTCGGTTTAGCAAATGCTAACAACACAAGTTTAGTTTATGCTGCTAGTTCGGTAACAAAAAATATTGGTGACCAACTTCAATTAACTAATGTAAAAACTAATTATAAAGCTGAAGATATAAAAACCAACACAACACCAGGTGATTATGAAGGGCAAAAATATGTAGTTTTGCCAACACCAAGTGTAAACACTAGTGATTTAACAGTAACAGCTACAAATTCATCTGGTAAATCTGTAGATGTTGAATTGGTTAACGATAATGAATATCGTTTATATTTATCTGGAGATAAAGGTGTTTATTATGTAACATATACATTAACAAGCACAAATGGTGTTGAAACTAGTAGAGAAATTCAAATTTTAATTGATGCTGTAGTTCCTTCATTTGATTGGAATGACGAAAATGTTGAAAATATTATACCTGAAAAAATTAATCCAGGTAAAACTATTGTTTTGCCTTATCCTTCTATATTAGACCAGAACGGTGATTATGTAACTTATGAAGGTAACGAGTTAACAGCTGATTATTTGGCAAATATTAAAAATGAAAGCACAATTAAAGCAATTGGTCTTACATTAAAACTTGTTGATGCAAATAAAAATACTGTTGAACCTGTTTATAATGCAGAAACTGGTTATTATGAAATTAAATTAGCAAGTGATGCAAAAACCGGAAAATGGACATTGTCATATGTGTATGAACAAGAAAATAGTTACACAATCAAAAAAACATACAATTTCCAAGTTGTTTCAACTGAATATTTTAACCCAGAGGAAGATGTTTCATTAAAAATCCAAGGTTTTAAAGACAATGTTTCTATTCCAACTTCAATGGAATTAAATGTTGAATCGCCATTTCCATATGCAACAATTGTGAACACAAAAGATGGAAATGCTGAAATTTCTGTTTACACAATTTTAAAAATTACATG
This sequence comes from uncultured Clostridia bacterium, assembly GCA_944384415.1. GTDB lineage: Bacteria > Bacillota > Clostridia > Christensenellales > UBA1242 > UBA7584. The sequence goes on along the minus strand of CALWTF010000022.1, from coordinate 98,954 downwards.
TACGCCTGCAGATGGTAGTGCTCAAGTAAGTTGGAACAGTCACGATAACCCTGAATTATTTAAAGAATTCAAATTCAAACCAACAATTGAAGGTAATTATCAAGTTGAATATACTTTTAAATCATTCTACGGTAAGGAAATAAGCCACAACTATGGTACAATCTATAATGTTAAAAAGGGAACAACAGGTACAATTGTTTATGCTGTTGAAGGATATTCTGACAATATTGATTCAGTAAAAGATATAACAAGCGAAACTGTTGATGAAGCTTTTTATGGTGATAACCCAATTTTAGTTGATGCTACTTACAAAGTACCAACAAAGGTAAAAGCAGGTCAAGAAGTTGAATTGCCAGCAATTTTTGCTGTTGACCTTACAGATAATTTTGATAAACTTGCTTTCACAAGAACTATTATTAATAAAACAACTGGAAGCTCTGTTTCATATTCATTAACACAAAATGATGCATCAAGACAAATCGGTCCTGAAGAAACAATAAAATATACTTTTGAAAAAGCTGGAGAATACTCTGTTCGTTATTCTGTAAAAGATAGTACAACTTATAATTCTAGCGTTTATTTGGATACTTTTACAGTAGTAGTTGAAGAAGATTTTGAAGATACAACAGCACCAGTTGTAAATTTTAATGGACTTCCAAAAACTATTACAGCTGGAAAAGATATTACTTTTACAATTGATGCTTCTGACTACAAAGCAGATTCATCTACAGAATATGATGACACTAATTTAAAACTGGTTGTAACATACCAATTTGATTCTGAAAATCCTGTTACAATTTATCCTGATACTAATGGTGAATATAAAATAGAAGTTCCTGCTGATGCTTCATATAACACAGTTTCTGTAAATGCAGTTGCTACCGATGATAGTGGAAACGAAACACCAAAAAATGCTACAATAATAATTAATAATTATTCTGGTGACACTTTTGCACCTGAGATAAATGTTGATGGTTTTGATTTTGAAATAGGAACTGAAGGAAGTCCTTGGAAAACTGTTTCTGATGATGCTACAACACTTGCAGATTTTGAAAAAGGCGATACAATAACATTGCCAAAAGTTACCTTTTCAGATAACAGTTCTGATTTAGTTGTTACTGCATATGTTGAACATGTATCAACAGGAAATGTATTAAAAACTTTCTTTGGTATGAGTGGTTCTGGTACAACAGTTTCAATGGGTGGAATTGGTAGTGAGTCTTTCCAACTTCAATACTCTGGCTTATATCGTGTAACATATGTTGCAACCGATGTTAACAACAATATAGCAATTAATTCTTTTGAATTTAATGCAATATCAAATACACCACCTTCAATATATGGTGTGGGTAACATTTCAACAAGTGCTGAATATGGCGATGAAATTGATATAGTATCTGGTATTACAATTTATGATGGTGACACAATACAAACAGATTATAATATTAAATATTTATCAGCTAGTGAATATGCTAATATTGAAACCATATTAAGTGATGAAAGTTCAAAAAGTACGCTATTTATATATGTAGAAGGTGCTTGTGAACCAATGCCAGGAAATATTATAAAAGCAACAGATGGAACTATAACTTTAAGATATTGGTCTGTAAATGCTAATGGTAAATATACATTAACACCACAAGTTCAAACAATATCTGCTGAAGATACAACAGCTCCTACATTCTATATTAATGAAAATTTTATTGAAGAAACTCATGAATATGATTCAGAAGCTGAAGATTTAACTAACTATGTATTTATACCAAATTTTGAAAATTTAAGTGATACTGGTTCTGGTGTTGATTTGAATTCTAAAAAAGTAGTTGTTAAATATTCAGATTCAACAACAGAATTAACAATAAAATCTATTGATGATATTTCTGATGAGTTGTTTACTGAATCTGGTTATACTCAAGATGATATTGATTCTATTAAAAATAATTATTTAGGATATGTTGTTGCTACTAAAAATGGTACAATGAATATAACATATACTGTTAGTGACAAAGCTGGAAACACTTCTGCTGAAAAAGTTATTGCTATCGCTTGTGGAGATATTACTCCACCAACACTTTCAGTTGATAATGTAAAACTTGAAAGTTCATATAATGTTGGAAGTACTTTGTCGATTGATATGGAAGCATTAAAAGTTTCTGATGATTCTGATACAGAAGAAAGCAGTATATCTTATAAGAATGTAGTTGTTACAGTAACATGTGATGGAAAAACAATTTCAAAAGATTCAAGTTCAACTGTTGATATGTTTAATTATAAAATTGAAAACGCAGGAAATTATATAATAACATTTACAGTTTCTGACAGTTCTGGTAACTCAAGAAGTGAAACTCTTGAATTTACTGTTAATCAAGAAACAAATTCTCCTGTAATCTCAACAACAGTTTGGGGAACAGTTGTGATAATTCTTTCATTGTTAGTTCTTGGTGGAGTTATTTATATGTTCGTAAAACCAACAAAAGGTAATAAAAATGGGCCAAAGGGTGGACAACGAACTGAAAAGAAAGAACAAGATTCAAAAATTCAAGTTTAATTAAAAAAAGCGTGAAAGTTTAATTTTACGCTTTTTTTATTTTATTATTTAATATTACTATTGCAAAAGTGAAATAATAGTGTTAAACTTAAAAGATATTAATAATTAGGTGTTTATAATGGAATATAAAAAATTTGAATTAAAAAGTAACTATAAACCTTCTGGAGACCAACCAAAAGCCATAGAAGAATTAACTCAGGGAATAAAAGATGGATTATCAAGTCAAGTTTTACTTGGTGTAACAGGTAGTGGTAAAACTTTTACTATTGCCAATGTTATTGCAAACATTAATAGGCCAACTTTAATTTTAGCTCATAATAAAACATTGGCAGCTCAATTATGTAATGAATTTCGTGAATTTTTTCCTAATAACAGAGTAGAATTTTTTGTTTCTTATTACGATTATTATCAACCAGAAGCATATATTCCAAGAACTGATACTTATATAGAAAAAGATATGTCAATCAATGATGAAATTGATAAACTTCGTCACTCAGCCACTTGTTCGCTTTTTGAAAGAAGAGATGTTATTGTTGTAGCTTCAGTATCGTGTATTTATGGATTGGGGAATCCTGAAACTTATTCAACTTTAAGTTTATCTTTAAGACCAAATGATGAAATTGATATAAGAGAAGTAATTAAAAAACTTATATCTATGAGATATGAAAGAAATGATATAGATTTTAAGAGGGCAACTTTTCGTGTAAAAGGTGATATCTTAGATATATTTCCAGCTGGTAGCAGTGAAATTGCAATAAGAGTGGAATTTTTTGGAGATGTTGTTGAAAATATTTATGAAATTGATGCAGTAACAAACACAAGAATATCAAAACTTGAACATTTATATTTATTGCCAGCTTCACATTTTGCAGTTGAACAACAAGGATTAGAAAAGGCATTGTCAGAAATACAAAAAGATAAGGAAATCCGAGTGGCTGAACTTGAAAACCAGCATAAATTAGTTGAAGCTCAAAGATTGAATGAAAGAGTAAGTCATGATATAGAAATGATTAGGGAAATGGGTTATTGTAATGGAATTGAAAATTATTCTAGATATTTTGATGGTAGGCAACCCGGTGAAGCGCCTTATGTTTTGTTAGATTACTTCCCAGATGATTTTTTACTTATTGTAGATGAATCACATATCACCATACCACAAGTTCGAGCGATGTATAAAGGTGATTTATCACGAAAAACTAATTTAGTTGACTATGGCTTTAGATTACCAGCAGCATACGATAATAGACCTTTAACATTCGAAGAATTTAATGCAAGGATTCCACAAGCTATTTATGTTTCAGCAACACCTGCTAAATATGAATTAGAAAAAGCTGGTCAAGTTGTTGAACAAATCATTAGGCCTACTGGATTATTAGACCCAGAAATTGAAGTTAGAAAAGTTACTGGACAAGTAGATGATTTGATGGGACAAATTCATAAAACAATTGAAAAAGGTGGTAGAGTTTTAGTTACAACTTTAACCAAAAAAATGGCTGAAAATTTAACTGCCTTTTATTTAGAACATGGAATAAAAGTTAGATATTTACATAGTGACATTGATACATTAGAAAGGGTTGAAATAATTAACGATTTGCGTGCTGGTGAATTTGATGTGCTTATCGGAATAAACTTGCTTCGTGAAGGATTGGATTTACCAGAGGTTATGTTGGTTGCTATATTAGATGCAGACAAAGAAGGTTTTTTAAGAAATGAAAGTTCCCTAATTCAAACTATAGGTCGTGCGGCAAGAAATGCTGAAGGAAAAGTTATAATGTATGCTGATACAATTACAGATAGTATGCGTAAAGCGATTGATATAACAGAACATCGTATAAAAATTCAAAAAGAATATAATATAAAACATAATTTTGTACCGAAAACTATTAAAAAAGACACAAAAAATACTTTGTTGATAACAAAAAAAGAAAATATAAACAACATAAATATGAAAAACAAAGATATTGCACTAGAAATTGAAAGGGTGAAAGGTTTAATGTCAATAGCAAGTAAAAATCTTGATTTTGAGCGTGCAATAGTTTTAAGAGAAGAATTAGTTGAATTAAAAAAATTATTAAAAAAGGATAAATAATGTTAGAAGATATAATTGTAAAAGGTGCTAAAGAAAATAATTTAAAAAATATTGATGTTAAAATTCCAAGAAATAAGTTAGTTGTTTTTACTGGTGTAAGTGGTTCAGGAAAGTCAACATTAGCTTTTGACACTATTTTTGCTGAAGGTCAAAGAAGATACATAGAATCGCTTTCTAGCTACGCGAGACAATTTTTAGGGCAAATGCAAAAACCCGATGTTGATAGTATTGATGGTTTAAGTCCTGCTATATCTATTGACCAAAAAACAACATCAAATAACCCACGCTCAACAGTTGGAACTATTACAGAAATTTATGATTATATGAGGTTGCTTTTTGCTAGAGTAGGTGAACCACATTGTCCTATATGTGGTAAAAAAATAATACCACAAAGTGTTGACCAAATAGTTGACCAAATTCAAACTAGTTTTCCAGAAGGTGAAAAACTTATGATTTTGGCACCAGTTGTTCGAGGACAAAAAGGTGAACATATAAAATTACTTGAAGGTTTTAGAAAAAGCGGTTTTGCAAGGGTTGATATAGATGGTAATATGTATAATTTAGATGAAACTATCAATTTAGATAAAAATCAAAAGCATAATATTTCAGTTATTATTGATAGAATTATAATGAAACAAGGGCTTCAAAAAAGGCTTACCGATAGTGTTGAACTTGCATTAAAAACATCTAATGGAATTGTTGTTGCAATTACTCCTAATACTCATATTGTTTATAGTAACAAATTTGCTTGTCAACAATGTGGAATAAGTTTAGATGAGATAACTCCTAGATTATTTAGTTTTAATAGTCCTTTTGGTGCTTGTCCTGAATGTAGTGGTTTAGGTTATAAAATGAAAATTGACCCTGATTTAATTGTTAAAGATTCCAATAAAAGTCTTCGTGAAGGTGCGTTAAATGTTTGTGGTTGGAATTTTGACAATAGTTTATATTCTTCTAGTTATTTTGAAGCTTTAGCTAATAAATATCATTTTAGTTTAGATACACCATATAAAGATTTGCCTAAAAATATCACTAACATATTATTGTGGGGGAATTGTGGTGAAGAATTAACTTTAGAACATAAAACATCTAAATTTTCAGGAGTTTATACAGCAAGTTTTGAAGGCATAATACCTAATTTAGAACGGCGTTATAAAGAAACCACTAGTGAGTATATAAAGGGCGAAATTTCAAAATTTATGAGAGAACAACCTTGCAAACTTTGTAATGGTGAAAGATTGAAAAAAATTGCAAATGCCGTTACAATAGATGGTAAAAGTATAACAAAATTATCAAATTTAAGTGTTTCTGAACTTAAAACTTTTTTTGAAACATATAAGTTTTCAAAAGAAAAACAATCAATTGCAGAACCAATTGTTAAAGAAATAATTAATCGTTTGTCTTTTTTAATAGATGTTGGCTTAGATTATTTAACACTTTCAAGACCTGCTGGTGGTTTAAGTGGTGGAGAATCTCAACGAATAAGATTAGCTACACAAATTGGAAGTGGTTTAACGGGAGTAATTTATATTTTAGATGAACCTAGTATAGGTTTGCATCAAAGAGATAATGATAAATTAATAGCTACATTAAAAAATTTAAGAGATTTAGGAAATACTTTGATTGTTGTCGAACACGATGAAGATACCATTCGTGCGGCGGACTATATTATAGATATTGGACCAAAAGCAGGAGCTCATGGTGGTATGCTAGTTGCCCAAGGTAGTGTAAATGATTTAATAGAATCAAAAGATTCAATTACCGGTAAATTTTTAAGTGGTGAGGAAAAAATTGAAACACCTGATAAAAGACGCAAAAAATCTTCTGAAAAAGTTACTGTTGTAGGGGCAAAAGAAAACAACTTGCAAAATATTAAAGTTGATTTTCCTGTTGGTTTGTTAACTGTTGTAACCGGTGTGTCTGGAAGTGGAAAAAGTAGCTTGGTTACAGATATTTTATATCCAGTTTTGTCAAATAGATTAAATAAATCATCTTTAGCTGAAGGTAAATATGATAAGGTTTTGGGAATAGAAAATTTTGATAAAGTTATTTCAATTGACCAAAGCCCTATTGGTAGAACTCCTAGAAGCAATCCTGCCACATACACTGGTGTATTTACTGAAATAAGAGAACTTTTTGCTAGCACTCCAGAAGCTAAAGAAAGAGGGTATAATGCAGGCAGATTTAGTTTTAATGTTAGTGGAGGTAGATGTGAAACATGTTGCGGTGATGGTATAAAAAAGATTGAAATGTATTTTTTACCTGATATTTTTATACCTTGTGAGGATTGTAAGGGAAAGAGATATAATAGAGAAACATTAGAGGTAAAATATAAGGGGAAAAATATTTATGATGTTTTAGATATGACAGTTGAAGAAGCACTTGAATATTTTGAAAATCAACCTAAAATTTTAAGAATTATCAAAACACTTTATGATGTGGGGTTGGGCTATATAAAATTAGGACAACCAGCAACTACTTTAAGTGGTGGAGAAGCACAACGAGTAAAATTAGCAACTGAACTATCTAAAAAAAGTACAGGTAAAACAATTTATATTTTAGATGAACCAACTACTGGTTTACATATGTATGATGTAAAAAAATTAATAAATATTATGCAAACTTTGGTTGATAGAGGAAACACTGTTGTGGTTATAGAACACAACTTAGATGTAATAAAAGTAGCTGACCATATTATTGATTTAGGTTATGAGGGAGGTAATAAAGGTGGTCAAGTAATTGCAGAAGGTACTCCGGAAGAAATTGCTAATTGTGAAAATAGTTATACTGGTAAATTTTTGAAAAAAATATTAGCAAAACATTTAAAATAATGAAATTTATTTACAAGTATTATAAAGGTAAATATATTAGCTTTTTATTATAATAAAAAAAGATGCAATTTTTGCATCTTTTTTATTTACGCTTAATTTTTGTGCTTGTTATTGTATTGTTTGAAGATTTTTCTCGTCTTTGTTGTTCTTTTTGAAGAATTTGTTGTTTTTCTTGTTCTAACACTTTAATGTCAGATTTAATACCTGCTATATTTTTCTCAAGTTGTTCTACAACTTCATCAAAATTTAGATATTTTGAATCTGGTTCTTCTAGTTGAACACTGCTATCTTGTGCAGCAATTTCTTGTGCTGTTTGATAAGCCTGCATTTGTTTATTGTGTTCAGCTTTTTCTTGTCTTAAAGTTTCCATTGTCATATCTAGTTCTTCATATAATAATTTCAAACGATGATTTATTGCTGTTTTTCTGTGTCTGTGGTCCATATCCTTTAACAAAGTTTCTGAACGGTCATATGAAACTGAAACTTTAACTTTAGTTGTTTTTGTTTTACCATATCTTTTTACAATTACACCTACTACAGCTATTAAAACAGCAAGAGCTATAATTACAGTTGGAATTGCATACCAGTCTACAGAAGAACCAAATATTGAGCCGTTATCTGTTTCTTCATCTTCTGTGCTTGTTTTTGAAATGCTTATAATATTTTCAGGTAATTCAGTGTTTTCATAAATTGAAGTTTCATTTGTAAATGCATCTTCATCAATAGTTTCAATTTTCAAGTTTTCAAAGAAAGCCCAACCTGAAGTTAATGCGTTTTCATAACCTAATGCAAATACAATTGAACCTGAAATTGAAGTATCTGGATTTATATAGAAAGTGTAAGTTTTGAAAACATTAGTGTTGTCTAAAAAAGGTGCATTTGCATCTGTTTTATCAGTTGCAGTGTTAATGCCAGTAAATTTTTCATCAAAACCTTCAATATAAACACTTGCTCCATAAGGAATTAAATTTCCTAATTCATCATAATTTTCATTTTTAATTTGTTGTGATAAACCAACTGTTTTTACATCAACTGAAACTTTATAATAATTTCCTGAATTAAATGATACAGGGAATGCGTAAGTATATGTTGCATATGAATCATCAGTTGCTTGTAATACTAAAACATTATCTGAAGTAGATTGAAGATTTATGTCTTCACCACCAAAAAAGGCACTTTGATTTTTTCCAGTTAAAATACCGCCTCGTACACTGTCTTTTGCTGAATCTTCAACAACATCTAAACTCCAGTATAAAGGATTATATAACGAATTTGTATTATCAGTTTTGTCATCGTAAGCGCTTAAAGGTGAGTTTGCCATGTCAATAACTTTTTTATATTCAGTATTTGTTTGTGATTCAAAAGTTGTAGAATCACTTTCTGTGATTTCACAATTATCAAAGAATGCATGACCAGCAACTGTTTTTGATTCATTTCCAAAACCTAAACTTACATTTACATCTAATGTTTCAGTACCAGTATAAACATATATTTCTAATTTTTCCCATTTTCCATTTGTTTTAATATTTTTAAATTGTTGAATTATTATTCCATCACTAGTTGTGATTGCAACATTTGCACCACCTAAACCTGTTGTGTCAGATGATGTGTATACATTTACTGTGAAAAAATAATATTTTGAACCAGTAAGGGATATAGTATCTGATGTTGTATAAGTTTGATAAGAAGCAGCTGAATATGTGTTATACATCATAAGAACATTATTTGTATCATCTTCAATAACACTTTGCCAAGATGGAGTTTTTGGATTTACAGGATTACCAAAATTTTCTTTGTAAGCATTAAAATATTGATTTTTAGTGTTTACAATTCCAGATATATCATTTGTTAATTCGCTTGAAGTTTTTGTCCAACTTGCAACTGCTTTTGGATAAGTCTGTTGTTTATCTGTTGTATCAGTTGTGTTAAAGTTACCGTTTATAACTGTTCTGCTTTCTTCTGAGAATAAATTTAAACTTTGTGCATTAGAATCTGTAGATGAGCCAGAAGTTTTATCGCTTGAAGAAATAACTTGTGTTTTTATGTCATCAAACAAAATGTAACCGATTGCATCTGTAATACCTAAACTAATTGTTACATCAGAGCAATCATAAAGTGGATTACCTGTTACATAAAAAACATATTCATTCCAGTTATTGCTATACAGATTTTCTTTAGTTGAAATAGTGGTAAATGAAGTTGATAAAGTTTTTGAAGTGCTTGTATCATCTTCATCATCTTCAACATAGTTAGGGTTGGTTGCTGATAAAGTTATATTAATTGAACCAGATTTTATATTTCCTTTTGCCCAAACACTAATGCGATATATTTTTTGTATTTCTAAACTAAAATTATCAGATTCTAAAGTAATAGTTCCAGTTTTATCAGTAGATGAAATTAATAATGCATTTTTGTTGTTTGTTGAACTAAAATTTGTTCCAGGATTAAAAGTTTCGTTAATACCATATTCAGAAGCTTCAAATACTGTTAAGTCAACAACATCATATCTTGCACTTCCAGTTTGGGTTTTATCTTTAATATTCCAACCTGTTAAATTATCCTCAAAACTTCCATTTGTCACATATCCGTAGCTACCCTCAGTAACAATATCGTGATTAAATGACAATTCTTTATTTTCATTAATGTTTTTTTGTGCTTCGTTTTTATAACTTGTGTAAGCCATTGCTGAATATTGTTTTACTATAATATTATCAAACAAAACAAAACCTTGACATGATTGAGCCATATCATAATTATTGCAAGCTACAGCACCCAAGCATAAATACAAAGAAAGATTACTTAAAGTTTCCGTGGTACTAGTTTCTATCCAGTAGGTAACAGTTTTCCATGTACCATTTGTTTGAAGTTCAACAAACCTTGAATTTTCATCAGTTAAAAATTCATCTGAATTTTTTAAATAAATTGATGCAATAGCAGAATTGTTTGTATAATAACTGATAGTAATAGAATAATAACTGTTTGCTGAAAGACTGAAGTCTGCGCTTTCATAACCAAATGTGGTTGTAGAATTTGTAGAGTTTATCATTAAAACATTATGTTCAGTTTCTTGTTGTTTACTTTCAGTGTAAATTTGTTGCTTTTCTGTTCTTGCAATTCCAAACTTTTCGGTATCATAATCATTTGTGCTTGAAATATCTATAACACCAATGCGTAGATTAGAAGAATAAGAATCTTTTTTATCTTTTGTCCAACTTGATGGTGTTTTTACAGATGTTGAACCTGTAAAATATGAACTTGTTGTGCTACTACTTCCACTTGATGTTGTATTAAAATTGTTATTTGAAATAGTGCTAGATAATGTTCCAACATGCCTTCCTTGTGAGGTTGCTGAACTATCGGCATAAATTGGTAAGTAATAATTACTTCCTAAAAAACTAATAAAGAAAGAATTTTGTGCTAGCAAAAAAGCAAACACAATTAATAAAGTAATGATAAATTTGTTATTTTTAATTTTTGTCATAAATTTTTCCTTCAAATTTTATAGATAATATACTTTTCAATTATAATACAAGTTTGATTTTTTGGCAAGATTTTTAAGGGGTATTTTATCAAAAAAAGCAAATAATATTTTTATGAGTAAACAAAGCTTAGAAAAGTTAAAGAAAACTAGCATTATGCTTGTTGCAGGAGTTTTTATAGGTATTATAAATGGCTTTTTTGGTGGAGGAGGTGGTATGATATGCGTGCCAGTTCTTCTTATGATGGGATTAACCAATCAAAAGGCTCATGCAACTGCAATTTTAATAATGCTACCAATAAGTATTGCCAGTGCATTAGTTTATTATTCACACGGAATTGTTGATTGGAATATTGTTATTTGGGTTGCTCTAGGTTCATTGATTGGTGGTGCTGTTGGAGCTTTTATTTTAAAAAAGATATCAAATTTAACTTTACAATATATTTTTGCTTTTGTTGTAATAGCTGCAGGTATAAGAATGTTGTTTTAAAGGAGAAATTATGGATTGGTATTGGTTAATTATATCTGGTTTGTTCGGTGGGTTAGTTGGTGGAATGGGTATGGGTGGTGGAACATTGCTTATACCAATTTTAACTATTTTTTTAGGGTTTCAACAACATTTATCACAAGCCATTAATCTTTTGGTTTTTATTCCAACTGCTATCATTTCTATTATTATACACGCAAAAAATAAATTAATAGATTATAAAGCCTTTTTTTGGTTGGTAATTCCAGCAGTTGTTGCGTCAGTAGGCTTTGCTTTTTTGGCAAATAACATAGATAATTCAATGTTAAAAATAATATTTGCTGTATTTTTGATTTGCATTGGAATTTTTGAACTTATAATAGCAATAAAACAAAGCTATAAAAAAAGAAATAATTTTACAGATAAAATTGGAATTTAATTAGATAGGACAAGCAACCTAAACAACCTAAAAGCATATGCTAATTTATTAGTCGATAAAAAAGGAGGGTTGCTGTTTTGATAGTTGAAAGCTTTATTACATTTATGAATAAAATTATGTTGTTTTCTTCATATGTTGATAATGTTTCTTGTTTTCCTAAGCCTTTATCACCAGAAGAAGAAAAACAATGTGTTGAAAAATTTAAGGCAGGCGATAACGAAGCAAAAAGTAAACTTATAAGCCATAATTTACGATTAGTAGCTCATATAGTTAAAAAATATAGTAACAGCTCAAAAGATGCCGATGATTTAATATCAGTTGGGGCGATTGGTTTAATAAAGGCTATAAACACTTATGTTCCTAATAAAGGAACACAATTATCTACATATGCGGCAAGATGTATTGAAAATGAAATTTTAATGCTATTTAGAGTAAATAAAAAACATCAGTCAACGGTTTCTCTAAATGAAATAATGAATAATGAAAAAGATGGTAGTGATGTTGTTTTAAGCGATTTAGTGTGTGATGTTGAACCTGATGTTATGGAACAAGTAGAAAGTAATATATTAACTGAAAAATTGATAAAATTAATAAAAACTTCATTAACAGATAGAGAATATAAAATATTAACTCTTAGATATGGAATTGGTGGAACTGTTGCGTATACACAAAGAGAAGTGGCAAAAAAATTAGGTATTTCAAGGTCGTATATTTCACGCATTGAGAAAAAAGCATTAGGAATTATTAGAGAGAAAGTTAGACAAACAAAACTATTTTCATAGTGTTATTAAAATTAAATAATTATTTTGAAAAAATGAGTATTGACAATTTGTTATAATTTTGCTATAATAAAGTTGTAGCTAGTTAGACGGTCGAATTTCTTTTTAAGAAATTAGGAAAGTCCGAGCACAACAGGGCAAGGTGCAAGATAACATCTTGTGAAGGCGACTTTAAGGATAGTGCAACAGAAATATACCGCCACTTATTTGTCTATTTTTGTGTTTTTTGATTTATGTATTATCATTTATCTTACCTCCTATTTTTTCACAAAAATCCAAGTGGTAAGGTTGGAAAGGTGGTGTAAGAGACCACCGCAAACAAAGAGATTTGTTTGGCTCTGTAAACCCCACCTTGTGCAAGATAAGGAAGAAAAAAGGTTGCCCGCCTTCTTCCGATATACATCGCTTGAACATATTGGTGACAATATGTCTAGATAGATGACCGTCCACGACAGAACTCGGCTTATCGACTAGGCTACCCCCAACAGGTGTAAAGAATTTCCCGCTTTACTCCTGTTATTTTTTTTTATTATGTCAATACTCTAAATATGCAAGGTATATATTGGGGAATTAGTTTAACATGTTTTCTTTTTAGTTTTAGTTTATTTTTGATTTGCAAAAAGAAATTTATAAAAATCTATAAATACAATTTAAATTTAAAACCTTATAAGTGGTTTAACTTTAATAATTATATAACTACATTTTTTGCAAAAACTTTTAACATTATTTTAGTGAAAAATGGTATTTCTAGAATAGAATTTGATAAAAATTTTTGTGTATTTATGGTATTTTGCGACAAAAATTTTAAGCCCTTAAATGTGGAAAAACAAGTTTTTTCAAATAATGGCTCAAAGTTGAAATATAGAATAAACGGGGTACAATTCTTCGCAAAATTTGATTTTGATGGGTTGCATACTACATTGCATAGTACTAAAAAAACAACCATCAATTTAGTGTTTTTTAAGTCAGTAAATTTTTCTATACAAAAAATTCAAAATAATCAAATTTTTAAGTTAAGCTTAAATAACGAAAGTTATCAAATTTCTTTTAAAGGATATTTCTCAAATTTGTTTGTTGATGAACAAAAGTTTGGTTTTGAAATAACTTTAAATGAAAACCAAGAAGTAATTTTTGATGTAAAATTTTTAAACGATTTTATTAAATCTGATAACTTTTTCAACAAGAATAAACAAAAATACTTATTTGGTTTACCTAGTTTTGATAAAATTGAATGTCCTAATTTTAAAAGTTTGTTATTAGGGTATGATAATTTATCTAAGTTATACGCACAAAAATTTTTAAAAAATGTTAAATATAATTACAAATTTAATTATAATTTAAATGATGTAATTTATGAAGATGAAATAGAAAATTTTAAGTCTAAATTATGTAAATTTCATTTTTGTTTTAATTTAACGAATTGGGGATTTAGTAAATTTGTTAAAATAGTTAAATATAAAAATTTTATTAATGTTTATGATTATGTTACAAACTTTAAATTATCTTTAAAATTTAATACACAAATTATAAACTATGATTTATTTTGTATTTGGGGTAAGACAAAACTTGTAATTGATTTGAATTTAAAAACTTATGTAGAAATTTTTTATAATAATAAAAATTTAAGTGAGCTTTATAAAATTTTAAAAATAAATTGTAGTGATAATAGCATATATAAATTTTTAAATTGCACATATAAAATGAACTTAAATAATATTTTAGATTTGCTTAATAAAGCAATATTAATGGGGCACGAACCCATAATAAAAAATTTTAAGCAATATAATTACAATTTATTTAATTTTAAAATGCAAAATACTTTTGCTAATTTATTGTTAAATTATTTTTCAATTGAAAGTTATCAAAAACTTCTTTTCGATAAAGAAATTTTAAGGTTGTTAATCAATAATTTTCCAGTTGATTTTGATTTACTAAATGGTTATCACTATTGTTATGCTAATAAATTTTTAAAATTTGTTAAAAATGATAAAATCGCATATAAAATTAAAAAACTTATAAGTCAACCTAGAACTGTTGATTTTTTATGTTTTGAGGATATTTTTAATAATTATATAGGTATTAGAATATTTGATAATAAAATTAATTTTAAACCTTTAGTTAAAAAAACATTTACATTTGATTGTGAAATTGGAAAATATAACCTAAATATAAAATTTTTACCATCAGGTAAATTTAGTATAAATAATATTTATTACTCAGAAGTTGACACATTCAATTTAAATCAAGATATAAATATAAACTATATATAATTTTATAAAACTACTTTAAATTATAATATATATGTGTTATAATGGAACTATATTATATAAAATTAAAATAAGTTTATTTTTAATACATAAAATTTATTAATGTTACGAATAAGGAAAGGATAAAAATGCAAAGTTTGTTTGAAAATTTAAACAATAATAAAAAACCATTAGCAGAAAGAATGAGACCTAATAATCTTGATGATTTTGTTGGACAAAAGCACATAATTGGTTTTGGAAAATTGCTTCGTAGGCTTATAGAGTCAAAAATGGTTCCAAGTGTAATATTTTATGGTCCACCAGGAACAGGGAAGACAACGCTTGCAAGAATTATAGCTGATACAAGCAATTCAAACTTTGTAAAACTTAATGCAATATCAAGTGGTGTTGCCGAAGTAAAATCAATTATTGAGAAAGCTAAGAATGAATTTGAATTATATGGTAAAAGGACTTATTTATTACTTGACGAATGTCATAGGTGGAGTAAAGCACAAAGTGATTCATTGTTGGCAGCTCTTGAAAATGGGTATATTAACTTTATTGGTTGTACAACTGAAAATCCTAGTTACAGTATGACAAGGGCAATCGTTTCTAGATGTTCAATCTTCGAGTTTAAAAGGTTATCGGCTGAAGATATAAAACTTGTTTTAAAAAAGGCTATAGAAACAGATATTAATTTAAAAGCACATAAAATTAAAATAGATGAAGATGCTCTTGGTTATTTTGCAGATGCAAGTTCTGGTGATGTTCGAAGTGCTCTTAACGGTTTGGAAATTGGGGTTATAACTACATCTCCTAATAAAAATAACGAAATAGTTATAAATAAAGAGATTGCAGCTGAGTGTTTACAAAAGAAGGCTTTAAGTTTAGATGAGGATTTATATTATCATTTACTAAGTGCTTTTTGCAAAAGTCTTCGTGGCAGTGATTCAACAGCAGCATTATACTATGCAAACAGGCTTATTGAAGCTGGAATAGAACCACAGATATTAAGTCGCAGACTTATAGCACACGCCTCGGAAGATGTAGGCTTATCTGCGCCAAATGCGTTACTTCAGGCTTGTGCAAGTTTGTACGCACTTGACCATTTGGGAATGCCAGAAGGGAATTTAGCATTAACTCAAGCAATAATATATGTGTGTGAATCACCAAAAGATAATAGAGTGGTAGTTGCTATGAATATGGCTCAAGATGATGCAAAAAATCATCCAGATGACAATGTTCCAGATTATTTAAAAAATCATACAGAAGCAAGCAAAAAATATAAATATCCACATGATTATGGTGGTTATGTAAAGCAACAATATTTGCCAGATAGTTTGAAAGATAGAAAATATTTTAATAGAAAAGACATCAAAAAGAAATAAAAAAGTGTTAGAAAATACAGATTTGATATAAAAATTAATTAACATATAAGAAGTAGCTTTTTTATTGTCCTCATGAACAAGTCGAGAAATACCATCATAAGCATAGCGAACAATTTCAATGCCATTTTTTTTAAAAAATGTAATAAAAAACATAAACAACATTATGCTGTTTATGTTTTTTAGTGAATCAAATAGATCATTAACCAATTATTACATCATTCCAAATATCTCTCAAAGGTTTATTATTAATTATCGCTTTGTTTAATAAATCTTGAGCTGAATTATAATTAAAAATCAAATCATTATCAGCATCCTTGTAGTCAATAGTCAAAATTGATTTATTCCCACAATTAATTAACTCAAAATTTGTTGTTCCATATGCTAAAGGGAAAATAAGTTTTGTATTTACAAAAATCATACTAAACTCTGACCATGTCAGGAAACTACTAATTTTAGAATTTTTAGGTGCATGATCAAATATATTTAGTTTTTTTTGCAAATCTAATGATAAATCGTTATTTCCATTCTTATCTTTCATAATAAAACCTCCTTTTAAAGAATTTGCTACCATTTTCTAAATATAAATTTAATGATAAATTTGAGATAGCTATAGATATGTTCTCCGTCTCTTCCCAAACTAGTGTGCCAATGCTGAGTTGCTTTCCCGAAGTTGTGGATGGCCCAATATGGGTTACCTTTACCATCATAATAATAAATATTTTTACCAGTATTTATTTTCCCATAAGGTTTATAGTGTATTTCTGCATTGTTGGAATTTATTGATGATATAGAGCGCATTCCTAATCTAGCAGCAATTGTTCCAATTGATGACGCTAGGTTAAATCCTAAATACAATCCGCTGTATAATGAATCACTCATACCAGTCCATTCCTGTATATAATTATGTCCAGTTATACCACGAGCGATTTCATTTGTTCCCATTATGGCAGTTGCTGCGCCAACGGCAATTAATCCAATTCCGGCAATAATTCCTATAGGACCATAGGAGAAAAGGGAAATTCCTGTTGAAATTGCACCACCACCATTAACAACAGAACCGATGCCACCACCAATTGCACTACCAACAGCATTAGAAATTAATCCAATAGTTCCACCAGCGATTAACATTGCACCGAACCCAGCACCGACACCAGTTGCTACAAGAACTGCACCAACAACGATTTGTAATCCGCTAATTAACCAATCCCACCAAGCACAACCAGTTTCATCAGAAAGATTAGTAGGATTATTAACACAATATGCATATAAATTCAAACCATTAATTGATTCTGGATCCAAGTAGCTAATATCATCAGCATTGATAAATCTACCGATTTCTGGATCATAGTATCTACTATTTAAGTAGTACAGACCTGTTTCAATATCATAGTAGTAACCACGATAACGGAATAGGTTAAGTTCAGCAATAAATTTATTGTTTAAACCACTATTAATATAACTCAAATTCTCTGAAATGTCAAAGTATTGTCCATCATTTAATACATATGTTTTGTGATTTCCCCAAGCATCATATACATATTTAGCAATTTCTTGTTCATTGCTGTCGATAATGCCAATAATGTCGCCGAAAATATTCTTTTTATAGAAATATTCACCAACGCCTGCATAAGTAAATCCAATAACTCCATCAACGCCATATTTAAATGTTAAAAGATTGTCATTGTTTTGTAGTTATTTTAAATACATAAAGCTATTTAATAATTTTATCATTTATTATTAAAACATTAAATTAATCTTCGGACATATGATTATTTTATAAAATATTCATCATTTTATTATAGATAAAATTCAACAAAACTTTTATTAATATATATAATTTTACTTGTTAAATTTTTTTAAATAATTTATAATATAACAACTTTAAAGGAGGATTTTATTTATGATGAAATTAGAAAAGGTTGAAGCCTTGAAAGGAACACAAACAGAAAAAAATCTTATGACAGCATTTGCTGGTGAAAGTCAAGCAAGAAATAAATATGATTTTTTTGCTAGTATAGCAAAAAAAGCTGGTTATGAACAAATAGCTAGGTATTTTTCTGAAACAGCATTAAATGAAAAAGAACACGCTAAAATTTGGTTTAAACTTTTTCATGGAATGGGTGATATTGAACAATGTTTAGAATGGGCAGCAGAAGGCGAAAACCATGAATGGACCGATATGTATGCAAACTTTGCAAAAACAGCTGATGATGAGGGTTTCCCTGAAATTGCACAACTTTTTCGTGGCGTTGCAGATATTGAAAAAGAACACGAAAACAGATTTAAAGATTTATTAGAAAACATTAAAAAAGGTGAAGTGTTTAAAAAAGTTGGAGAGCAGGAGTGGGTTTGCTTGAATTGTGGTACACATTATTTTGGTGAATCTGCACCTGAAATTTGCCCAGTTTGTGCTCATCCACAAGCATATTTTGCTATATACAAAAAAGATTATTAATTAAATTAACAGATGGAATATAGAACAGGTTTTGTTGACCTGTTCTTTTTATTTTTTTATTTACTTTAAATTTTTTTGAGTAGAAAAATTTGATTTGCATATAATACTGCCAAAGGAGTTTTTATGTGGGAAATTTGCATAGATAGTAACTCGGGAAATAAAGATTATATTAAATACATAAATGAACAAATGGTAAATACAATAAATTCTTTAAATGCTGTTGTAGGAATTTCAAAAGATGGTACAAGTATTTCATTTGGTTGTAAAAAAGAGGATTCACAAAAATTGTGGGGAGTTTTACGCTTTGTGTTATGTGAAATTTTTTGTGATATAATGAAATATAAATATCTTTTTAAAAATGTAACAATTGTTTCTCAGTCGGAAGGATTTTTTAATGCATTAATAAAAGTGTTAACTTATTTTGATAGTGAAATTGAAAGACAAATTGTTTTACGCTCTATAAAATATTCTCCTAAAATAGTTTTAGAAAGTTATTTAAATTTTAAATTAAAACCTTTGAAATCTAAATGGAAAGAGCTTTGCAATTTAACAAATAATAACTCGGTTTTGTTTTTACAAAGTGAAACTTTTATAGAATTGCTTAAATTTTTAATTTCTAACTTAGAAATTAAAAAAGAATGTGTTGTAGTATCATTTAAAAGTCCTTGCATTGTATATGAAGAAAAGCAAAACAGCATTATTTCGATAAATACATTTGATTTAAATGATGAGTTCGGAATAATAAGTGAATTAATAGAGATGTGCCCTCAACATATAAAGTTAATTGCAAACAATAATGCAAGAAATATTATAAATTTACTTTCGGAATTGTTTGATGGTAGGGTTGAAATAATAAAAGATAATTAAAAAGTTAAAATTATAGTTGACTTTTTATTTTAATGTTGTATAATAAATTTATCATAGTAATACAAATAGGACAAGTATTAAAAACAGTTCGATGAACAGAGAATTTCACCTTGGCTGGAAGTGAAACATTTGAAGTTTTATAAGAAACCACCTATTTGCTAATGCGTTTTAATCTTTACGATAAAAGATAAAAAGAGTGGCTTTTAAAGCAAAAAAGGTGGAACCGCGGGGTAATTTCTCGTCCTTTGTGAAAAAATTTTTACATTGGACGAGTTTTTTCTTGTCTAAAAAGGAGTTTTAAGATGATAAACATTAAAATAAAAGATGGTAGTGTTCAACAAGTTCAAGAGGGAGCAACTGTTCTAGATGTTGCAAAAAATATTAGTGATGGCCTTGCTAGAAATGCTATTGCAGGGAAAATAGATGGAAAAATGGTACAGTTATCTGAACCTGTAAAAAACAATCAAACAGTTGAAATTGTAACTTTAAAAGATAAGGAAGGTATGGAGGTTTTTCGTCATTCTACTGCTCATATATTAGCCTTAGCTGTTAAAAGATTATTCCCAAATGTTAAAATTTCTATTGGACCAGCAATTCAAGATGGTTTTTATTATGATTTTGACTTTGAAAATCCTATAAAACAAGAGGATTTAAATAAAATTGAAGCTGAAATGCAAAAAATAATAAAAGAAGGCTTAAAATTTAAAAGACAGGAAGTAAAAAAAGAAGAAGCATATAAATTGTTTTCAGATATGAATGAAATTTATAAATTAGAACTATTGGAAGCAATTCCTGATGGTGAAATTATTACAACTTATACCTTAGGAGAATTAATTGACTTATGTCGTGGACCTCATTTGGAAGATATATCAATAATTAAAGCATTAAAATTACAATCAATAACAGGTGCTTATTGGAGAGGTGATGAGAAAAACAAAATGTTAACAAGAATTTATGGTACATCTTTCCCTAAAAAAAGCGAACTTGATGCTTATTTAGAAATGTTAGAACAAGCTAAACTTCGAGATCATAGAAAAATTGGGAAAGAGCAAGAACTTTTCTTTATTTCACCATATGCACAAGGTATGCCTTTCTTTATGCCAAAAGGATTAAATGTTATAAATAATTTAATAGATTATTGGCGTGAAATCCATCGTAAAGCTGGTTATGTTGAAATTTCAACACCAATTGCAATGAGTAAATCATTATGGGAAAAGTCAGGTCATTGGGCTCATTACCGTGATAATATGTATACTTTTCAAATCAAAGATGATGAAGAGTTTGCAATAAAACCAATGAATTGCCCAGGTGGAATGTTGTATTATAAAGAAAATATTCATTCATATAGGGATTTACCTTTACGGGTAGGTGAATTAGGAAAAGTTCATCGTCACGAAGCAAGTGGTACTTTGCATGGATTGTTCCGTGTTAGATGTTTTACTCAAGATGATGCACATATTTTTATGACTCCTGAGCAAATTGAAGATGAAGTTATGGGGGTTTTGGCTTTGGTTGATAAAGTTTATTCAACTTTTGGTCTTAAATATCATATAGAATTATCTACTATGCCAGATGACCATATGGGTGAATTAAAAGATTGGGAACACGCTGAAACTTGTTTAAAAAATGCTTTAGAACGAAGAAATATAGCTTATCAAATTAATGCTGGAGATGGTGCTTTTTATGGACCAAAACTTGATATTCATATTCAAGATGCTATAGGTAGAACTTGGCAATGTGGAACTATTCAGTTAGATATGCAATTACCAAAACGCTTTGAGCTTGAATATATAGATGAAAATGGTGATAGGAAAGAACCAATTATGCTTCACAGGGTTATTTACGGTTCTATAGAAAGGTTTTTTGGAATATTAACAGAACATTTTGCTGGGGCTTTTCCTGTATGGCTTGCTCCTGTTCAAGTAAAAGTTATGGCTTTAACTGATAGAAATTCTGAATATGTAAAAGAAATTGCCGAAAAACTAGAAGCTAATGGTGTTCGTGTTGAAGTTGATTTGCGTAATGAGAAAATTGGTTATAAAATAAGAGAAGCACAACTACAAAAAATACCATATATGATTGTTGTAGGTGATAATGAACAACAGCAAAATATTATTGCCGTTAGACATCGTAAAAATGGTGATATGGGTACAATGACACTTGATGAATTTTGTAATAGTTTAAAAAAAGAAATTTTTGAAAAAATAATAAAATAACTTGATAAAAACTATTGACTTTGTTTATTATTTTGTATATAATAACTTCATAACAAAGAAGAAGAACTCACTTCTCACCAGTCAAGTTTACTTAGATTTGGTTTTATATTAGATATAATTTATAAGTTTATTTGCTTATTTGTTATATGTTTTGGAGTGGGTAGATTCTATCCACTTCTTTTTTGTTTAAATATTATGTTTTGTGGAGGGTAAAAAAATAAAAGATTTATTGATTAATGAGCAGATTACTGCTAAACAAGTTCGATTACTTGGAACTGAAGGTGAGCAATTAGGTATAGTTTCAATTCAGGAAGCACTAAATAAAGCTGAAGAATTTAACCTTGATTTAGTAAACATTTCACCAAATGCTACTCCGCCAGTATGCAAGATTATGAACTATGGTAAGTATAAATTTGAAACACAAAGAAAAGAAAAAGAAGCAAAGAAAAAGCAAAAAGCAGCAGACATTAAAGGTATGCTTTTAAGTATGCGTATTGAAGATTATGACCTTCAATATAAAGCAAAACAAGTTTTAAAATTTTTACAATCTGGTGACAAGGTTCGTGTTACAATAAAGGGTGTTTATGGAAGGCTTGCTGGCTTTGCTCATCAGGGAATTGAAAATATGAACAAGTTTTATGAAATTTTGCAAAATGATTGTGTTATGGAACAAAAGCCAATTTTAAGCGGTTCAGTAATAACAATGATTCTTGCTCCCAAAACATCTAAATAATATAAGGAGAAATAGAAATGCCTAAAATGAAAAGTAACAGTGCAGCCAAAAAGCGTTTTAGAAGAAATAAAAATGGCGTTATTAAGCGTGGCTGTCAATACAGAGGTCACATTATGACTAAAAAATCAAGTAAAAGGAAAAGACGCCTTCGTGCTGGAAGTGTTGTTTCAAAAGCAGACGCACCAAAGATTACGAATGCTCTTCAATAAGGGGGAAGTAGACTATGAGAATTAAAAATGGTGTTCACGCTATTAAAAAAAGAAATGCTATTTTGAAAAAAGCTAAAGGTTATTTTGGTGCAAAAAGTAAACAATTTAAAGCAGCAAAAGAACAAGTTATGCACTCAGGTAATTATTCCTACAAAGGTAGAAAGTTACTTAAAAGAGATATGCGTACATTGTGGATTGCTCGTATAAACGGTGCTTGCAGACAAAACAATATTTCATACAGTGTTTTTATGCACGGTTTAAAACTTGCAAATATTAATCTTAATCGTAAGGTTTTAGCAGAAATTGCAGTTTCTGATGCAACAGCGTTTTCAAACCTTGTTGAAACAGCTAAAAAAGCAATTGCTTAATTAAAGGGACAGTTTTCTTTTGTTAGAAAACTGTTTTTGGTGTTAAATGAAAACAACAATTATTACAAGTAGGGCAAATCCTTTAATTAAAGAATTTGCTAAATTAAAAAACAAAAAATATATTTCTCAATTTGGTAAAGTTCTAATTGAGGGTAAACGGTTTATAGATGATTCTGTAAATCGTAATGTTAAAGTTCATAATATAATTTTTACTGATGAAAACTTAATTAAAAATTTAACTCAAATTAATTGTGAATTTATTCAAGTTTCAGAACAAGTGTTTGAACTTTTATCTCAAACAAAAACTTCTCAGGGAATAATTGCAGTTGTTGAACTTCCTAAATTTAAGTTTGAATTTCCAAAAACAAATTTTTTAGTTTTAGATAATGTTTCAGACCCAGGCAATTTTGGAACGATTATTAGAACAGCCGTTGCTTTTGGTTTTAATACAATTTACACTTTAAATGGGGTTGAGTTTTACAATGATAAAGTAATGCGTTCAACTATGGGCACTTTATTTGATTGTAAAATTGTTTCTATAACAATTGAACAACTTAAATTAATTTCTGAAAAATTTGAATTAATTTGTGCCGATATGAATGGTCAAGAAGCACTTGATTTTAAAGTTAAATCAAAAATTTTTGGTATTGTGCTTGGTAATGAAGCAAACGGAGTTGATGAAAAAGTTAAAAATTGTTGTTCATCAGTAGTTGGATTATCTATGATAAATAATGTGGAATCGCTAAATGTAGCTGTTTCTGCTTCTATATTAATGTATATTTTAAAAAATTAAAGGGGAGATATATTATGTCAGGACATAGTAAATGGGCAACTATAAAAAGAGATAAAGCAAAAACAGATAATGCCCGCGGTAAAATTTTTACTAAAATTGGAAAAGAAATTGCTATTGCTTGTAAAAATGGTGGAGGTGACCCAGCAACAAATCCTCGACTTGCTACAGTTATTGCAAAAGCAAAAGCTAACAATATGCCTAATGATAATATTCAAAGAAGCATTAAAAAGGCAACAGGTGAACTTAGTTCTGTAAATTACGAAGAATTAATGTATGAAGGGTATGGACCTGGTGGTTCAGCTGTTATGGTTGAACTTTTAACTGATAATAAAAATCGTGCAGCTGCCGAAATTCGTCATATTTTTGATAGAGCTGGTGGTTCTTTAGGTGGACCTAATAGCGTTAGCTATTTATTTAAACGAACAGCAGTTGTAACAGTTAAAGCAAAAGATGGGTTAAGTGAAGATGATGTTATGACACTAGCATTAGATGTAGATGCTGATGATGTAGAAAATGATGGTGAAACTTATACATTTTGCAGTGATGCTTCAAGGTTAAATTCAATTCGTGATGCATTAGAAAAACAAGGTTTTGAAATTATGAATGCTGAAATTCAAATGGTTGCAGAAAACACAATGGAACTTGAAGAGCAAAAGTATAATTCTTTTATAAAGATGTTAGATGCATTTGAAGAGAATGATGATGTTCAAAATGTTTTTCATAATGTTGAATTAAAAGATGAAGAATAATTTAATAAAAAAAGAGTATAAAATTTAAAACCTGTATTTTACACTCTTTTTTTTATATTATAATTATGTTAATCATTTACTGTTTTTTGTCTACTATGAAATGTTAAACCAACACATTTAGCACCTACAACAATAGCATTATTGATTGAAAGCTTTGATAATGATATTTCAGTTTCGCTTACATATTCTAAAAACCTATTATACAATTTTTGTGCTTCGTCATCTGCATTTAAACTAACGATTGAAAAAGTGTAGTCTGCAATATTTTCTCCATTATGTGTTACAATTGAATACAATTTTGAAACAGCTGTTTTAAAACCTTTTACTTTTTCTAATAAATCAATTTTTCCTTGTGTGTTGATACTTATGATAGGTTTCATATTAACTAATGAGCCTGAAAAAACTTCTTCAACTTGGTCTACAAGGGGATTTTTTGCTAAGTATTCAACATCATCAACAACAAATGCTGTTAGATATTGTCCAGAAAGATTATTAGCAAATTTTACAGCTTCCATAAAATCATTATTTCGTTTGAAAAGTGTTGTTGTCAGTTTTGCAATATCACTTGTGCCACGAGAAACGGTTAAAGTGTTAACTAAAATAACTTTTTGATTAGGATAACGACTATCAAGCTCAGCAAATGCAGCTTTTAAATCAGCACCACCTTCAGTAAGCAATTCTAACGAAATAGAGAAGAAAACAATATCTTCTCCATCATCAAGATATGGTGTAAAATATTCAATCCATTCTTGTTGTGTTAAAGGAATAATTTGATATTTTCCTGCTTTTATGTCAGATATTAATGATTTATCAGGAACTATTTTTGAATCATATCCAGTAAAATTAATAATTGTTTTTCCTTTTTTAATTTTACTAGGTGCTAAAATTAAATCATTTTTTTCTAATTCATCACCAAACATATCTGCAAAAGCATCTACAAAAAATTTTGCCATTTTTTACCACCTCTATATATTAAATAATACATAAATGTAGTAAAATTTGTCAACTAATTTCTACCAAACAAAAGAATAAAATTTTTGATAGAAAAGAACTTTATCTACATAATTACTTGTTTCTGTGAAAGGTGGATTATTAATTTCTTTACCATCAGAACAATATTGTGTGTTTTTAAGCCAAAGCCTTGCATATGAAGGTCCTGCATTATAGGCGCATAGAACTGTTTTTATATTTGAAAATTCAGTTAATAATATTTTTAAATAACAACAACCAATTTCAATATTTTTTTGTGGTTCAAATAATTCTTCTTCATTATTAAGTAAAATATTATTATTTTCTGCAACCCAAAAAGCCGTTTCCGGCATTATTTGCATAAGTCCTAATGCTCCAGCTGAAGACTTTGCATTACTGTTGTATCTGCTTTCTGCATTTATAATGCTTGCAACAAGTGATGGATTTAAATTATTTTGAGTTGAATATAATTTAATTAAATCTCTATGTTTTTGCGGGAAATAATAAACAAAAGCAGATAAACTTACTGCTAATATGACAAAACAAAAAATAATAACAAAAAATATAATCCAAGTTTTACTTTTCATATTAATTATTATGTGATAAAACAATTAAATAAATAACCAAATTTTATATGTAAACTATTGACAATGAATATAAAAAGATATATAATGACTGTAAAGTAGAAATACTTTACAACACAAGGTGGTGGAAATGAACATTGATGAAATGCTTGCACTGTCTCAAATGCTAGATGTTTATTCAAAATTTTTAACAACCAAACAGAAGAGAACAATGAATAGTTATATTAATTATAACGGTTCGTTAACAGAAATAGCTCAAGATATGGGAATTTCCAGACAAGCAGTGTTGGATTTAGTTCGACGCACTACACAACGCTTAAAAGATTTGGAAATGAGATTAGGAATTTGTAGTAAAATAAACAATATATTACTGCAATTACCTGTTATTGTGTCAAGTTTTGATATTGATATTGAAACTAAAAACAAAATCATTGAAAAACTTTCACAATTAATAAAAACTTTGGGAGAATAAAATGGCAATTTTTAGTTCATTATCTGAGCGTCTTTCTCACATTTTTTCAAAGATAACAAAACGAGGCAAACTTACAGAGCTTGAAATTAATCAAGCAATGAGGGAAATAAGAGTTGCTCTTTTAGAAGCTGATGTTAATTTTTCTGTTGCAAAACAATTTATAGCACAGGTTTCTGAAAAAGCTTTAGGTGAGGAAGTTTTAAAAAGTTTAACACCTGGGCAACAAGTAATAAAAATTGTAAATGACGAATTAATTGCTTTAATGGGTAGTTCACAGTCTAAATTAGATTTTTCAGGAACTCCACCAACAGTAATTATGATGTGTGGTTTACAAGGTGCTGGAAAAACCACTATGTGTGGTAAATTGGGAGCACACCTTAAAAGTCAAGGAAAAAAAGTGTTATTAGTAGCAGGTGATATTTATCGTCCAGCAGCAATTAATCAATTACAAATTGTTGGAAAAAATGCTGGTGTTGAAGTTTTTGATAAAGGCACACAAAATCCTGTAAAAACTTCAAGACAGGCAATTGAGTATGCTAAGAAAAATGATTTTAATGTAGTTATTATTGATACAGCTGGAAGATTGCATATTAATGAAGAATTAATGGAAGAACTACAAAATATCAAAAAAGAAGTTAAACCTGCAGAAATTTTATTAACAATTGATGCAATGACTGGTCAAGATAGTGTTAATGTAGCTAAGGAATTTAATGATAAGTTAGATATATCTGGCATAATAGTAACAAAACTTGATGGAGACACTCGTGGTGGTGTTGCATTATCTGTTAAAGCGGTAACTGGTAAACCAATAAAATTTTGTGGTGTAGGTGAAAAATTAGGTGATATTGAACCCTTTTATCCTGACAGAATGGCATCAAGAATTTTAGGAATGGGTGATGTTTTAACTTTAATTGAGAAGGCTCAAAGTGCTGTTGATGAAAATCAGCTTAAACAAATGGAAAAAGCTTTACGAGAAAATTCTTTCACTTTAGAGGATTTTTTAGCTCAATATAAAAATATTGATAAATTAGGAGATATTAATCAACTTATTCAAATGATTCCAGGTGCATCTAAAAAGCTTGGTAATGTTCAAATAAATCCTAAAGATATAGAGCGTAATAAAGCAATAGTTTTATCTATGACTAAAAAGGAAAGATTAAATCCAGACATCATAAAAGCAAGTCAAAAAAAGCGTATAGCAAGTGGAAGTGGAACAACAATCCAAGATGTAAATGTTTTGCTTAAACAATTTTATCAATCAAAAGAAATGATGAAAAAATTTGGTTCTGGTAAAAAACGAGGTAAATTACCATTTTTTTAATGGAATTTAATATAAAATTTATAATTAAGGAGAAATTAAAATGGCAGTTAAAATTAGACTTACAAGACTTGGTGATAAAAAATCACCATTCTACCGTGTGGTAGCAGCGGATTCTAGATGTGCAAGAGATGGAAAATACATTGAAAATTTGGGAACTTATAACCCATTAAAACAACCATTTGAAATTAATTTAAAAGAAGAAAGAGTAAAATATTGGTTAAGTACAGGTGCTCAGCCAACTGAAACAGCAAAAGAGTTATTGGTTAAGGCAAATATATTAAAAGCTGTTCCTTATGTTGCGCCAAAACCTAAACAAATGCCTCCTGCTCCAAAACAAAAAGAAGAAGTAACTGAATCAACAGAGGAAACAACTGTTACAGCAGAATAAAGTTTTAAAAGGAGATTGCCTATGTTAAAACTTGTAGAATATATCGTTAAAGAGTTGGTAGACAATAAAGATGCTGTAAAAGTTGAACTGGTTGAAGAAGGTGACACTGTAACAATTAATGTTACAGTAGATCCTAATGAAATGGGGCGTGTAGTTGGTCGTGGTGGTAAAAATGCACAGGCGATTAGAACTATTGTGCGTTCTTTAGCTGGTAAAAATGGTTTTGCAGATAAAAAGTATATTGTTAAATTTGATTAGCAACAGGGGGGATTATTATGCCTCCTTTTTGTGTTTAAAAGGTGTAAAATTTATGATTATAGGAAAAATATTAAAACCTCAAGGTGTTAAAGGTGAACTAAAAGTGTTACCTTTGATTTCTGACGAAAATGATATGAAAAATTTTAAAAGTGTTAATATTGATAGTGTAAATTACAAAGTTTTAACTTGTCGTGTGCACGAAGGGTTTGCCTATATGAAGTTAAACGGTATTAACTCTAGAAACGAAGCAGAACTTTATCGAAATAAACAATTGGAAATTGCACGCAGTGAAATGCCTGAATTGAAACAAAATCAGTATTATATTGTTGATTTAATTGGTTGTAAATTGTTTGATGTTAATAATAATTTAATTGCAAAAATTATTGATGTTAATAATTATGGAGCTAGTGATATATTAGTTTTGCGTGATGGTAGCGAAGAAATTTTATGTCCTTATGTTGATGATTTGTTCTCAGAAGTAAATTTAGACGATAAAAAAATTATAATAAATTTAAAACGATTCAAGGAGCTAACTGAAAGTGAAAATTGATATTTTAACTTTATTTCCAGAAAGTTTTTCTGCATTAAAAGAAAGTATAATTGGAAGAGCTGTAGAATCAGGTATTTTAAAAATAAAAATAACTGACATAAGAGATTTTTCAAAAGATAAGCATAAAAAATGTGATGACTATACATTTGGTGGAGGAGATGGACTTTTAATGACACCTCAACCTCTTTTTGATGCTATTGAAAGTGTTATTCAAAAAAATTCTTATGTTGTTTATATGTCTCCAAAAGGCTCATTACTTAATCAATCTAAGGTTAAAGAAATGTCTAAAATTGAACATTTAATAATAATTTGTGGGCATTATGAAGGTATTGACCAAAGAGTTATTGATACATTTGTTAATGAAGAGATAAGTATAGGAGATTATGTTCTGACAGGTGGTGAACTTCCAGCTATGATATTAGTTGATGCTGTTGCTAGATATATTCCTAAAGTTCTAGGTAATGAAAATTCTGTAATCAACGAAACTTTTTCTAATAATTTATTGGAGTTTCCTCAATATACGCGTCCTCAAGAATTTAGGGGATTAAAAGTTCCCGATGTGTTATTATCTGGAAATCATCAGGAAATTGAAAAGTGGCGTAAAGAAGAAAGTTTTAAATTAACAAAAAAAAGAAGACCTGATTTGTTGGAAAATAAAGCAGAATAATTAAATTATATAAATAAGTTTAAACAAAAGGAGTTTGTGGTGGAAAATAATAAAAATACTATTAATTGGTTTCCGGGTCATATGACAAAAGCTTTAAGAACTATGGAAAAAGAAGTTTCTGTTGTTGATTTAATTATTTATGTTTTAGATGCGCGTGCTCCTTTTTCTTGTGTAAACCCTGAATTTACTAATATTATTACTAATAAACCAATTATTTATGTTTTAAATAAAATTGATTTAGCTAATGATACTGAAAGCAAAAAATGGATTGATTTTTTTACTGGTAAAAATTCAGTTTGTATAACTTTAGATAGCACACAAACCAATTCTGCAAAAATTGTGCAAGAAAAGATGAAGTTACTGCTTAAAAATAAAATTGAAAAATATGAAAGTAAAGGAATTAAAATGCCTTTACGAGCTATGGTTATTGGGGTGCCAAATTGTGGTAAAAGCACTTTAATAAACAATTTATGCGGAAAAGCTAAAACAATAACAGGAAACAAACCTGGTGTAACTCGAGGTAAGCAATGGGTAAAAATAGGGGGAATGATTGAATTATTAGATACTCCTGGAACTTTGTGGCCATCTTTTGAAAATCAAGAAATTGCTAGAAATTTAGCGTTTATTGGTAGTATTAGTGATGATGTTTATGATGCAGGAGATTTATGTGTAGAATTTTTAAAAAAACAAATGAAAGAAAATAAAAATTTAATTGAAAAACGCTATGATATTATAATTGACAATGATTGTATGCCTGTAGATGTTTTAGAAAAAATTTGTAATAAAAGAAAGTTTGTTTTGAAAGGTGAAGAAATTGACTGGGAAAGAGGCTCTCGAGCTGTTATAGATGATTTTAGAAAAGGTAGATTAGGAAAGATAACACTGGATAACTTTCAAATGATAAACAAAGGGAAATAATTAAATGTTAAACTATGAAAAAAATTTTCAAAATTATAAACTTATAGCTGGTATTGATGAGGCTGGACGAGGACCATTAGCTGGGCCTGTTTGTTGTGCGTGTGTTATTATGCCTTTAAACGAAGAAGATATAATTGATGGAATAAATGATAGTAAAAAATTAACAGAAAAAAAACGAGAGAAGTTATTTGAAGAAATTATAAAAAAAGCAATAGATTATAAAATATGTTTTATTGATGAAAAAACGATTGATGAAATTAATATTTTAAATGCCACAAAAAAGGGAATGGAGATGTGTATATTAGGTTTAAAAATAAAACCTGAAATAATATTAATTGATGCAGTAAAAAATTTGAATACTGATATTAAAACTGTTTCAATAATTCACGGTGATGCATTATCATATAATATTGCTTGTGCTTCAATATTGGCAAAAGTTAGTCGAGACCGTTTTATGAAAGAAATTGATAAAAAGTATCCACAATTTAATTTTGCCAAACATAAAGGATACGGGACCAAAGAACATATTGAAAATTTAAAAAAATTTGGGAAATGTGACATTCATCGAGAAAGTTTTATTAAACATTTTGTGTAGGTTTTTCATATGAATAATATAAAAGTTTGGAAAGAAGGTGAATTGTTAGCCAAAAATTTTTTAAGGAAAAAAGGCTATAAAATATTACATACAAATTATAAAACAAATTTAGGTGAATTAGATATAGTTGCCAAAGATAAAAAAACCATTGTATTTGTTGAAGTTAAAGCAAAATCTAACGAAAAATTTGGTAGACCGTGTGAAATGGTAAATAATTATAAAAAAATTAAAATTATGCAAGTAGCACAGCAATATCAAAGAAAATTTGGACTTTTTGATATTCCGTGTAGATTTGATGTTATTGAGGTTTTAGATAAAGAAATAAATCACATAATTAACGCGTGGTAAAACTTTTAAAAAATAAAAAAATATATAAAAAAGTCTTGCATTAAATATAAAATTATGATATTATAATGCTATGACTCGGGTGGTCCTCTACGGCAAATAATTACATAGTTTTTGTAATAAGGTCTCGTATGAACATTCTGGAACAATCTTTATGGAGGTATTTAGTCAGATGAACATTATTGCAACATTAGAAAAAGAGGGCTTGAAAGAAAAAGCTGGTGACTTTAATATTGGAGACACTGTTCGTGTTTATGTTAAAGTTGTTGAAGGTGATAAAGAAAGACTTCAAGCTTATGAAGGTGTAGTAATTTCTAGAAAGAATGGAAGCATTCGCGAAACTTTTACAGTTCGTCGTATAAGTTTTGGTGTAGGTGTTGAAAGAACTTTCCCAGTACATTCTCCACGAATTGACCATATTGAGGTAGTTCGTAGGGGTAAAGTTCGTCGTGCAAAACTTTACTACATTCGTAAATTATCTGGTAAACAAGCGAAAGTTAAAGAGGATCTCGCTTCAAATAAAGAAAAGAAAGATGAATAATAGTTTTCATCTTTTTTTTGTTATCGAAAATTGACAAGTTTTGTCGAAACTAAAAATTTTGCTATAATTCACTTTTTTATTCACAAAAAATATTTTATTATTGTTATATAAAAGGAGAGTGAAGTATGCTAAATAATGAAAAGTTACCTACACATAAATTATTAGCAAAACAGGCAAAAAAGCGTTTGGTTAGTGGATATTGGCAACAAGTTCAAAAAGAAAGAAAATTATTTATTGAAGAAGAATCTATAAAAAATAAAAATTGTAATATTTCTTCATTAAATGAAATTTATAAAAGGAAAATTGAAAGAGAAATACAGAAAATAAATGAAAAAGACCCTGACGAAAAACTTTATGCTAAAGTGTGTAAATTACTTTCTCAAAATGAATTTGTTTTAAATCCTATTGCTCAATTAATTGACCATTCAGTTTATGATGAATTGGATTTACACGCAAAACAAATTTATATTAGTAAATTAACTGATAAATATAATACTTTAAAAGAACGATATAATAATGAAGTTCGCAACAAAATAGCAGTAAATTAAACAGGTACAAAAACCTGTTTAATTTATTTTATTATAAAAGTTGATTGCTAATAATTTTAAATTTTGTTATAATTTTTAAAACAAAAGAAGGTGCTAAGTGGATATTTTAAGTAATTTGAACGAAGAGCAAATTTTACCAGTAATAAATTATGATGGAGCTGTTCTAGTAACTGCGGGGGCAGGTAGTGGAAAAACAAGATTATTAACACATCGTATAGCTTATTTAATTTTAGAAAAACAAGTTCCTGCAAGTAATATTTTAGCTATAACTTTCACCAACAAAGCAGCAAATGAAATGAAACAGCGTGTAGATAAAATTGTTGGAGCATTCAATGATGTTTGGATTTCTACTTTTCACTCATTGTGTGTAAAAATTTTGCGTAGTAATATAGATAAAATTGGTTATTCAAAAAATTTTAGTATTTATAGTGATGCAGAGAAAAAGCATATATTAAAAGAATTATATAAAAAATATAACATTGAAAATGAATCTATACAAAAAAGTATAGAATATCATATAGGAAATGCAAAAAATAATAACTTAAATGTAAATAATTATGTAAATGAAAATCCTTTTCTGTTTTGTGAAAGCGATTTTATAAAAGTGTTTGAAAGTTATGAGTTTGAATTAAAAAAAAATAATGCACTTGATTTTGATGATTTACTTGTAAAAACATTGTTATTATTAAAGACAGATAAAGAAGTTTTAAATTATTATCAAACCAAATTTAAATATATACATGTTGATGAATTTCAAGATACAAATAAGGTTCAATATGAAATTGTAAGTTTGTTAAGTCGTAAATGGGGAAATATTATGGTAGTTGGCGATGAAGACCAGTGTATATATGGTTGGCGTGGAGCGAATATTGAAAACATTATCAACTTTAAAAAAGATTTTCCTTTAGTTAAGGTTTATAAATTAGAACAAAATTATAGAAGCACAAAATCAATTTTAAATGTTGCTAATAAAGTTATCAAATATAATAAACAAAGGTTGGACAAAACTCTTTGGACAAATAATGAACAAGGAACAGATGTTGTTTTATATAATGCTCCCACTGATAGAATGGAGGCTGAGTATATTGTTAAAACTATTGCCAACGCAGTTCGAGAAAAAGGTTATTCTTACAATGATTTTGCAATATTACTTAGATTTAATGCGCCTTCCAGGCTTATAGAAAGTTATTTAAACAACGCAGCAATACCATATAAAGTTTTAGGTGGGTTTAAATTTTTTGAACGAAGTGAAATAAAAATGGTTTTAGCATACCTACGAGCAATTGCAAATCCTTGCGATAATGAAAGTTTTAGTAGGATAATCAATTTCCCGAAACGAGGCATAGGAGAAACTACTTTATCTAAAATAGTTCAGTTAGCAGGTGATAAACCTATAATTGATGTGATTTTAAATATTCAAAGTTTTTCAGATTTTAGTACTTCTGTTAAATTAAAAATTGAAGAGTTTGCAAATTTGTACAATAGAATTAGTTCAAAGAAGAATAATAGAATAGATGAATTTGTTAAATTTCTTATAGATGAAGCAAATTTAGCAAACTGTTATGATACAAATAATGAAGATGATATTGTTCGTAAAGCAAATGTTCAAGAATATATAAACAGTGTTAGTGAATATGTTACGGAAAACCCTAATGCTGTGTTAGATGATTATTTACAATCAATAACTTTATTGAGTGATATTGATACTGTTACATCTGATGATAATAATGTTTTGATTAGTACAGTTCATGCTGTTAAAGGTCTTGAATTTAAGGTTGTTTTTATTGCTGCACTTGAAGATGGAATTTTCCCTATGGTAAAAACAGGTGAAAGACCAAGTGATATAGAAGAAGAAAGAAGATTGATGTATGTTGCTATCACAAGAGCAAAAGAAACATTGTTTCTAACATATAGTACAAGAAGAATGTTGTATAATAACGAAAAATATTTTGATAAAAGTAGATTTATAGATGAAATGGAACTAGTTAGCGAAAATATTAAAAATAGTTCAAATTCATTTATATATAATAAATTAAATATTAGTAATGTTGCTCAAGAGCATAAGCAACAAGCAATGAAAAATATGCCATCTTTGTGGCAAACTAAAGTAGCTCAGCAAAAAAAAGATGTTTCACTTTTTGTTAATGGAACAAAAGTTTTACATCCAAGTTTTGGTGTAGGAACTGTAACAGATGATAGTAAATTAACTAGCAGAATGGTTACGGTTACATTTGAAATTTTGGGGGCAAAAACACTATCTTTGGATTATGCTCCACTTCAAATTTTAAAGAACAAGTAGGTAGTTAAATGGAAAATTTAAAAAAACAAATAGAAGATTTGGTTGAAAAAGTTAATCTTTATAGTTATCATTACCATGTTTTAGATAAACCTATAGTTTCAGATAAAGATTATGATATAGCTTACTATAAATTATTAGAGTTAGAAAAGAAAACTGGATATATATTACCAAATTCTCCAACTCAACGAGTAGGTGATATGGTTTCTAATAAATTTCAAAAACATAATCACGAGGTACCTTTATTAAGTCTTGATAAAGCACAAAGTATTCCTGAGTTAAAAGAATGGTATGAAAAAATAATTGATGAATACCCTAATCAAACATTTACTGTTGAATATAAATTTGATGGATTGCGTTTGGCGTTAATTTATGAAAACGGTTTGTTGGTTAATGCTTCTACAAGAGGTAATGGTTATATTGGTGAAGATGTTACAGCACAAGTGAAAACTATAAGAACTGTTCCGCTTTCAATTCCTTTTAAAAAAAGGATTATTGTTGAAGGTGAAGGAATTATGCTTTTAAGTGAACTAAACAAATTTAATGAACAATCACACGATGTTTTATTAAAAAATGCTAGAAATGCTGTTGCTGGTTCAATTAGAAACTTGGACCCTAAGATTACAGCAAGTAGAAACTTAGATTTTTTCGCTTATGGAATTCCTTATATTGAAGATTTTAATTTTAAAACTCAAGTTGAATTAAGACAATTTTTAATTGATAATAAGTTTTTAGTTTCAGATTTTTTTGTTAGTACAAATAATTTTAATATAATATCTGATACAATAAAAAAAGTTGATAATGAAAGGGAAAATCTTGATATATTAATTGATGGTTTAGTTATAAAAGTTAATGATATAAATATAAGAAATCAATTAGGTTGGACAATAAGATTTCCCAAATGGGCACTTGCTTATAAGTTTGAGGCATTGGAAGTTACCAGTGTTGTTAAAAATGTTATTTGGCAGGTTGGCAGAACTGGCAAACTTACTCCATTAGCAATTCTAGAACCAGTTGAAATAGCTGGTGCTACGGTAAAGCGTGCTACATTAAACAATTGGGACGATATAATTAGAAAACAGGTTAAAATAAATAGCTTAGTATTTTTAAGAAGAAGCAATGAAGTTATACCAGAAATTTTAGGTTTAGCACAAGAATTTGAAAACTCAAAAGAAATTATAAAACCTGAATACTGTCCTTGTTGTGGAACGAAATTAGAAAATAGAGGAGTACATTTGTTTTGTACTAATGAAACTGGCTGTGCTGCTCAACTTAAAGAAAGAATAATTCATTTTTGTTCTAGAAATGCAATGAATATTGAAGGTATTCGTGATAAGACTGTTGATTTATTTTTTGATAAATTGAAATTAAGAACTGTTGACCAACTGTATAATTTAACAAAAGAACAATTAAAAGAATTAGAAAAATTTAAGGATAAAAAATCCAAAAATATAATTAATTCAATTGAAAAAAGCAAAAATATTGAATTTGAACGCTTTATTTATGCTTTAGGTATAGGAAATGTTGGAATAAAAACCGCAAAAGATTTAGCTAAAAATTTTAAAAATTTTGAAAACTTGAAATGTGCTACAATAGAGCAACTTGTTATTATTGAAGATATTGGAGAAATTGTTGCTCAAAGCATAGTTGATTATTTTTCAAATGATTATTATAAAAATATATATAACAAATTATTTGAATATGGTGTAAACATTATTTATAAAGATAAGAATAAACAAGATAATGGAGTATTTGCTGATAAAGTTTTTGTTTTAACTGGTACATTACCAACATTATCAAGAAACGAAGCAACAAAAATAATTGAAGATAATGGTGGCACCGTTTCATCAACTGTTTCAAAAATGACAGATTTTGTTTTGGTGGGTGAAGAACCTGGTTCAAAATATCAAAAAGCACTAAATTTAAATATAAAAATATTAAATGAAGCTGAATTTTTGTCAATGTTAAATGATTGACACATTTAGGGGTATGTGTTATCATAAATATGTATTTTTTTAAGGAGTTATAATGGCGAAAATAAATATTGAGGAAGCCCGAAAATTAGCAAAATTATCTCGTTTAGAATTTTCGGAAGATGAATTAAAAAATTTTGTAGCAGAGTTTGATAAAACTTTAGAACAAGTAGCTACAATTGAAAAGGTTGATGTTTCAAAAGTATCTTTAATTGAAAACACATTAAAATCAGATATTGAATTGCGCAGTGATATTGTTGAACCAAGTTTTACACAAAAAGAAATATTAGCGAATGCACCTGAACAAAAAGATGGGGCTTTTGTTGTGCCAATAACTGTTGAATAAGGTGGTTTTTATGGATTATTTGAAATGTAGTTTATATGAAATTAGACAAATGCTAGAAAATAATGAAATTTCTAGTGTTGAATTAACAAAATTGTGTTTGGATAGAATTAATAGCACTCAAAATTTAAATGCAATTATTTCTACTTGTGAAGAACAAGCTATTGATGCTGCTAAAAAATGTGACCAAGCACGCAAAAAAGGTGAAAAATTAGGACCTTTAGCAGGTATTCCTGTTGTTATAAAAGATAACATAAATCTTGTTGGAACAAAAACTACTTGTGCAAGTAAGTTTTTAGAAAACTGGATTTCACCGTTTAATGCTACTTGCGCTCAAAAATTAATTGATGCAGGTGCAGTAATAATTGGTAAAGCAAATATGGATGAATTTGCAATGGGGAGTTCAACCGAAAATAGCGCATTTGGTGTGTGTCGAAATCCAGTGAACGAAGATTATGTTCCAGGTGGTTCAAGTGGTGGAAGTGCCGCAACAGTTGCTAGTTTTCAAAGTTTTGCTTCTTTGGGAACAGACACTGGTGGTTCCATTAGGGAACCTGCATCGTTTTGTGGGGTTGTTGGTTTAAAACCAACATATGGTCGTGTTTCTAGGTTCGGAGTAGTTGCATTTGCTAGTTCATTGGACCAAGTGGGTTGTTTTACAAGAACAGTTAGAGATAGTGCAATTATGTTAAATGTTTTAGCTGGTGAAGATAAAAAAGATATGACTAGTGCTAAAATTTTGGTTCCAGATTATGAAAAATCAATAACTGGAAGTGTAAAAGGTAAAAAAATTGGAATTGCAAAACAATTTTTTAGTGATGCTCTTAACAATGAAGTTCGTGCTAATATTGAAAAAGCAATAAAACTTTATGAAGATAATGGTGCTGAGATTGTAGATATTGATTTACCAAGTTTAGACACCGCATTAGCTGTTTATTATATTATTTCATCTGCTGAGGCTGCTAGCAATCTTGCAAGATTTGATGGTGTAAAATATGGTGTTCGTGCAAAAAATTTTAGTGATACAGTTGATTTATATTTTAAATCTAGAACACAGGGTTTTGGTAAAGAAGTTAAACGCCGAATTATGCTTGGTAACTATGTATTATCAAGTGGTTATTTTGACGCGTTTTATAGAAAGGCAAAAAAGGTTCAAAAAATTATAAGACAAGAATTTGAAACTGCATTTGAAAAATGTGATGTTATTATTTGCCCGACAACTGCTACGGTAGCTTTTAAGTTGGGTGAAAAATGTGATGACCATCTTGCTATGTATTTGAATGATATTTATACTGTACCTGTAAATATTGCGGGACTTCCTGCTATTTCTATACCTTGCGGTAAAGTATCAAATGGGCTTCCTGTGGGAATGCAATTGATTGCACCACATTTTAAAGAAGAAACTTTATTTAATTTTGGCGATTTTTATGAAAAACACGCAAAGGAGATATAAAATTGATGTCTGATTGGAAAATGGTAATAGGTTTGGAAGTTCATAGTGAGCTGGCTACAAACACAAAACTCTTCTGTTCGTGTAGAAATAAATTTGGTGGTGAACCAAATACAAATTGTTGTCCTGTATGTACTGGAATGCCAGGAGCATTGCCCGTTTTAAATAAAAAGGCAATTGAATATGCTATAAAAATGGGATTAGCAGTAGGTTGTACTATCAATAATTATTCGGTTTTTGAAAGAAAAAATTATTTTTATCCCGACCTTTCAAAAGCTTATCAAATTTCACAACTGGAATATCCATTGTGTGTTGGTGGTGGTTTAGAAATTGAAGTTGAAGGGAAAAAGAAATTTATCAATTTGGACCGAATTCATGTAGAAGAAGATGCAGGTAAACTTATTCACGATAATACTGGGACAATGATTGATTATAACAGAGGTGGCGTACCTTTAATTGAAATTGTATCAAAACCTGATATATCAAGTGCGGAAGAAGCTGTTGCTTATTTAGAAAAACTCCGTGAAACTTTGCTTTATGTTGAAGTTTCAGATTGTAAAATGCAAGAAGGTAGTATTCGTTTTGATGTTAATTTATCATTACACAAAGAAGGTGAACCATTAGGTACTCGTACTGAAATGAAAAATTTGAATTCATTTCGTGCTGTAAGTAGGGCAATAAAATATGAAGCGAAAAGACAAGCTGAAGTTTTAAATAGTGGTGGAAAAGTAATCCAAGAAACGCGTCGTTGGGACGATGAAGCTGGAAAAACATATTCAATGAGAACAAAGGAAGATTCGCAAGATTATAGATATTTTCCGGACCCAGATTTGGTTCCTATTGAAACAAGTGATGAATATATTGACAGCATAAGGAAAACATTACCAAAACTTCCTCAAGAGCGTATTATTGAATATCAAAAATTAGGTCTTACTGAACAAGATGCTAAATTAATAACTACTGAACGAAAAAATGCAGATTATTTTGAAGCTGTTGTTTCTTTGTTTAATGAACCAAAGTTTGTTTGTAATTGGATTTGTAGTGAAATTTTTAAAAAGTTAAATAGTTCTGAAGAAATTGATACAGATATTCAGGTAAGTGCAGAAAATTTAGCAAAGCTTTTAAAATTATATAAAAACAACACTATAAATCAAGCCGTAGCTAGACAGTTATTCGATGAAATGTGGAAGAGTGATTTTGACCCAGAAGTAGCGGTAAATGAAAGAGGATTGGCTCAAATGAATGATACAACGGATTTAGAAAAAATATTACAAAAAATAATAGAAGATAATCCAAAAGCCACTGCTGAATTAAAAGCTGGTAATCAAAAAACGATGGCTTTCTTCATTGGGCAAACTATGAAAGCTACTGCTGGTAAAGCAAATCCAAAATTAGTGGGTGAATTGCTTCAAAAATTAATAAATTAACTATTAAGTTTAATATAAGTCTTTAACTTAAAATGCGAACAGATTAATTTTAAATAAAAATCAAAAAAATGTAAGTATCCCTTCAAAAAACTGCACTTAATGATAGTTTTTTGCTAAGTTTAAAAAAATTATGTAACTATGTATAGAAATTTTGATGGTATACTACCTATTTTAAGGGGGATAATATGGAAAAACAAGAATTTGAAATGGATAAACCACCTATAGATGAGTTAAGAAATAAGGTTGGTAATAAATATTTGCTTACTTGCTTAATTGCAAAACGCGCAAAAGAACTAAGCAATATATACTTTTCTGGTGAACCTATGGAAAAAGACCCAAAAGTTATTGCTATTGCTGCAGAAGAAGTTTATGAGGGAAAAGTAAAAGTAAACTAAAAGGGTTTAACATTATATGATAGCCGAAGTTATAATTGACATTGCACATTCGGAAGTTGACAAAGTTTTTGACTATGTTGCTCTTCCTGATACTAAAAAGGGACAGCGAGTGCTTGTCCCTTTTGGCAATAGAAATATAGAAGGCTATGTAATAAACTTAAAAGATAAATCTGAACTTGAAAATGAAAAATTAAAAACAATAATAAAGCCGTTGGATAATTTTATTATTTTAACCGATGAATTATTAAAATTATCTGAATATATGCAACAAAAAAATCATTTAAAGAAAGTGGATACTTTGCGTTTGTTTTTACCAAGTGGTATGAGGAAAGGTAAAGTAAAGGAGCTACTTAAAACTGTTTATGTGGCTAATTTATTTAAACCCAAAGATGAATTAATGCTTTTAGTTAGAAAAAATGCAATTCAACAAATAAATTTAATTGAATTTTTAGAAAATGAAAAAGTGTATAAAAGCTCTGATTTGATACAAAAATTTGGAGCAACTGCTGTAAATAAGTTAGCCAATTTAGGTATATTGAAAAAATCTAATTTGAAAATTTATCGTAAACCACAATCAAATATAAAAGAAGATAAAAAAGTTATATTAACTGATGAACAAAACTTTGCAATAAAAGAAATTTTGTGTGAACCAAAAATTAATTTACTATTTGGGGTTACTGGAAGCGGTAAAACAGAAGTTTATATGCACTGTATTGATTCAGTGGTTAAAAGTGGTAAATCGGCTATAATGTTAGTTCCAGAAATTTCTTTAACTCCACAAATATTAAGTGTTTTTAAAGCAAGATTTGGTGATAATGTTGCTATTTTACACAGTGGATTGTCTGTAGGAGAGCGTTTTGATGAATGGCAAAGAATAAGAAATGGTGATGCACAAATTGTTATAGGTGCTAGGTCAGCTATATTTGCTCCTGTTACAAATTTAGGGTTGATTATAATTGATGAAGAACATGATAGTTCTTATAAAAGTGAAAGTAACCCTAGATTTTTTACACACAATGTAGCTAAATTTAGAGGGGAATATAACAAATGTCCTGTAGTTTTAGGAAGTGCAACACCAAGCATTGACAGCTTTTGGCGTGCAAAAAATAAAGAATATAAATTGATTGAACTTACAAAAAGAGCAAATAATAAGCAAATGCCACAAATACAAATAATAGATATGTGTAGTGAAATAAGTTTTGGAAATACTGGTATGTTTTCAAGACAACTTTTATCTGATTTAAAAGAATGTATTGAGCATAAAAATCAAGCTATAATATTTGTAAACAGAAGAGGTTTTTCAAGTTATATTATATGTAGAGAATGTGGTTATATAGCAAAATGTGAAGATTGTGATGCTTCTTTAGTTTATCACAAAGAAGAATCTGAGTTGAAATGTCATTTTTGTGGAAAAAGATATAAAGCACTTACTAAGTGCCCAAATTGTGGTAGTGAATATATTCGAATGGGAGCTGTTGGCACTGAAAGAGTTGTTGAAGAATTAAAAAGAATTTTTCCTAATGTAAAAATATTAAGAATGGATGTTGATAATACAAGAAGCAAAAATGCACATTCAAAAATTTTAGAAGAGTTTTCTTCAAATGCTCCAAGTGTATTAGTTGGAACGCAAATAATTGCAAAAGGGCATGATTTTCCTAATGTTACTCTTGTTGGTATTGTAGATGCTGATATGAGTTTGCATTTTTCAGATTTTAGAAGTGTTGAACGAACTTTTCAACTTGTAACTCAAGTAGCAGGTAGAGCAGGTAGAGCCGACAAATTTGGTAAAGTTGTTTTGCAAACATATTGTCCTAAACATTATGTGTATAAATATGCAGCAAATTATGATTATAAGTCATTTTTTGAAAAAGAAATAAATCTTAGAGAAACAACAAAATTTCCTCCATTTGCAAAAATTGTTAGAATACTAATTTCAAGTGAAGATGAAAATTTAGCAAAAAATATAGGTTCGAAAATTTATTTACCAATATGTCAATTAGAAGAAAAAAATAAATCAGATTTCTTGTTTTGTAGAGCTATGAAATCACCAGTTGCTAAAATACAAAGAAAATTCAGATTTCAAATTTTAATGCGTTTTAAACAAAGCGTTGCTGATATGTTAACAGATGAAATTTACAAGATAGTGCAAAAAAACACTAATCCAAAAGCTAATATATTTATTGAAGATAATCCGTCAAACTTAAGCTAATAAATATTCATATTAAAGCATAATTATAAAGGAGTTTTTTATGCAAAAAAATATTTTAATAGCACCTAGCACTGAGCCTTGTCCCATAAGAAAATTAGGAAGCTACATAAAAAAATTAGAAGATGCGGGTGCTGATTGGTTGCATTGTGATATAATGGATGGCAAATTTGTACCATCAAGAACTTATGATGAATTGATTTTTGCGATTATACGAAAATCAACTATGATGCCACTTGATGTTCATCTTATGGTTTCAGACCCTATGAGAGTTGTTAGAAGTTATGCAAAGTATGGTGCTAATATCATAACAATTCATTTTGAATGTTTTGATAACAAAGTTAGGTTAATTAATGCATTGCAAGAAATCAAACAACTTGGTGTAAGTGTTGGTATTTCAATTAAACCAAAAACTCCTATTGTATTGCTTGATAATATTTTACCTTATGTTGATTTAGTGTTAGTAATGAGTGTTGAACCAGGGAAAAGTGGGCAAGAATTTATGAAAGAAAGCCTATCAAGAATTTCTCATTTAAACAAAAAGCGTTCAGAGTTTGGATATAATTTTTTAATTGAGGTTGATGGTGGTGTTAATGAAGTTAATGCTTCTATAATAACCGTAGCTGGAGCAGATGTTCTTGTGTCTGGAAGCACAATTTATAAATCAGAAAATATAGGTAAAACAATTGAAGCATTAAAAGGAAAAAATGGTTATAAATAGTCTTCCTAGTAAACTTTAATTTTGTATTTTCATATAATAAAGTAAATGAATAAGGGGAGTTTTTAATGCGAATTATTTGTTTTACTGCACCAAAATTTTTGAAAGGAATTTTAAAAATTATTTTTTCAAAACAATTTATAAAAAGGTAATATAAAACTAATGTTATAAATTGAAAATTATTTTATAAAACAAAAAAACACCAAATTTAATTGGTGTTTTTTTATGCATCTTGCTTCATTTTTTTAAGACATTTTGTGCAAACACGAATTTTTTTATTATTTCCTTTTTCATCAATAATAGTTGTGTTTTGCAAGTTAACTTCTCTTGGATATCTGTTGTGTCCTAAAATACCTTGACTATCACGCTTAATTTTCATGCCATTCATTTTAGTCTTACCGCAAATTTGACATTCCTTGCTCATATAAGTTTTAACCCCCTTGGATAATTTTTAAACAAAATTGTATTTTGATTGTATCACACTTTAAAATATTTTGCAACATATATAGCTAAAAAAAATAAATTAATTGTAACAAATTAAATAAACTTTGCCTAAAACACTTGATATTCTGTA
This sequence comes from uncultured Clostridia bacterium, assembly GCA_944384415.1. Classification (GTDB taxonomy): domain Bacteria; phylum Bacillota; class Clostridia; order Christensenellales; family UBA1242; genus UBA7584. Next base: position 54,762 of record CALWTF010000022.1, on the reverse strand, counting down.
ACAAGTTTAGTAAAATATAAACCAACTGAGTTTTCAGTTATATTTATTGTGAGGTAATATGTCAGTAACAACATCTAACTACTATGGCAAAATAATTATATCTGATGAAGCAATAGCTGCAGTTGCTGCTTCTGCTGCTTTAGATTGTTATGGCACTGTTGATTTAGTTAGCAAAAAGTTATCTGATAACTTTGCAGATTTATTTAAAAAGCAACAGTTAGGTAAGGGTGTGAAAGTGATAACTAATGAAAACCGAATTTTTATTGACTTGTTTGTTGTGCTAAAGTATGGTGTTTCAATAAGTGCCGTTGCCGAATCTTTAAAAAAAGCAGTAAAATATCGTGTTGAAGAATTTTCAGGTATGATAGTTGATACTGTAAATGTAAATGTTGTAGGCGTAAGGGTTTAAAATCTTTATGCCAAGTTTTATTTTAATTTGATAATAAAGAAATGTTAGGGGATAATATGCAGAAGACTATAAATGGTGCAACCTTTCGTAAAATGGTTATAGGTGCATGCAATTATTTAGATAATAACCAAAAATATATTGACTCATTAAATATTTTTCCAGTTCCTGATGGTGATACAGGAAAAAATATGTTTTTAACTTTTAAATCAGCTACAACTGAAATCAATAATTGTCCAACAAATAATATGGACGCATTAGGTGAAGCTTTTAGTAAAGGTGCTTTGCGCGGTGCTAGAGGTAATTCAGGTGTTATCTTATCACAAATTATTCGTGGTATGTCAGTTGAACTTGTTTTACAAAATGAAATTACTACAAAAATTTTTGCAAAAGCTTTAAAAAATGGTGCTAAAATGGCATACAATGCTGTTACAATTCCAAAGGAAGGAACTGTTTTAACAGTGGTTAGAACTATGGCTGATGCAGCAGAGCAGGGTGCTAAAAAATTTGCAGATTTTGAACCATTTTTTGAATACATATTAAACGCAGGGGAAGAAATTTTACAAAAAACACCTGAGTTGTTGCCAGTATTAAAACAGGCAGGTGTTGTTGATGCAGGTGGTCGTGGTTTAATGACTATCTTCACTGGTTTTAATAAAGTTTTAATTAATGATGAAGACTTTTCAGTTGAAATTGATGAAACAGCTAAACAAATAGAAGCTAATGAACAATTCCATGTTAATTTTGAAGACTTGGCAGAAATTCAATTTGGATATTGTACTGAGTTTATGGTTATTGAAATCAATAAAAAAACAACAGAGTCTGATATAGACAAACTCCGTGAAAAATTAATGGCAATCGGTGATTCTGTAATTTGTGTGGGTGATTTAAGCCTTATAAAAGTTCATGTACACACCAATGAGCCTAACCGTGCGTTGGGTTATGCACTAGAGCTTGGTGAAATTAACAATATTAAAATAGATAATATGGTACAACAAAATCGTGAACTAAAAGCGAAATATGCTCAAATGCAAGCACAAAAGAAACCTTTTGGTTTGGTTTCAGTTGCTACTGGTGAAGGGATTTCTGCTGTGTTTAAAGATTTAGGAGTTGACCAAATTATAGAGGGTGGACAAACTATGAACCCAAGTGCTGATGATATAGCAAAAGCCGTTGATAAAGTGCCAAGTGACCATGTGTTTGTTTTCCCTAATAATAAAAATATAATTTTAGCTGCAGAACAAGCTCAAAATTTAACAAAGAAAATGATACATGTTATACCTACAGTATCTATACCAGAGGGTATTTCCTCAATACTTGCATTTAATATGGAAGGAACATTACAGGAAAATATTGAAACTATGACTGCAGCTCGTGAATCAGTTCTTAGCGGTTCAGTAACTCATGCCGTAAGAACAACACATATAGATGGTTTTGATTTGCACGAAGGTGAGATTATGGGTATTACAAACGGGAAAATTGTTTGCAAGGATAAATTAGTAAATGAAACTGTAATACAGCTTGTTGAAAAAATGTATAGTGATGACAAAGTTAATATAACCTTATTCTATGGTGAAGGTGTTTCAGAAGATGATGCTAACAGTTTGCAAGAACAATTATCTGCAAAATATCCAGATTGTGAGGTTACAGTTATAAATGGTGGTCAACCTGTATACTTCTATATTGTGTCTATAGATTAAAAACAAGGTTAATTTTCCCTTGTTTTTCCATTATAATTTATAAATAATTTTTATAAATCATCACATACTATCTTCGCAAATATTTGCAAAAAGAAAGGGGGATAGTATGGAAAGAAATAAAGCGCAGACTAAAAGTTTGTCTAATAAAAAAACAGAAAGTGGAAAAGAAATTAGCACTTCAACAAAGACAACAAGGTCTTGTGGCAAATGTCGTAAAAACTCTACTAATTGCTAAAATTTGCCAAAAAAACACAGGTATCAACCTGTGTTTTTATTTTATTTTCATTATAAATTTTATTAAAGATTGTTTCTTTTTTGTTATAGGTGGATATTGAATATCAAAACCTAGTTTAATATTTTTAAAAAGAACACTTTTTGCGTGTGTAAAAGTTTCAAAAGAATGTTTGCCGTGATATTTTCCCATACCACTTTCTCCAACACCTCCAAATGCCAGACCTTTTTCAACAAAATGCATTATTGTTTCGTTTATACAAACACCACCAGATGTAGTATTATTAATAACTTCATTAATAGTGTTTTTATCTTTTCCAAAATAGTATAGTGCTAATGGTTTATCATTATTGTTGATATAGTTGTATACTTCTTGAAGATTATCAAAAGGTAATATTGGCATAATAGGACCAAAGATTTCTTCTTGCATTACAGGGTCATCATAACTCACATCTTTTAAAATTGTAGGTTCAATACATCTTCCTTTTATTTTTCCACCAAAAACTAGTTTGTTTTTATCAATTAATTTTTCAATTCTTGCTACTGATTTGTCGTTTATTATATAAGGAAAATCACTGTTTAAGTCACCATTTTCGTTATAATACCAATTTTTTGTTAAATTTTTTACATTTTGTATAAAGGTTTCATAAATGTTTTTATGTACAAAAATATAGTCTGGTGCAATACATGTTTGTCCAGCATTTAAAAATTTACCCCAAACTATTCTTTTAACTGCTGTTTTTAAATCTGCATCATAATTTACAATGCAGGGAGATTTACCACCCAATTCTAATATTACAGGGCATAAATGTTTTGAAGCTTTTTCTTGAACAACTTTTCCAACAGTTTTGCTTCCTGTAAAAAATATTAAATCAAATTTATTATCTAATAATTCTTGATTTTCTTCACGACCTCCAAGTACAACACTAATATAGTTTGGTTCAAATACTTTTAAAATTTGTTCTATAACTGCACTAACATTAGGGGCATAGGCACTTGGTTTTAAAACAATTGTATTTCCACCAGCAATAGCATCAGCTAATGGTATCATTGCTAATTGAAAAGGATAATTCCAAGGGGACATAATTAAAACTTGTCCGAATGGCTCATAATATATTTTAGCTTTACTAGGGGTTGTTAAAATTGAAGTTCGAACATTTTTGGGTTTTGCCAATTTTTTAAGATGTTTAATAAAGTAATCTATTTCAGCATAAACCATACCAATTTCAGTAGTTATAACATCAAATTCACACTTGTTATAATCTTTTAAAAATGCTGATAAAATATTTTGATAATTGTTTTGAATTGAAAGTTTTAAAATTTTTAATTGTTTTATTCTAAAATTTATATTTTTTGTTTGATTACTAGAAAAAAATTCTTTTTGTTGTTTTAATATTTCAGGAATGTTCTTACTTGACATTACAAATCACCGCCTTATAAAATTATATATAATATTATACAATAGTTTAAAATAAAAATCATTTATAATAAACAAATTATTTTTAATGTTCAATAAAAAAAGACCTACTAATGATAACATCAGTAGGTCTTTGGTGCTGAAGGCCGGACTTGAACCGGCACGGGGTTGCCCCCGAGGGATTTTAAGTCCCTTGCGTCTGCCTATTCCGCCACTTCAGCATAGATAATGGAGGCGCCAACCAGATTTGAACTGGTGAATAAAGGTTTTGCAGACCTGTGCCTTACCACTTGGCTATGGCGCCATCTCTCGGAATAAGACTTGTTTCATTTTATCACATATAAACAACTTTTGCAAGCAATTTTATTAAAATTTTTATTTTTAATAAAAGTCTTATTTAAATTTATATGTAAATATTTTAGTTAATGTTACAAGTTAAAGTGGTTTGGCAAATTACAACTATTTAAATTTTAAATTAAAAAAGAACCAAAAATATTGTCGGTTCTTTATGGAGCGGGAGACGGGACTCGAACCCGCGACATTCACCTTGGCAAGGTGACGCTCTACCAACTGAGCTACTCCCGCAAAAAAATGGTGGAAGCTATAGGACTCGAACCTATGACCCTCTGCTTGTAAGGCAGACGCTCTACCAGCTGAGCTAAGCTTCCACATAATACTTTCAACCAAATTAATCGATTGAACATTCTCATTATACTTGAAATAAAAACAAAAATCAAGTGATTTAACAAAATTTTTTAAAAATTTTTTTATAACTATTTTTTCTGATTTATTTTATTTACTACTAAATATTATAAATTAGAAAATTTGTTTTACTTTTTATATGTATTATGATATTATTGTGTTTACAAGAAGGGGGAATAAGTTGATTATATTAGGTATAGACCCAGGCTATGGCTTGGTAGGTTATGGCGTTATTGAAAAAACTAATTCTAATGTTAAAATGTTGGATTATGGTGCAATCGCTACTCCAAAAGAAATGAAATTTTCACAAAGATTGAAAGTAATTTATAATTGTGTGAAAAAATTGATTGAAAAATATAATCCTGAAAATGTTGCAATTGAAGAGCTGTTTTTTGGTAGAAATACAACCACTGCAATATGTGTAGCTGAAGCTCGGGGAGTAATTTTGTTGGCAGTTGAAGATAGTAAAATACCTGTATATGAATATAAACCAAATGAAATTAAACTGGCTTTAACAGGTATGGGAAGAGCTGATAAAAGCCAAATGGAATTTATGGTAAAAACCATTTTGGGTCTTGATAAAAAACCAAAACCAGATGATGCTGCTGATGCTTTAGCAGTTGCGATTTGTCACGCACAAACAAATCAAGCAATGCGTGGTAATATATAATATAATGAAAAGGAAATAAAATATCTATGCTAAGTTTTATAAAAGGAGTTATTGTTCAAAAAGATAACAATTTAGTTGTTATTGAAAATAATTCAATTGGTTTTGAAGTAAATGTTTCTGCAACAACCGCTGAAAAAATTCCAAATGTTGGAGAAAATGCAATAATTTATACTTATATGCATGTTCGAGAAGATGAAATTACTTTATTTGGTTTTTCCGATAAACAAGAAAAAGAAGTTTTTAAAAAGTTAATTTTAGTTAATGGTGTTGGTCCTAGAATGGCAATTAATATTTTAAGTGGTATAACTGCAACCAATTTAGCTATGGCAATTGCTACACAAAACGGTTCGATTTTAAAAGGTATAAAAGGTGTTGGAACAAAACTTCGTGAAAGAATTTTATTAGAATTAAAAGAAAAAATGGATTTTGTTGGTGAAACACCAATAGCACTTACAAGTTCTTCAATGGGTGGAATTTTTGATTCTGCTGTTGCTGTTTTGGTTGATTGGGGAGTAAATAAAAACATTGCTACTCAAATAATACAAAACAACATACAAAGTGGTGACACTCTTGAAACATTGTTAGCAAAAGCTTTTAAAGAGCTTGGGAGGTAAAAATTGGAGGAAGAAAGTTTTATAACAAGTAGTAAACAACAAGATGATGAAATTGTTGAAAACTCATTAAGACCAACAATTATTGATGACTATGTTGGACAACAAAAAGTAAAAGAAAGCATTTCTATATATATAAAAGCAGCAAAAAAACGAGGAGAAGCACTTGACCATGTTTTATTATTTGGACCTCCTGGATTAGGCAAAACTACTTTAAGTCACATAATTGCTAATGAATTAGGGGCACAATTAAGGGTAACAAGTGGTCCTGCAATAGAACACGCAGCCGATTTGGCTGCAATTTTAACTAATCTTGGGAAAAATGATGTTTTATTTATTGATGAAATTCATCGTTTAAGTAGAGCTGTTGAAGAAATTCTATATCCAGCTATGGAAGATTATGCTTTAGATTTTGTTGTTGGTAAAGGTCCTGCAGCAAAAAGCATTCGTTTAAAAATTCAACCTTTTACTTTAATTGGTGCAACAACAAGAGCTGGTATGTTAACAGGTCCTCTTCGTGATAGATTTGGTGTTCTTGGAAGGTTGGAAATGTATTCACCTGAAGAATTATCAGTAATTTTGAAAAGGTCAGCAGGTATTTTAGGTATTAAAATTGAAGATGATGCAGAAATGGAAATTGCTAAGCGTTCACGGGGAACTCCAAGAATTGCAAATAGATTATTAAAGCGTGTGCGCGACTATGCAGAAGTTGAAGGTACTGGTGTTATAACTTTGGAAAGTGCAAAAAAAGCACTTAAAATGATGGAAATTGATGAATTAGGTTTAGATTCGGTTGACCATCGTATATTAACGGCAATAATTGATAAATTTAAGGGTGGACCTGTTGGATTGGATACTTTGTCGGCCGCAACAGGTGAAGAAGCAAGTACAATAGAAGATGTTTATGAACCTTATTTGATGCAATTAGGTTTTATAGCTAGAACTAATAGAGGACGAGTTGCACTTCCAAAAGCTTATGAACATTTAGGCAGAACTTTAAATCAAGAAAAAATTGATGATTTAAACAAATTAGTTCAAAATAATCCAAATTAACTATATTGTTTTAGCAATTTTATGCTAAAATTTGTTGCTAACCTTTTTAAATTTGTGTATAATCGTTGTATTAATATAAGGAGAATATAAATTATGAATTTAATATCACATATAGCAGATGTTGCTAGTTTCTTTTCACAATATTGGCTTATTTTAGTACTTTTGGCATTAATTATCGTTATGTATGTTGTAAGCTTTAATAGAAGAAAAAAATATAATAGTCAAGTTAAAGAAATGATGGACGCACTTAAACCAGGTGATAAAGTAAAAACTTATAGTGGTTTTTATGGAACAATCGTTTCAATTAAAGAAACAACTGATGGTAAAGTTGTTTTACTTGAAATGGGTGAAGGTAATAAATTAGGTTATCTTACCGTTGATGCAAACGCAATTTATGGTGTTGATAATAAACAAGATATAGTTTATGATAAAGATGGTAACATAATAGAACCTGCTGAACTTGCAACACCAAAAATTGAGCAGAATAATAACAATAATAATAATAACAATAATAACAACAATGATGATAATAACAATGATGATAATAACAATGATGATAATAATGATAAAGATAAAACTGTTGAAGAACTTGAACAATTAACCGAAGTTTCTGAAAATAAAAATAAAAAAAGTCAAAATAAAAAAAATAAGAAATAATTTTTAAATAAAAATTGGAACAAATTTGTTCCAATTTTTTACTATAAACATTTATAATTTAAAATATTTGTTATTTACGCAAAAGAGAAATACAAATTATTCCTGCAATAGCACCACCAATACTTCCAAAAACGATATCATTTAATAAACTTAACCCAAAAACAAAATTGCCTTCTAAAATAGAAAAAATTAAATATGTTAAAACAGTATAAAGTAGGCCAACAGAAAGACCAACTAACCAACCATTTTTGTGTACAGTCCGAGATGTAAAATAACAAGCTACAAGTAAACTTAAACCTTTTATTACTTGATTAACTGGTTGAATTACTGTTTCTGAAATGCTTGTATATTTTAATATAAATGCAAATATTAAAATGCAAATTAAAGAAAAGGCAACTCCCCAAAACGAGCCTTTTATTATTGCTAAAATCACTGAATTGTTCTTTTCTAAAATTTTTGCTGTTCCCATTGTTCGTCCTCCTGTTTTTCGTATTATATGATAGTGTTTTTATAAATTATGCTTATTTTTATTTTTATTTTTGAAAATTATTTTTATTGTCAATAATAAAAACAATGGTAAATTACCTTTTTTAATTAAAAATAATTGACTAAAACAGTTTTGTGATATATAATAACTTTTATCTAGAAGGAGTCGATTAAATGAATAAACCAACTGCTATTAAGCGATTTATTTTTTTATTTGTATTTATGTTGTTGGGTTTTGTTTTGACATTTTGTCAATTTAACATCCCTTTTACAACTCAAATTTATAAAGGGTTTGCAAACTCAATTAAACTCGGCCTTGACTTAAAGGGTGGGGTTTTGGCTGTTTATGAAGCAACACCATCTAGTCAAAGTGGGGGCAATTTTGATAGTAACTTAAACGCAACTGTAGCAAGACTTCAAAATGTTTTAACAAAAGAAGGTTATCCAGAATCAGTTGTTTCAGTACAAGATGGAAATAAAATTAGGGTAGAAGTTCCTGATGTTGAAGACCCTCAAACAGTTTTTGATATGATAGGTAATCCAGCTGAACTTGAATTTCGAGCAAGTGAAACAGGTGAAGCAGAACTTACTGGTAAAAATATAAGTGATGTATATGCTTCTTATCAACAAAGTTCAAGTGGTTCTCCAGAATATGGTGTAGTTATTAAATTTGATGCTGAAGGTTCAACAAAGTTCTTTAATTTAACAAAACAACAAGCCGAAGCATCTGATAATTATATTTATATTTATGCTGTTTATGGTGATGGTACTGAAGAATTAGTATCTAAAGCATCTGTTTCTGAGGGAATAGCTGGTGGTTCAACATTTATATCTGGAAGTATGAATTCACAAGAAGAAGCTGAAAGTTTTGCTTTACAGATTATGAGTGGTACTTTTTCAGTTAATCTTACATTAGCCGAAAGTTCTGTAATTAGTGCTACCTTGGGTGTTGATGCAATAAAATATGGTTTAATTGCTGCAGTTATAGGTATATTTTTGATGGTTGTTTATATGATATGGCGTTATAAAATTATGGGGTTATTGGCTTCATTTGCTTTAATGTTTTATATCATATTGTATTTATTCTTCTTGCAAGCAATACCATTAGTTCAATTAACACTTGAAGGTATAGCAGGAATTATATTGTCAATTGGTATGGCAATTGATGCTAATATTATTATATTTGAAAGAATTAAAGAAGAATATGCATATGGGAAGCGTTTACAACCGTCTATTGAAGCTGGATTTAAAAGAGCAAGGCCTGCTATTTTAGACTCAAACATTACAACTTTAATTTCTGCATTAATTCTTTATTTCTTTGGAACTGGTTCAATACAAGGTTTTGCTATAACATTATTCATAGGTATTGTTCTATCTATGTTCTCAGCTTTGGTTATTTCAAAAACCTTCCTTAACTGGTACTACTATATAAATAGTAATAAGGCAAATAAGTATTCTTTAAAAAGGGAGGTACAGGTCAATGCAAAGTAATGATAAAAAAAGCAAATCAAATAAAGTATTTGACTATTTTTTAAGTGAAAAATTTAAACCAACTTCTCTTTCAAAATACTTTTGGATATTTGGTTTATTGGTAATATTTATTGGAACCGTTATGCTTTGTTCAATAGGTTTTAACCTTGGAATGGATTATACTGGTGGAAATATTATAACAGTAAAATCTGGTGAAGATACTTATGATGATGCAAAGTACAACCAAATTCAATCTGAAATAACAAAAGTTTTTAATGAAAATGGATTGTCTGTTTCCAGACTTCAAAAATCTGGTACTGGCTCTACTGCTGAAATTCAAATTCAATATCAAAATATAAATGCTGATATGGAACAAATTAATGAAAAGCTTAAAACTGATTTAGAAACAATTTTTTCAGATGAAGGTTATGTTGTATCAGCTTCTCAAACAAAAAGTGCAAGTGCAAGTAGTGAATTATTATTAAACTCGTTGATAGCATTATCAATAGCTATTATTGCAATATTAATTTATACTGCAATAAGATTTGAGTTGGTAAGTGGTTTATCGGCTATAATTACTCTTGCACATGATGTGCTTGTAATGACAGCATTAGTAATAATATGTCGTATTGAAATTAATGCTTCATTTATTGCAGCTTTAATTACCATTTTAGGTTATTCGGTAAATAATACAATAGTTGTTTTTGACCGTGTTCGTGAAAATTGTAAGAAAGAATCATTGGCTGGGCTTTCAAATTCACAAATTGCTGATTTATCAGTAAGACAAACTTTAACAAGAACATTAGGTACATCTATAACAACAATTGCTGCTGTATTTATGCTTGCAATTATAGGTGTTGATAGTATAAGAGAATTTATTATTCCAATTTTATTTGGTTTAATTGTTGGAACATATGCTGCAATATTTATTTCTGCACCATTATGGACAAAAATGATAACAAATTCTCGTTTTGATAAACGCAGTTCATATTATATATCAAAAAAGAAAAAAACAAAAAAAGATTTAGAACCTGTTAATTTTGTTGAAACAACAGCAGAACCACATGTTGATTAATAAAACTCAGCCCTTTCGTGTAAAGGGCTGGTTTTCTATAAAGGGGAATTATGGAATTTCGTAAAATAAATGATATTAATATAGATGAATCAAGAATAAAAGATATAGCAAGAAAATTTTCTGTAACTGAATCAGTTGCAGAGCTTTTGTTATTGCGAAATTTCACAACAGATGAACAAATTGATAAATTTCTTAATCCTAGTTTAAAAGACTTACACAATCCATTTTTATTCAATAATATGAAAGCAGTAGTGGATAAAATAAATAATGCAATGTTAAATAAAAAAAGAATTTTAATTTTTGGTGATTATGATGTAGATGGTATTACTGCAAGTTATATTCTTATTGATTATTTTAAAAGTATAGGATATGATGTAGATGCATTTTTACCTAATAGATATGTTGATGGTTATGGTTTAACAATGGAAACAGCAAATAAAGTGCTTGAAGCCTTTAAACCTGAACTTATTATAACAGTTGATTGTGGAATAAGTGGTTATAAAGAAGTTGATTATTTAAAATCTAAAGGTGTAGATATAATAGTAACTGACCATCATGATTGTCCAGATATTTTACCAGATTGTTTAATAATTGATGCCAAAGTACCTGGAGAAAAATATCCATTTAAAGAAATGTGTGGAGCAGGTGTTGCATTGAAATTAGTTATGGCATTATCAAATTTGGAAACAGCAGAAAAATATCTTCCTGTTTGTGCTATTGCAACTGTTTCTGATATTGTTCCACTTCTTGATGAAAATCGTGCAATCGTGCAAATTGGTTTAAACAAACCTTTATCAGATTTTCCAATTGGATTAACTATGTTAATAAAAGAATTAAAAATGGCAAAACCAATTACAAGTCAAGAAGTTAGTTTCAAACTAGCTCCTAAAATTAATGCTGCTGGAAGAATGGGAGATGCTCAACATAGTTTAGATATATATTTAGAAAAAGACCATACTAAATTACAAAAAATGATAAATAAACTAATAAACTATAATACTGAACGACAAAATATTTGCAATATGGTTTACTTAGATTGTATTAAAAAGCTAAAAAATATTAATTTGGCAAACCATAAAGTAATTGCACTTGCTAATGATAATTGGAATATTGGTATATTAGGTATTGTTGCAGCTAGAATATCTGAAGAATTTAACAGACCTACTTTTTTACTTGGGCTAGAAGGTGAATTTTATAAAGGTTCTTGTAGAAGTGTAGCTGGTATTAATATCCATGAAGTATTAACCGAGTTAAAAGATTTGTTAACAAGTTTTGGTGGACATACTATGGCGGCTGGTATGACAATAGAGAAAAATAATTTTGAAAAATTTGTAATTGAAGTGGAAAAAATTATCAGTTTAAAATATGATGACAAAGTTTTTGTTCCATATGAAGAATATGATTTAGATGTTGATTTAAAGGACATTAACGCAAATTACATTTTAGGTTTTGAAAAACTTCAACCATTTGGTTGTCAAAATCCTGCACCAATTTTTCATTTTTCTTTTGATAAATCAACTTGTAATCCAATGAAAACTAATCCAAATCATATAACAATACAGTTGCCAAGTGTAAATTTAATTTTATTTAATTCACCTAATTATTATAATTTAATAAGTCAAAGTTCAGAAAAAGAATGTTTAGCTGAATTACATGTTGATACTTTTAGAAACAATAAAATTTGTAAAGGTATTGTTAAAAGTATTCAATTAAATTCTACTCCTAACATTAGTGCAGAGCGAATAGGGGGAGAATATATAAAACAACTTTCTATGTCATCTTTTGGTTTGAAAGCTAAATATAAAATTTACAATAAAAACAATTTAGAAGAATTATTACTTAATCAAAAATCAAATTATTATGGTACATTGATTATTACAAATACTTTGCAAAGTTATAAAAACTTTGTTGAAAAAAGTTCGTTTAAACAATATATTATTTGTTATGAATATTTAAATTTAACTAATGACAATGGTTATAACACTATTTGTATTTGTCCTAATTCGGCAAATGATTATAGAAATTACAATCGCATTATTTTATTGGATAGTGTCTTAGATGAAGGGTACATTGTAGATTTAAATAAAAATACAAATGCAACTATATATATACCGCAAAACTCACCATTTTTATATGCTCCATTTAAAAGTTTGGATTTATCAAGAAAAGTATTTGGGAATTATTTCAATATTTTGAAGATAGCTGACAAACAAAAAATAACAGCATTTGACGATTTTAACTATTTTAATAAATTAAAAAGGGTTAATAAAAATATTAATTATGTTCAATTCGTTGCTTGCGTTGAAACTTTTAAACAATTAGGAATAATTGAAGTAAATAACGAAATTGGAAATTATAAAATTTCAGTTAATAGTGGAATAACTAGCAAATTAGAAAAATCATATTTTTATAATAAATTAGAGTTAATAATGAAAACATATTAAGGAAAGATATGCCACGCAGAAGTATAAAGCCAATTTTAAATGAAAGAATGTTTTATAACTGTCCTTGGACAGGTTTTTTCCATTGCAAATCACCATATGATGAACTAGTAAAATATCAAAAGACTAATAAAATACCTGTTGAAAAATTAGTAAATCATTTACATTTTGATTTAAAACTTGACAGACAAAAAGCTGAACTTTTAACTGATATATATAATTTTCAAGATACAATAGTAAAAAATGATCAAGAAGTTAATTTAATGATTAATTTGCCTTTTTGTTTATGGAGATGTTTTAATTGTACAAGAGTTATGTATGATAAAACTAAATATTCTGATGTGTATTTATATTATATTGATGCTTTGAAAAAGGAATTAAAAAGTGCAAAAAATATTATTCAAAAAAAGTGTTATTTAGTTCAAAATGTTTATTTTACAGGTAACTTGCTAGCTTTAGATACTTTTCAAATTGAAGATATTTTAAAAAATACATCATATGCTTTTAGTAATACCACTGTAGAAGTTGTCTCGTCATTATTTATTACAAAATAAAAACTTGAAATACTTAATAAATTTGGAGTAAAAAAAATAGTTTTTAATAGTTTAACTTTTAATACTGTTTCATTAAGACAACTTTGCAGACGATTTGAATTTAAAGATTTATATAATGCTTACACGCTAGTGATAAGTATGGGTTTTGAAACTTGTTTCGATTTAGTTATAGGATTGCTTGATGAGAAAGAATTACAATTAAAAAGAAACATTGAATTAGCAACAGACCTTGGAGCTAACAATATTAATCTTTATGCAAGAACTTGCAAGTATTTAAAACCTGAAAAAATTTTAACAAAAGAAGAAGATTTAGTGTCTATAAGAAAATTATTAAATTTTTCTTACTACAAAATGAAAGAAAAAGGTTATGTTCCTTATTTTATATATAATACAGAAATTGAAAATGGCTGTTTTGAAAATGTTGGTTATTCAATAAATGATAGCTTTCAAAATAAGTTTCTTATTGACCATGCAAGCGAAATTTCAACAACAATTTCGTGTGGAACACTTGCAGAAAGTTTTATTGTTAATAACCTTACTAATAGTAAATTTTATTTCAAAAATCCTTATGACATATCACAATATGTTTTTGGAATTGATGAATTGATACAAAAGAAAGAAAAGTTTTTTTTAGAAAACTCTTTACATAATAACTGATTTATGATACTATCTATATGTACCTTTAACACAGATTATCGAATAATCCACGATTATCTTTGTTTTGGGTGTATTATAATATTGGAGGATTAAAATGCAAACAAAAATTGAAGTTATCTCTAAGTTTCAACGAAAAGAAGGTGACACTGGTTCACCAGAAGTACAAATTGCACTATTGACAAATCGTATTAGACACCTTACTGAGCACTTGAAACTTCATCCAAAAGATAATCACACAAGACGCGGTCTTTTAAAATTGGTTGGAAAACGCAAAGCTATGTTAAAATATCTTGAAAAAACCAATCTTGAAAAATACCGTGCATTAAAAACTGAATTAGATATTAGATAATAATTCGATAAAAGCGGATATATTTTTTATATCCGCTTTTTTTCTATAAGGAGGAATAAATGTTTGAAAACAGGATTTATAAAACAGAAATAGGTGGAAAAGTTGTTTCAGTTGAAGTGGGAAAATATGCTCAACAAAGTTGTGGTAGTTGTATTGTTAAATGTGGTGAAACAGTTGTGATGATAAATGCAAATATGAGTGAAAAACCACGAGAAGGTGTTGATTTTTTGCCATTAAGCGTTGATTATGAAGAAAAAATGTATGCAGTTGGTAAAATTCCAGGTGGTTTTAAACGCCGTGAAGGAAAACCTAGTGATAATGCGATACTGGTATCTAGATTGATTGATAGACCTTTAAGACCACTATTCCCAAAAAATTTTTATAACGATGTAATAATAATTGCAACAGTTCTATCTGTTGACCCAGATTGTCCACCAGAACCATTAGCAATGTTAGGAAGCTCAATTGCTCTTTCTATTTCAGAAATTCCTTTTATGGGGCCAACAGGCTCGGTTATTGTTGGATTGGTAAACGGAAAATTTGTTATAAATCCTGATAGTTCGGAGCAAGCTCTAAGTAGAATGCACCTTGTTGTTAGTGGAACAAAAGATGCTATTATGATGGTTGAAGCGGGTGCAGAAGAAGTTTCAGAAGAAGAAATGCTTGATGCTATAATGTTTGCTCATAATGAAATAAAAAATCAAGTAAAATTCCAAGAAGATATTATTAAAGAAATTGGAAAAACTAAATTTGTAATTCCAGAGCTTGATGATAAATTAATTAATTTAAAAAATATGGTTAATGAATTTAGTTATGATATTATTAAAAGCGCATTAGATACTACCGATAATAAAACACGAAAAGAAAATTTAGAAAAAGTTTATAAAACCGTTCACGAAAAGTTTTCTGATTTTGAAGATTATTTTAGTTTTATTGATAACGAAATATATAATATAACTAAATTTTTAGTAAGAAAAAGAACACTAGAACAAGGAATAAGAATAGATGGCAGAAAATTTAATGAAATAAGACCAATATGGTGTGAAGTTGGTCTGTTACCAAGAGTTCATGGAAGTGGTGTTTTTACTCGCGGATTAACTCAAGTTTTGACAACTGCTACTTTAGGAACTTTTAGTGATATTCAAAAGCTTGATGGAATTGAACCTGAAGAAGAAAAAAGATATATGCACCACTATAATATGCCAGCATATTCAACAGGTGAAGCTCGTTCATTAAAATCACCAGGCAGACGCGAAATTGGTCACGGAGCATTAGCTGAAAGAGCTTTATTGCCAGTTATTCCAAGTGAAACCGATTTTCCATATTCAATAAGAACAGTCACTGAAGTTTTAAGTAGTAATGGTTCAACTTCACAAGCTGCAGTGTGTGGTTCTTGTTTAGCATTAATGGATGCTGGTGTTCCAATAAAAGCTCCTGTTAGTGGAATTGCTATGGGTTTAATGAAAGATGATACAAACAACAAAGTTGTGGTTCTTAGTGATATACAAGGTGAAGAAGATTTTTTTGGTGATATGGATTTTAAAGTTGCTGGAACTAAAAACGGTATCACTGCAATACAAATGGATATTAAAATAAAAGGTATTGATAGAAATATATTATCAATGGCACTAGAACAGTCAAAACAGGGAAGAGCTTTTATTTTAGAAAAAATGTTGGAAACTTTACCTGAACCAAGAAAAGAATTGTCTAAATATGCATCAAAAATTTTAGTTTTTGATATTGATCCAACAAAAATAGGTGATGTAGTTGGAAAAAATGGAAAAATCATTAATAAAATTATAGAACAAACCGGTGTAAAAATTGAACTTGAAGATGATGGAAAAGTTTTTATAGCTTCACCTGACATAGAAGCTTGTAATATGGCAAAACAAATTATTATTAATATTGTGTCCACACCACAAAAAGGTCAACAATTTGAAGGTGTGGTTACAAAGATTACTTCTTTTGGTGCTTTTATAGAATTTGCTTTTAATAAAGAAGGTATGATTCATATATCAAAACTTTCAACAGAAAGAGTAGAAAAAGTTGAAGATGTTTTACAAGTTAATGATAAAGTTAAAATAGAAATACTAAACATAGATGAAAAGGGAAGAATTGACCTTAAGTTAATACAAAAAATAAAATAATAAGTTTTAACAAGTACAACAATATTAAGAAAAGGAATAATATTTAGTAATAAATTCCTTTTTTTATTTTAAAATTAAATAGATTTAAATACACTTTTTTAATCATATATTAAAAAACTTGTACATAATTTAAAAATATGAAAAAGTTTAATTTTAAAAAATATTTTTTGCCAATCTCAACCAATTTTATAATAATAACAATGCTTTTATGCATTTCAATGTTAACATTAATTTCTCCCGTGCGTTCAGTATATGCTCCACAGTCTGAAAATTTATTTTATAATGGTAATACCGAAAATAATAAAATAAGTTTAATGATAAATGTTTATTCAGGTAATGAATATTTAATAGATATGTTAAATACTTTAAAAGAAATGAATGTTAAAGCTACTTTCTTTATAGGTGGTGTTTGGTTGGATAAAAATCCAGAATTATTTTTGTCTATTGTAGAAGGTGGACACGAAATTGGCAATCATGGTTATTTTCACAAAGACCATGCAACATTAAATTATCAACAAAATCAAACTGAAATACTATCTACTCACAAACTTGTTAAAGAATATGCAAATATAAATATGAATTTGTTTGCGCCACCCTCAGGTTCCTTTTCTAGCACAACTCTTGAAGCAGCAAGTGATTTAGGATATAAAACAATTATGTGGTCTAAAGATACAATAGATTGGAGAGACCAGGATACAGAAAAAATAATATCAAGGGCTACAAACAAACTAGCAAATGGTGATTTAATATTAATGCACCCAACATATTGCACAGCTATTTCTTTAGCTACCATTATTGAAAAAATTCAACAAAAAGGTTTTGTTTTATCAACAGTTTCACAAAATATATAATTTTATACGCTTGCTTTTTTTAATAATTTTGTTTATAATTTATTATTACAATAAATTATATTTTAAAAGGTAAATATTTTAATGACAAATTTTAAAACTTATGATAATGGTATCAGACTAATTCACAAACAAATGAAAGAAACAAAAACTTTTTCAATTTGTTTATATGTTATTGCTGGTTCTGCTCAAGAAAAACCAGAACAAGCAGGTTTGGCTCATTTTTGTGAACATATGTTTTTTAAAAGCACCAAAAATAGAACAACAAAACAAATAATAAATGACTTGGATAGAATTGGTTCTTATAGTAATGCTGCCACCAGTCGTGAAGCAACGAAGTTTTATCTTACTACAACTTCAAATTTTGCAGAAAAATCAATTGAAATTTTAACAGATTGTTTAATAAACTCAATTTATTTAGAAAATGAAATTGAAAGTGAAAAAAAAGTTGTTTGTAGCGAAATAGATATGTATAACGATGATAACTTAGATTTAGCATTTCAAAACTCTATTAAAAATTTTTTTAACAATAACTTTTCATATGCTCACAATGTAATTGGTTCTAAAGAAACCGTAAATTCTTTTACAAAAGATTCATTAATTGAATTTCATAAAAATTTTTACACTTCAGGGCGAATAGTTATTTCAACTGCTGGTGAAAATAATTTTGATGAAATTGATAAGTATGTGCAAAAATATATTTTACCAAATTTCCCTAACAAAGAAACACCTATAACTTATAAAAATGAAAGTATTGTCAATTTAATAAAAAATAATGGTGAAGTTATTAAAAAAAATGACACAGAACAATTTTATTTTATGGCAATGTCTAATGGGTTTTCAAACAGTGATAGAAAATCTTGGCTACTTTCATTTGCTAGTGATATAATGGGTGGTTCTATGTCATCAAGATTATATGCCTCTGTCAGAGAAGAACATGGCTTGGTGTACGGAATATCAACAGCCACAATGCCTTTAAGTAACACAGGTGTTGCTTATTTAGGATTTGCTTGCAACTATTCTTCAGCAGAAAAAGCATTACAGATTATAAAAGAAGAATTTAAAAAATTAAAAGATTATGGTTTCATACAAGATGAACTAGATTTAGCTAAAATACAAAGGAAAACACATATTATTATTTCAGATGAAAGCTCAAAAAATCAGTCTTTTTTAATGGCTTCAGAATTGGTATATAAAGAAAAAATACGAGATATAGACGAAGAACTTAACAAAATTGATAATTTAAAACTAGAAGAATTAAATGAGTTTATAAAAGAATACTTATCAAATTTTTGCTATTATATTACAGTTGTTGCAAACAAAGATGAAATTGATTTTATGAAAATATTAAAAAATTAATAAAAAGCCCATATTTAATTGTATTATGAAACGAATTTATGTTAAAATTTAAATTGAGCATAAAGGCTTTTATATTATAAAAATAAGAGGTTTAAATTGGCAAAATACACATCGAGGAATTTAAATGGAACAGCAAACAATTTATCCACAAGAAACAAGTGGGGTATAGGTTTGCTGGTTTTCTGTTTGGTTACATTATTCTGCATCATTACAAAATTTATAGCCCCAATTCGTTCATTTATTTTAGGTGTTTTTGGTCTTTCTGCATACCCAATCTTAATAGTTGGTGCTGTTATTTCTATTTTTATGATGAGTAAAAAACATTTTGTTTTTGCTAAAGTTTATATTTGGACATTATTTACTCTTTTTTTAACAATAATTTGTTTGTTTCAACTAATATTTGCAACACCAGTTGGAAATTTTTCTGATTATTTAGCTTCTTGTTATAACACAAAAGATACAGCAGGTGGGCTAATAATGGGCTTAATATCCTATGCTTTATCAGCTGGTTTAAATATTGTTGGTGCTTATATTTTATTAGGTTTATTAATTTTAATTTGTATAGCATTTGTAATTGACCATTTTTTAAAACTAAACGAATATAATGAAATATCAGCAAGAACGATGACTTATCCCGTTAAAAACACTAAGATGAAAGGTATTAGTGACAGTAAAAATTCTTTGGATAATAACATTAACGAGACTAATGTTGATTCAGAAATAGATTTAATTGAGAAACCAAAAAAGAAAAAAGCAAATATTACATTAAATAGTTTACAAAATAAAGAAGAAAATGAAGATAAACAAGAAAAACCTAGTATTTATGCAGAAAAATTAAACTTATTAAGAAGCAAAACTTCAAATGCAAACAGTTCGGAAAAAGATTTTGCTATAAATATTTGGGGTGAAGAATTTATTAATAATTTAAAAAACAAAGAAAAACCTACTATTGAAAAACCTAAATCCCAAGATTATAATTTAAGTGATTTAATAACTAAAAAAAGAGAAGAAGATACAGCTTCTGTTTTAAATTTATCATCATCTAGACCAACTAGATTTGTTCACGATGAAGAATATAATAAACCAACTTTCAATACGGAAGGAACTAACACTAACGATGTTGTAAGAAAAACAAATAATTTCACAAACAATTTTGATAGAAATGAACAACATAATATAAATAATAATATAAATAATAATCAAAATGAAAGTAGAATAAATTTAAATTCAGAAGAGCAACAAACAATTACATCTGATAGAGTTCTACACAATGAAAATAAAAATATTGAACCTATAACACGAAATAGTAGAGTTAATCAATTTTTTGAAAGTAGTTTAAATGATGATGAGGTTGAAGAAATTTTATCACCTAACAATGGTATAAATCGTAAACCAAATTTTATTCCTAATCTTGATGAACGCAGAATGAATCAATCTAACACCAATTTAAACAATCAAAACCATCACAACAATCGTAAACCAGAACAAATTAAGATAAGCCAAACCCAACCTACAGACCAACCTACAACCAAATACACAAAACCGTCTCCATATGTAAAACCACCTTTAAGTTTATTAACTACCGAAAGTGCTAAATCATCTGATAATATGGAAGATTATAACAAAAAGGCAGCAATTTTAGAAGAAACTTTAGAAAGTTTTAAAATTCCTGCAAAAGTTGTAGGTATTACACACGGTCCTGCAGTAACTAGGTATGAATTACAAATGCCAGCGGGTATTGCTGTTAAAAGAATATCACAGCACACAGATGATATAGCAATGAAAATGGAAAGTTCTCATGGCGTTCGTATTGAAGCACCAATTCCAGGTAGAAACCTTGTTGGTATAGAAATTCCAAATGGTAAAATAGCTACAATAGGTTTAAAAGATATTATTGCTTCACAAGAATTTACCAACAATAAAGCACCTTTAACATTTGCATTAGGAAAGGATATAGCTGGCGCCATTAAAATTTGTGATTTAGGTTCTATGCCTCATCTTTTAGTTGCTGGTTCAACTGGTTCGGGTAAAAGTGTATGTTTAAATGTAATTTTATTAAGTTTGCTTTACAGATTGGGGCCTGAAGATTTAAAATTAATTTTAATTGACCCAAAGCGTGTTGAATTTGTTACTTATAACTATTTACCTCATATGTTAATTCCAAAAGCCATAAATGAAGGACAACAAGCGCTTAATGCTTTGGATTGGGCTATAAAAGAAATGACAAGACGATATGATTTGTTTGCAGAAAAACATGTTAGAAATTTTAAAGAATATAACAGCTTACAAACAGTTTACGATGGCGTTGAACCAAAACTCCCTTATATTGTTATAGTTATTGATGAAGTGGCTGACCTTATGATGAATTCAAAACGAGAGATGGAAGATAAAATTAAAAGGTTGGCTCAATTAGCTCGTGCTGCTGGTATGCACTTAATTTTGGCTACTCAGCGTCCATCTGTAGATGTAATTACAGGTACTATTAAGTCAAATTTACCTTCAAGAATTGCATTTGCTGTTACAAATTATATGGATTCTAAAACAATACTTGACCAAGGTGGAGCAGATAAACTTCTTGGTAAAGGTGATATGTTATATGCTCCACAAGATGCTAATGAGCCTGTTCGTATTCAATGTCCTTTTGTTGAGGGAACAGAAGTTTGCAATATTGTTGATTTTATTAAAGAACACAATAAATCATATTTTGATGATGAACTTAATGATATTGTGCTTAATGGTGATAAAAAAGATTCAAATGGTGGATTACCTGGTGAAAGTGGAAGTAATGAATTTGATCCTTTATTACCAAGAGCTTTATTAGAATTCATTGAAAATGGTGGTGAAGCTTCAATTTCTTTAATTCAGCGTAGGTATGCAGTTGGTTATGGTAGAGCGGCAAGAATTGTTGACCAAATGGAACGCGCTGGTTATGTTACACCTAAAGAAGGTAATAATAAAAGAAGTGTGTTAATATCTAAAGAGAAATATGATGAAATTTTTGGCACAGATATTTAATAATTAAGTGTAGGATAAAAATGGAAAAATCAGAATTAATAAAGAAAAAGATTGGTCTTGTTTCACTTGGATGTGATAAGAACAGAGTAGATAGTGAAAGAATTTTATATTCGTTAAAAACTTTTGGCTTTACAATAACTTCAAAACCTGATGAAGCTAATATTTTAATAATAAATACTTGCGCATTTATTGAGCCTGCAAGAAAAGAAAGCATTGATACCATTCTAGAAATGGCTCAATTTAAGGAAAAAAATTGTGAAAAGTTAATTGTTGTTGGATGTTTACCTCAAAAATTTTATAATGAAGTTGTTGAAGCTTTACCAGAAGTTGATTGCTTTTTAGGGGTTAAAAATGAAAAAAACATTTTAAAAACAATATGTGATTTATATAACATAAATTGTTGTGTTAATGAAGTAAAAACTCCATTAAACAGGGTTTTATCTACTCCAAACCATTATGCTTTTTTAAAAATTGCTGAAGGTTGTTCAAATCACTGTGCGTATTGCACCATTCCTGAAATAAGGGGAGAATATATTTCAGAACCAATAGAAAATTTAATACAAGAAGCAACACAACTTGCAAAAAATGGTGTGTCGGAATTAATTTTAGTTGCTCAAGATGTCACAAAATACGGTATAGATATTTATAAAAAATTTGCATTAGTTGACTTGTTACAAAAACTTTCACAAATTGAAGGTATAATTTGGATAAGGTTGCATTATTGTTATCCAGAATTTATTAATAACGAACTTATAAATGAAATAAAAAATAATCCAAAAATTTGTAAATATATTGAAGTTCCATTACAACATGCTGATGATAAAATTTTAAAACTTATGAAAAGAGCAACTTCATATGAACAAGCTATTTCATTAATTAAAAAATTACGAGATAATATTCCTAACATCGCAATAAGAACAAGTTTTATTTTAGGTTTTCCAGGCGAAACAGAAAGTGAATATAAAACATTAAAAAATTTTATTACAACCGAAAAATTAGACCATATTGGGTTCTTTGTTTTTTCAAAAGAAAAAGGTACTGATGCTGAAAAACTACCAAATCAAGTTAATAAAAAAACAGCTAAAAAACGAGTTAAAGAGTTGTCAATTTTACAAGCAAATATTGTTGAACAGAAAAACAAAGAAAAAATCGGTAAAAAACTAAAAGTTGTTTGTGAAAATAAGTTAGAAAACAATACTTATCTTATGCGAAGTGAATTTAATTCTCCAAATGTTGATACATTTATTTATGTTAATACAGAAAAAGTATTGGAAATTGGGCAATATTATAATATAATCGTTACTAATGTTTTGGATAAATTTGATTTAATAGGAGAATTACTATGAACACACCAAACAAAATTACTATTTCAAGAATAATTCTTGTTCCATTTATGATGTTTTTCTATCTTTCTAGTTTTATACCTTATGGAATTGGAAAATTTATAGCTTTTGCATTATTTATTATAGCAGCTGTAACTGACCGAATTGATGGACATTTAGCAAGAAAAAATAAACAAGTTACCGACCTTGGTAAGCTTTTAGACCCTATAGCTGATAAAATGTTAATCACTTGTGGATTTTTATTAATAATTGTTGATAGTACAATCGCTCAACCTTGGGGAATAATATGTTTTACTATTTTATTTGCAAGAGATACTTTAGTAAATATGTTAAGACAAATTGGAGCAACAAAAGGATATGTTTTTGCAGCTACAATTAGTGGTAAATTAAAAGCAATTTTTCAATATATACATATACCAACTTTTATTTTAATTGCAGGTTTAAACAGTTTAAATCTTACAGGAGATATTTCAAATATTATTCTTACTATATTAAATGTAATTGGTTATGTAATGTTAGGAATTGCTACAATAATAACATTTTGGTCAGCTATTGATTATACTGTTAAAAATTTAAAACTTTTTGAACAAAACTCAAAAGTTGTAAATGAAACACCAACAAATAATAAAAATATTATAGAAGAAAACAAATGATTGCAAATTTAATATTAATATTAATGCCAGATGAACTAAATTATTTCTTTTCAAACACTCAAATCTGGTTGAGAAAAAAACTTTGTCAATGCGGTATTGAAATTGGAAATATAATTATTTATAATTCATTTGATGAAATTATTTCAAAAGCTACAACAGCATTTGAAGAATGTTCAGTTGTAGTATCAAACTTTAATAATTCAGATAAACTATTTTCAGTACTAAGTAATAAATATGTAACAAAAGCTCAGCCACATAAGTGTGGTAGTTTTTGGTTTAATAAAACAATGGGAAAATGCTTTTATATTAATTTGGATAATTTAAGTGAAGAAACTTTTGATAAAAAACTTTTTAAACAAATAATCCAACCTAATTCGACCAATAACTGTATTAAACTTTTTGGATTAGATGGTGTTGAAGTAAAAAGAATATTAACAAGTTTACCTAAACCATCTTCAATTGATTATTCTGTATTTTCTTCATTTTTAGACTGTGAAATTAATTTCTTCACAAATAATGAAACACTTAATACTCAAGTAATATCAAATTATTTTAGGCAAGTACACGAAACATTTAATGATTACATATATAGCGATAATGATGAAGAATTGATAGAAAAAGTTTGTGAGTTGCTAGAAGTAAGAAATATGAATATATCTATTTGCGACTGTCTTACAAATGGTAATTTAAAATTAAAAATAAATAAAATTGAACGCATAAAAGCTTTTTTATGTGAAAATTATGTATTAAATAACAAAGATGAGTATATTCAAACTTTAAAAATTTCCCCAGCGTTTTTAGCTAGAAATGACATTAATTCAATTGAAACTGCATATGAAATAACCATTAATATGTTACAAAACACAACAGCTGATATAGGTGTTTGTGTTTCAGGAACATTTCAAAAACCAATTATTGCAGTGGGCGACAAAGAAGCAGTCCATTTTTATAAATTTAATTTTAAAAACAATAAAGAAGTAGTGAAAAATATTATTATTAATACAGCTTTATTTAAATTATTAAAAAAATTAAAGCAAAATGATTTGTCTTTTTATGAAAAATAGGTTATAATAAATTAGAACAAATGAATAATTTAAAAGGATAATTTTTATGACTGATAGAGAAAAAGCATTAGAACAAGCAATAGCACAAATTGAAAAACAATTTGGTAAAGGTTCAATTATGAAACTAGGAGACCGAGCACAACAAAAAGTAGATGTGTTTTCAACTGGATGTTTAACACTTGATATGGCTTTAGGAGTTGGAGGTGTGCCACGAGGAAGAATAGTTGAAATTTATGGTCCTGAATCTTCTGGTAAAACTACAGTAGCTTTACATGTGATTGCAGAAGCACAAAAACAAGGTTGTACAGCAGCATTTGTTGATGCAGAACACGCTCTTGACCCTGTTTATGCTGGTAATCTTGGTGTTAATTTAAATGAGTTATACATTTCACAACCAGATAATGGAGAACAAGCTTTAGATATAACTGAAAGTTTAGTAAGAAGTGGTGCAGTTGATGTTGTTGTTATTGACTCAGTTGCAGCATTAACTCCTCGAGCAGAAATAGATGGTGAAATGGGTGATGCACATGTTGGTTTATTAGCACGATTAATGAGTCAGGCATTGCGTAAATTAACAGCTGTTATTAACAAATCAAACACATGCGTTATATTTATAAATCAATTGCGAGAAAAAGTAGGGGTTATGTTTGGAAATCCTGAAACAACACCAGGTGGAAAAGCACTAAAATTTTATGCTAGTGTAAGACTTGATGTAAGAAAAGTTGATACAATAAAGGAAGGAACTGAGGTTATAGGTAATAGAACAAAAGTTAAAGTAGTTAAGAATAAACTTGCTCCACCTTTAAAAACTGCTGAATTTGATATAATTTATGGAACTGGCATTTCAAAAATAGGTTGTATTTTAGACTTAGCAATTGAAAACGACATAATCCAAAAAACAGGTTCTTGGTTTTCGTATAATGATGAAAAAATTGGACAAGGAAAAGAAAATGCAAAAACATATTTATTATCTAATCCAGAAATAACAAGTGAAATAGAAAAACAAATTAGAGAAAAATTTAATGAAAAAGTTTTTGACTAATCAGATTGATAAAAACACTAAAACAAGTTAGTGTTTTTATTTTTTTATTTATCTTGACTTTTAACTAGTTTTAAGCTAAACTTTTAGCAGTATAATAATACACAATATTATACTTTTTAATTAAAAGAAAAGTGAGGAATAGCAATGCAAGGCATTTTAAATGGCCTATTGCTTGGCTCAACAGTAGACACAACAATATTTACTATTACATTAATATGTTCATTAATAATTGGTGCAGTAGCAGGTATAATAATAACAAAAATTGTTATAAATAAAGGTTTAGAAAAAACAAAAATAAATGCTACAAAAATAATTGAAGATGCCTATCAAGAAGCCAAGAATATTTTAAAAGAAACAAAACTTAACATTCAAGAAGAATCGTTAAAAATAAAAACTGAAACAGAAAATGAATTAAAAATTAGGCGTGCAGAAATAGATAAACTTAATGAAAGAGTTTTACAAAGAGAAGAATTTATTAATAATAAGGAGCAAAATTTAGAAAAGAAAAATGATGCTCTTGACCAAATTAAGCAAAAATTAGAAGAAAAAGAAGAACAATTATTACTTAAAGAAAAAGAAGTTGAAATAAATAAACAACAAATAATTTTAGAGTTAGAAAAAGTGGCTTCACTTTCTAAAGAAGATGCTAAATCAGCTTTAATTAATTCAATTGAAGAAGAAGCTAAAAGAGATGCAGCTATATTAGTTCATAATATTGAACAAGAAGCACAAGAAAATGGTATGAAAAAAGCACAAGAAATCATTTCTAATGCAATTCAAAAATATTCTGCAGATATTACAAGTGAAGGTACTGTTTCATCTGTAATATTATCTAACGAAGATATGAAAGGTCGTTTAATCGGCAGAGAAGGAAGAAATATTAAAGCATTGGAACAAGCAACTGGCGTTGATTTAATTATTGATGATACACCTGAAGCAATTGTTTTATCTGGTTTTGACCCAGTTCGCCGAGAAATTGCAAGAATTTCTATACAAAAATTAATGCAAGACGGCAGAATTCATCCGGCAAGAATTGAAGAAACAGTAAGTAAAGTAAAAAAAGATATTGAACAACAAATTAAAGAAGCAGGCGAGGAAGCAGTGCTTGAATCTGGTATAACAGGTTTACATCCTGAACTAACAAAACTTTTAGGAAGAATGAAATATAGAACAAGTTATGGACAAAATATGTTAAAACATTCTCTTGAAGTTTCAGCTTTAGCAGGTATGTTAGCTGCTGAACTAAATTGCGACATTACAACTGCTAAACGAGGGGGGTTGCTACACGATATAGGAAAAGCAGTTGACCACGAAATGGAAGGTACTCATGTTTCAATTGGTGTACAATTAGCAAGGAAATATAAAGAAAATGAAAATGTTATAAACTGTATTGAAGCACATCATGGCGATGTTGACTTTAATTGTGTTGAAGCAGTTTTAGTGCAAGCTGCTGATATAATATCAAGTAGTAGACCTGGTGCAAGAAGAGAATCGTTAGAAAACTATATCAAACGCCTTGAAAAATTAGAAGAAATATCAAATTCATTTAAAGGTGTTGAAAAATCTTTTGCAGTTCAAGCAGGAAGAGAAATTAGAATAATAGTTAAACCTGACGAAATAGATGATGTTCAAGCAATGTATTTAGCAAAAGAAATTGCTAAAAAAATAGAAAGCGAGATGGAATATCCTGGACAAATTAAAGTAAATGTAATTCGAGAACTAAGGTCGGTTGAATATGCTAAATAACAATTTTTTAACAATATTAATATAATTATTATATTAATGTTTTATTTTATAATTTAATAAAAGTTGGTTGTTAATGAAATTTTCAGATTCACATAATGATGCATTATATAAATTTAAAAGTTTTAAAAGTTTAAAAGATTATGTTTTTAATCAAATTGAAAAAACTGATGCCGATAAAATATTTTGTGCTTACTATTCATATAATAATCAACCCAATTGTGGTGTTAAAGATATGAAAAATCGTTTTAATTTGATAAACAGTTTATCAAATAAAATTGTAAACAGTGTTGAAAATAGTTGGTTTTTAAACAAAAATAATATAGACGAATTTATTTCTTTAAAACCATTTTGTTGCACATTAACTCATAATTATTCCAATAATTTATGCGGAGGAGCATTAGAAGACTTCGGTTTTACTAAATGGGGTAAACAAGTAGTACAAATATTGGAAACTAATGGAATAATTATTGATACCGCTCATATGGGGAAAAAATCATTTTATCAATTTATTGAAATTACACAAAATCCACTATTTAATTCACATTGTGGTTTTGATTATATTTTTAGCCACCCAAGAAATTTAACCAATGAACAAATAAGTTTTTTCAAACAATCAAAAGGGTATATTGGTTTAGCATTTTATAATAAATTTTTTGGAGAAAAGCTAAATATAGAGCTTTTATCAAACTATATTATAGAATTTATAAATAAATATGGAGATGAAATACTTGGAATAGGCACTGATTTTAATGGTATAAAAAAATATTACTATCCAACTGATATAAAAAACTATAACGATTTTGTTAATTTAGAAAAAAAATTAAAAGAAAAAAATATTGATAATAATATAATAAATAAATTTTTAAATTTAAATTTAAAACAAAAAATAAGAACCTAATTAATAAATAGGTTCTTATTTTTTATTCACCAACAAACATTTCTTCACCACTTTCAACATAACCAAGTTCTTGACGCGCATATTCTTTTTTTGCTTCGTCAGATGAAAGATAAGAAATATCATTTTCTAACTGTTTATTCTGTTCGGTTACACTTAATAGTTCAGCGGATAAGCTTTGTTGTTTGTTATTTAAAATTGTTAAAAAAATAAATTGAAAAAGTAAAAAACAAACAACTAATAAACTTATTACAAAAATTTTAATCTTTGTTTTTTTTGTTATTTGTTGCATTTTTAAATTTACTCCATATTTTTTTATTTATTGATACAGAATAATTATACAAATTGATGAATATTTTTGCAACTGATTTTCTTAAGTATTTTTTTTCTATTGTAAATCCAATTAAAAAAGATAAAAATAGATATAGTCTAAAATCACCATAATTAAACAACTGAACTGAAATAAAAAAGATTAAACATATAATTATAACCCTAACAGTATCTACTAAAGGTTGAATA
Organism: uncultured Clostridia bacterium; assembly: GCA_944384415.1. GTDB lineage: Bacteria > Bacillota > Clostridia > Christensenellales > UBA1242 > UBA7584. Next base: position 25,652 of record CALWTF010000022.1, on the reverse strand, counting down.
AATTTAATATTTTTTATAGGTAAAGTAACTAAATTGAACATTTCATCTAAACAACCAGCTATTAAACCAATCCATATTACTATTATAAAAATCCAACCTTGTCCTAAAGATTCAAAAAGCATTATTTAAACAGCCTTTTTAAAATTGGTTTTCTTTCTGCGTGATATTTTATCATATCAACTTCACCAGTTATTTCAACTATACCTTGTTCTACATCAAGTTTGTTAACATGTAACTGTTTACCAGTAATTAAAACAGGGGATTTTGAAATAATACACACAACTTGATTTTCATTTGAACTTTCTACCTTTTCAACGGCAGTTAATGATAAAACTTTTCTATCTTCACAAACCATTTTATGCTTTTTAACTAAAATATTTTGATTATTATTTTCCATAAATATATCACCTCAAAACTATAATATGTTATTTAGGTAATATTTAGAATAAAATAATAAAATGAACTAATCATCTAGTTCATTTTGAACGGGTGGTTGAAAATCAGGGTGTTGCTGCAACCATTTATCAACTTCACCACGAGCTAATTTATCACAAATGTTATTATATTTATTATCTGAGTGTCCCTTTACTTTATGCCAACTTATATTGTGCATTTGTACTAGTTTTAATAAATCTTTCCATAAGTCAACATTTTTCACTTCTTTATTGTTTGATGTTTTCCAATTTTTACTAATCCAATTTTCAATCCAATTTTCATTAAAAGCATTAACAACATATGCCGAGTCAGAATATAAATTAATATTGCAAGATTGATTTAATTCGCTTAATGCCTTAATTATTGCGAACATTTCCATACGATTGTTTGTTGTATTTTCTTCAAAACCGCTTAATTGTTTTTTGTTTTCATTATATATTAAAACACAACCCCAACCACCAGGACCCGGATTATAACTGCAAGCTCCATCTGTATAAATTTCTACATTTTTTAAATTTTTTTCCATATTTTTATTATAATTAATATTAAAAAAAATAGCAACAAACTTTAGTATTCTATTGACTAAATTATTAAAATATTTTATAATAGAAAAATATAGGGGTGTAGTTCATCGGTAGAATAAGAGTCTCCAAAACTCCAGAGGATGGTTCGATTCCTTCCACCCCTGCCAAAATAAAAAAGCGCTTTTTTAAAAAGTGCTTTTTTATTTTATTTCTCTTTTATTAAATACAACATATGCAATAATAACACAAACCAGTCCTAATATTAAAGAAATTGCTAAACTTAAAAAGAATGATGAATTATATAAAATAGGGGAAGAAAATGCTAATGTAATTGGATTATTAGCTGAACTTGATATGAATGAACCGCCCAAATATTTAAACAAATCTACATTGCAGAATGGCCAATATGTGTACCAAGAAGAAGTTGAAAATAACAAATTAAAAATACTAGAGAAGAAATAGAATACAATTGAAATACATACCGCAGCAACATTACTTCTGAATAAAACGGAAATAGCAATAGCAAAAATTGTATAAATTAAAATTTTAAACATTAAACATAATAAATAAATTAAAATAAGGAAAATAGGTGACATTGTAAAAGCAGTTGTAGCATTAAACACACCTAAAACAGGTGATAAATTAACACCATAAAGCGCATAACCAATTAAGAACAATAATATAGCACTAAAAAATGCAAAAATAAAACTAATAATCATAGTTGCTATTAATTTACTGGTTAATATTTTACTTCGTGAATAAGGTCTGATAGCTAAAAGCTTTAATGTACCAGCACTACTTTCACCAGCTACCATACCTGCACCCAAAATAACTGCAAAAATTATTATAATAAAACCAAAAATTTCAAGACCAAAATATACAAAATCAAAAGCATTTTTTGTATTATTAGATGTTTGCCCAGATGAAAAAACATCACTAAAATCTGTTATAACATTGTTTGTAGTTACTAAATAAGTTTGTTTTACTATAGTTTCTCTTAATTGATAACCATATACTCCATCATAACCAAGGTATTCATGTATTTCATCATCATTAAATCCACTAACAGGGTAATAGTAAAGTTCATTACTAATTAAATTGTTTACATTATATGCCACAAGAAAATAATCTTTTGCATACTTTATACCTAAACTTAGTTGACTATCATCAGCTTCTAAAACCAGGCTATTAAACTTATTATTTAAATCTATCATATAATTTTCAGCAGTTTCAATGTAGGATTCAAGTTGTGTAACCTTATTATGTGTAAGGTTTATATTAACTATTTCATTTACATATTTTTTAATTTCATTTATGATGCCTGTTTCGTATATATTTGAGCAAATAGTTTCGTGTGTAATAATTATTCCATAATCAGATGAATTTTGTTGTTTTAATAAATTTAACAAAATGGTTAATAATTCATCCATATTTTCATGGTTTATTTTTTTAACAATAAATAAAGGAACTGTACTGTTTGCATACGAATTATATTGTGATTGAAATTCTGTTACAGCATTAACAAGATTTTGCCTTATTTTTTCTATATTATCTGTACTTCCACCAGTAACAAAATTATTAATTAATGTACGATAATCTTCTAATATACTTTCTATATCTAATAAATTATTTAATAAAATACCTTTTGAATTGGTATTCATATTATTATTATAAGCATTTAAATCATCTTTGGCACCTTGTAATAAATCATCTGCATAAGCTTTACTTTTAGTTTTTGAAATATCAGTAGAATTAAAAATTTCATCAACTTCTATTAAAGTTTTACAATTATCATAATAATAATTGTTATACTCATTTCTATCATTTGGTTTATAAACAGTTACAGATAAAACAATAGATAAAACCAAAAATCCTGTAAGTATATACAAGATTGGTCGCATAAAAATTTTATTTAATTCACCACGAATTAAGCGGGGGAGTTTCATCATTGCCATTACTCCTAAATTTTTTTATTTCTATTTTTATTTCTAAGTATTTCTAAATATATATCTTCAAGATTTTTATTAATAGTTTTCGCTTCATACAGTTTTATGCCTTTTGATTTTAACGCATTAATAATTTTAGGCACTAACTCTATATCATAGGGAACTAAGATGCAACTACCTGCAATTTCGGGTTCAATATTAAAAGAAGACAAAACTATTTTGCACGCATAATTAGGATAATCAACTTTTATTGAAACACGACGCTCTGCTTGTGTCATTTTTTGTATTGAATCTATGGTTCTTAATTCTAGTAATTTACCATGATTAAAAACAGCAATTGTATCACAAACTTGTTCCATTTCTGCTAAAATATGGCTTGAAACAAGAATAGACATATTAGTTTTTGCAGCAAGAAGCTTTAAAGTTTTTCTTAATTCTATAACACCATTTGCATCTAAACCATTTGTTGGTTCATCTAAAACTAATAATTTAGGGTGATGTAATAAAGCCTGAGCTAAAGCAATTCTTTGTCTCATACCATAAGAGTATGTTTTCACTTTATCATGAATTCTTGAAGTCATACCAACTATTTCTACTACATCATCAATACTGCTTTGGTCAATTCCTTTATATAAACCCGCATAATAGGTTAAATTTTGATAACCTGTCATATAAGGATAAACTTGACAATTTTCAATCATAGCACCAACATACATAATTGCTTTTTCAAATTCTTTTTGAACTGAATATCCACAAACAAAAATTTCTCCACTTGTAGGCTTACTCATACCACAAATTAAACGCATTAAAGTTGTTTTTCCAGCACCGTTTGGTCCTAAAAATCCAAAAATTTCACCTTCAAATATATCAAAGCTTAAATTATCTAAAACAGTTAAATTCTTATATCTTTTTGTTATGTTTTTAACTTCTAAAACTTTATCGCTCAAAATAAGAACCTCCCTGAAAAATATCATACTTAGTTTCATTATAGCATAGTAAAATTGCAATGTCTACAAAAAATTAATTATGAAAAAAGAACTAAATAAATAGTTCTTTAACTATAAAATTTTTTTGATTTTGAAATTAAAATATTAATAAACCAAGCAAAAGTTATATTTAATGAAAAAAGGGCAGGTAATAACCAATATGATAAAATATCTATATCTAAAAATTGTTCTGGAACTATGCCAAACATTAATACTATTGAAAAAATTAATAATAAAAATAAAACAGTTAATCCTAATCGTAAAAGTAAATTTGCAAATAAATTTTTTAATTTTTTAATTTTTTTATCAGGGAAATTTTTATATATAACTAACATAGTGATAAAATATGATAAAATTAACACAAAAGAACACCCAGCTATTATATAATGAGTTAAAGTAAATTGCAAACTCGAATTTAAAATTATTAATAGTGCGACAGCTAAAATTTCAATTAACATTAATATACTTATTATAATACTTCTACTAAATTTGAGTTTATTTATATTTAAGTACTGTTTTAATTTAGTTTGTTTCCATTGTTGATATTTGTTAACAACTACAGAATTTTTATCAATTTTACCATAATGTTCAGTTGTTAAAACTGTATCTTTAGTTTTCTTTTCAGAAAAATATTTTTTACCAATCTCTTCTAATTTGGTATTTTTATCTCTCGGAAGTTGTGAAAAATGAGCAACTATGTCATCAAAATGCGATACTTTTGATGTATTTTTTTTACCTAAAATAATAGCTTCAATTTCTTTAAAATGGTTGCTGTTTCGATGATTTTCATTATTTGAAGGTAAGGGAAGGGAAGAAGTAACATTATCATCATTATTTTGTTTTAAATCATTTTTTATAGTTTGATTAACTGTTAAAACTTCACTTTCATCACTATCATCAGTTAATAAATCACCTAAAATACTTCGATAATCAATATCATTTTCGTTTTTGCTTATATTTTCAACATCATCATTATCATTTTCTTTTGTTAAATTATCTTTATTTTCATTCTTTTCATAATTTAGCTCTGTTGAAAATTCATCAAAATTGCTCATATTATCTTCATTTTTTTCAATATGAACATCTGAATTATCCGTTTCAGAATCATTATTATCAATTTTTTCATCAATTATTTGAAATTGACTACTATCATTTAAATTTTTACCAAAATAATTTTCCTCAAAATTGCCATTAGGCATTAAACTTTTTAAATATTCTTTTCCTTTGTCAGTTAAATTATAATAGTGACGCATACCACCAATATCACTTTCTTGCCAATAAGAACTAACAAAGCCTTTGTTTTCAAAACGCCTTAAGGCGCTATACAAACTAGGTTGCTTAACAATTAACTGACCATTTGTTTGTTCAGATATATACTTTATGATTTCAAGACCATAAAAATTATTGTTTTCTAAAGATTTTAATATTAAAACATTTAAATTAAACAACCTAATTTTACCCCCTTAATTCTAAGATTAATTTTACTTTTTCTTCTAAATATTGTCAAGAATATGCAGTTTATAATAAAATTTTCTATATTTTAAATAAATTTTCTATTTAAAAAATTTGCATATAACATTTATTTTGTGATAAAATTTTATTTATAAGAAGGTAAAATTATGGTTCAAATTGATGTTTTATTAAGAACAAAGCGACAATCAATTTCAATAAGTATTACACCACAGGGCAGGGTAGTGGTTCGTGCACCAACAAACTGTAATTATGAAAAAATTATTTCACTTGTACAACAAAAACAAGGTTGGATAGAACACCATAAAAAAAGAATACAACAAAATCTAGAAATTAATCAAAATCTTTTTAATTTAAAACAAATTATGCTTTTAGGAGAGACTTATCAGGTTTTACAATCAAATGAAATAAAAAAAATAAATTTTATAAATAATATTTGTTATATTCCTGAAAAATTTTTTATAAAACAAACCATTAAAAATAATTTGATAAAATTCTATAAAGAAATTGCAATCAATGTAATTTCAGAACGAGTTAGTTATTTTTCAAAATTTATGCAACTTAATTATGGTGAAATTAAAATTACTAACTCAAAAAGAAATTGGGGAAGTTGTGATAATAAACAAAATTTAAGTTTTAATTTAAGATTAATAATGCTTCCACATAATATTATAGACTATGTTGTGGTACATGAATTGTCACATATATTAGAATTTAACCACTCTAAAACATTTTGGAATATAGTAAAAAGTGTTTTACCAGATGCTTTAATTAGAAGAAAACTTTTAAAAAAAGGTGATTATTTACTTCAAATTTTAAGATAATAATAAAAAAATTATATTTTTTAATATAAAAAAGTGGGGGAAAACAACTTTTTTACCTCTTTAAACTATTCGCAAAATTCAAGTTTTGCGAATAGTTTAGTATAATTATCTCTAGTTTTTAACTTTTTTATGCTTTTTTACAAACTTTTTTGCATAATATTATTCATTTCTTTTATTTATTTTCACCAAATATTTGATTACTAATAAGTTTAAACTTTAAGTCAAAAACAAAATTTAAAAAATTTTTAATTATTTTATTGCATTATACAAGGCCTTCTAAAATGCTTTTAGAACTAAAACTTAAAACAAAACATATATTTATGTGGATTAATTTTAGGCGTATTCATATTTTTTTGTTTATAAAGTTTAATAATAAAAACGATTTTATTTTAAACATTAAAGTTTTACCTAACTAATTTTATTATTTTAATAGTAAAATAAATGACCCTCTAAAATGCGATGAGACGCAAAAGTTATACATAACATAATGATTTATCCACTAATTTTTTATAAACAAATTACAAGTAAGTGAATATTTTTAAATTTATAAAATATTTAATTATTAAATTAACAATGTATTGTGTGATTTAAAAAAATATTAATTCCTACATAAATTTAATTATAAAATAGTTTTTATTAAAATTAAATTTTAAAGATGTTTTATTAATATTTTTATTTTTAAATATAAAATTTTTTAATAAAAAATCGCTCTCATATTATTTATCAAAATGCACTATTATTAAAGCACATTAGGTAAAATTTAACGACAATTATCAGTTTTATTTTACAAATAATTTTAAATATTTATAATGAAACTATGCGTAAAATACTAGACAAGGATAACGACAATTTGTTATAATTTACACGAAATAAATTTTATTTAGAGGTTTAAAAATGTCAGAAAAATATTATATTGAAAGAAAAGATAATGTATCAATGCGTCTTAATGAATTAAAAAATGACCTTCCCTACTTTTGTAGCGAATTTTTTGTTGGAATGGAGAGTTTAACCACTCCTTTAACTAGATTAAATTATGCATACGACCTGCGAATATTTTTTGATTTTTTAACAAAAGAAATTCCAGAATTTATGAATAAAAAAGTTCATCAGTTTGGATTATTAGACCTAAATATGGTTACACCTTCTCATTTAGAATTATTTTTAAATTATCTTTCAGTATATCAATTTAAAGGAAAAACTTATCACAATGATGAAAAAGCAAAAGCTAGAAAAATGTCTACTTTACGGTCTTTTTTTAAGTATTATTTTAAAAAAGAAAAAATTCAATCAAACATAACAACAAAAGTTGATTTACCAAAATTACACGAAAAAGCAATTATTCGACTTGAAGCTGATGAAGTAGTTAATTTGCTTGACCAAGCAGAAACTGGCTATGCCCTAACCCCAACTCAACAAGCATTTCATCGCCACACAAGTTTAAGAGACTATGCAATAGTTAGTCTTTTACTTGGAACTGGTATTCGTGTTAGTGAATGTGTAGGATTAGATATTGATGACATAGATTTTAATATAAACGGATTTAAAGTAATTCGTAAAGGTGGAAATCAAGTTATTTTATACTTTTCAAACGAAGTATCAGAAGTTTTACATAAATATATAGATGAAAGAAAAAAAATGAAAGATGTAAATCCAAGTGAAAAAGCATTATTTTTATCTTTACAAAAAAGAAGAATATCTACAAGAGCCGTTCAAAATTTGGTAAAAAAATATAGCTCAATCGTTACCCCACTAAAAAAGATTAGTCCTCATAAATTACGAAGTACATATGGAACTAACTTATATCGTGAAACACAGGATATATATGTTGTTGCTGAAGTTTTAGGACATAAAGATATTAATACAACTAAAAAACACTATGCAGCTATGAGTGAAGATATACGCAAAGATGCAGCTAATAAAGTTAAATTAAAAAATTAATTTCGAACAAATGTTTGACTTTTTGATATTTACCTGTTATAATATGTATACAAAACAAACGAACAAAATGAGGTAAATCTATGAAAAAAAATATGGAAATTAAATTAAACGCACTCTATGAATTTTTAAAAGAATATCAAAAAAGAAATGGGTTCTGCCCTTCTGTTAGAGAAATGTGTGAAGAATTAAAGGTAAATTCTACTTCTACTATCACCTATTATCTTAATCATCTTGAAAAACAAGGTAAAATACGACGAGGCACATTTAAAAATCGTGCAATTGAAATTTTAATGGATGAACCTTCTAATGTTCAAATGTTAGAAATGATTAAATCATACATTCCTATTCCTATGGTTGGTAAAATTACTGCCGGTGAACCTATATTGGCAGTTGAAAATTATGAAGAAATTTTCTATATGCCAACTGGTCTTTTCCGAGGAGATGATTTATTTATGCTTACAGTTACTGGTGAAAGTATGATAAATGCAGGCATACAAGATGGTGATAAAGTTGTTATTAAACGACAAGATACCGCAGAAAACGGAGAAATTGTTGCAGCTTTAATAGATGATTCTGCAACTATTAAACGATTTTTTAAAGAAAATGGAAGATTTAGGCTTCAACCTGAAAATCCAACAATGGAACCTATGTATTTTGATGAAGTTTCTATTATTGGAAAAGTTGTAGGATTAATTCGAAATATGTAATTTTAAAAACAAATAAAAACCACAAAACTAAGTTTTGTGGTTTTTATTTTTTATATTTTGAATAAAAATCTACCAAATTTTGTAATGTTAAGTTTAAATTACAATCAACATCTACCCATTCTGCCTCTTTCATATGCTTAAACCAAGTAATTTGGCGTTTAGCATAATTTCTAGAACGCTTTTTTATAAGTTCTATAGCATCTTCCTTTGTTATCTCACCATTTAAATACATAAAAATCTCTTTATAACCTATTGCGTTCATACATTGCATATCAATTGTTATTCCCCTATTATAAAGGTCTGTTACTTCTTCTATTAAACCATTTTTTATCATAATATCAACTCGTTGATTAATTCTTTCATATAATTTAGCTCTATCTTGATTTAATACTATTAATTTATAATTGTAATTTATTGTTTTTTCATTACTTTTTGTTTTATCAAATGAATATCCATATAATAAACATTCTAAATAAAGACCAGTTCCACCTACAATTACAGGTAAATTGCCTCTTCTTGATATTTCAGTAATTTTCTTTTTTGCAAGTTCAACAAAATTATATGCATTAAAATTTTGATTAACATCTAATATATCAATTAAATGATGTGGACACAATTTTTTTTCTAATTCGGTTGGTTTTGATGTTCCTCTATTTAAACTTTTATAAACTTGAATAGAATCAGCTGAAATTATTTCTATATTTAAACTTTTTGACAACTCTAAAGCAAAAGCAGACTTCCCTACTCCAGTACAACCTCCAATTAAAAGAATATTTTCCATATCAAACTATCCTTTTAAACCATTTATCAACATCACTTCGTTTTAACTCGATAACAAATGGTCTTCCATGTGGACATTGTAACTGAACACCTTGCGTTGCAACTTTTGATAATAAAGCCCAGATTTCTTCATCTTTTAAATCATCTCCACCTTTTACAGCATGTTTACAAGCAGTTTGTGCAAAATGTTCTAAAACTAAATCTTTATCTTTTAAATTCAAAATAGTATCCATATCTTGTAAAACTTTTGAAAAAAATTCAGAAATTTGCAAATCAGGTAAATTATAAGGTATAGTAGAAATTTTAAAACTATTATTACCAAATAATTCTATTTCAAAACCCAACTTTTCTATATTTTCTAAATTATCTAATATAAATTGTTTTTCCTTATTATTCACTTCTAACATATATGGCAACAACAAAGGTTGAGCACAAGTTTCAACTTTTTTTAAAGATAATAATAAACTATCATATAACATTCTTTCATGCGCTGCGTGTTGGTCAATTATATAAACTTTTTCACTTACTTCAACAATAATAAAAGTATTAAAAATTTTACCTACTATTTTAACTTCTTGCCTACTTAAATCACCTTCAATATTTTTAAACATAAATTGATTTAAAATAGGTTTAGGTTGAAATTTTTCTATTTCCTTTTTGTCAGGTTCTATAGGTTGACCTAACTGAGAAATATTATTTAATTTATCTAAAATTATTTCTGACATAACATCATTGGAAGATTCTGAAATATTAGGTGTAGTATTAAAATTTTGCATAAATGTTATATTAGATAAAGCATTTATAGAGTTTTCTAAATTTATTAAGTCGGTATCTTTTTGAATAAAATCATCACTTACGCCCGTTTTTTCATCACTATGTGTATTATTTTCATCACTTAGTGCGCATTTTTGTTCATCGTTATATAAATTATTTTTAGAAAATATTTCATCAGCTTTTAAACGAGAAGGTTCATTTTCGTTAATATTGTTCCTACTTTCTATTAAAGCATCATCAACTGTATGTAGCACAAATCCAAAAATTTGCTGACTATCTTGAAATTTAACCTCTTTTTTATTTGGGTGAACATTAACATCAACCATTTCTGGAGGCATTTGAATATTTAAAACATAAAAAGGATATGCTCTTTTTAACATATAATCTTCATAAACTCGGCTTAATGCAGCGTTTATTAATGGACTTGTAACATACCTACCATTAATAATTACAGTTTGATAAGTTCGATTTGGTTTCGTAAACGAAGGTTTACCAATATAACCATCAATAATTAAATCGTCTTTTTCATTAGAAATATGTATTAAGTTTTGCAAAGTATTAGCACCATAAACTGCATAAATTGCATCACTTAAACTTTTACCATTACTATTATATACAATTTTTCCATCTGCAATAAATTTTATAGCAACTTCAGGGTTTGACAATATTAACCTTGAAATTATTTCTGAAACTTCACTTTCTTCTTGTTTTGGCTTTTTTAAAAACCTTTGTCTAACAGGAATATTATAAAATAAATTTTTAACTTTTATATAAGTTCCACAAGGTGAACCCTTATCAATTTGTTCACCAAACTCACCTCCGGAAACTTCAATTTGTGTGCCAGTTTCATCTTGATTATGTTTTGTTATTAATGTTACTTGTGAAACCGCAGCAATTGAAGCTAACGCCTCTCCTCTGAAACCAAGCGTTACTATATCTTCTAAATCTTCTGCAGTTTTTATTTTGCTTGTTGAATGTGGTAAAAAGGCCTTTTTTACTTCGCTTTTTTCAATACCACAACCATTATCACTAACTTCAATGCAAGATATTCCACCATTTTCTATTTCAACAACAATCATAGTAGAACCAGCATCAATACTGTTTTCAACCAATTCTTTAACTATAGATGCAGGTCTATCTACAACTTCACCTGCTGCTATTTTATTAAATACACTAGGTTCAAGTATATTTATTATTGCCATTTTATAATCCCCTTATTATTTTGTTAATTTTTGTTTTAAGTCAGCCAAAATAGATAAAGCTTCTAATGGTGTTAAAACATTTGGTTCAATATTTGAAAGTGTTTTAATTATATTTTCCATTTCTTTATTTATTTTATCATTATTTTCAGGAACTTGATTATTAGTTGGTTTTGCAAGCGGTGATGAATTAAATTCCATTTGTTCGTGCATATGTAAAACTTCTCTTGCTCTTTTAACTATTTCTTGATTTATTCCAGCCAAATGAGCAACTTCTATACCAAAACTTTTATTAGCGCTTCCTTTAATAATGTTGTGAAGGAAAATAATATTATTGTCATATTCTTTAACAGCAACTTGATAATTTTTTACACCTTGAATCATTCCTTCAAGTTCGGTTAATTCGTGATAGTGTGTTGCAAACAATGTTTTAGCTTTTATTACTTTTGCTATATACTCGACAACTGCCCAAGCTATACTTAATCCATCATAGGTAGATGTTCCCCTTCCTATTTCATCTAAAATTAATAAACTTTTTGCAGTGGCATTTTGAACAATATTAGCAACTTCAACCATTTCGACCATAAATGTGCTTTGTCCCATTCCAAGATTATCACTAGCGCCAACTCTTGTAAAAATTCTATCAGTTATAGCAATCTCAGCTTTGGTTGCTGGAACAAAACTTCCAATATGAGCAAGTAAAGTAATTATAGCAATCTGACGCATATATGTACTTTTACCAGACATATTAGGTCCAGTTATAATTAAAGTTCGATTTTCATCATTTAAAAGTACATCATTAGGAACAAATCGTTCATCTCTGTTTAATTTTTCAACAACAGGGTGTCTTCCATTTTCAATACGAATTTCTTTTATATTTTCATTAATAATAGGTTTTACATAATTGTTCTCAATTGCAACTTTTGCTAATGTTAACAACACATCTAAACAAGCAATTTGCTTCGCTGTTTTCTGAAAATCAACAATGCGTTCATTTAATTTTTTTCTTATATCATTAAAAATCTCTATTTCTAAATTTAATGCTTTCTCTTCAGCTCCTAATATAGTAGCTTCCATATTTCTAAGTTCAGGTGTAGTAAAGCGTTCACTATTCGCAAGTGATTGTTTACGCTCGAACCTGAATGGAACAGATTCTAAATTAGATTTTGTTACTTCAAAATAATAACCAACAATTCGATTATATCTTATTTTTAAATTTTTTATTCCAGTTAATTCTTTCTCTTTCTTTTCTAATTCAAGAATCCAATTTTTTCCTTCTAGCATTGCTTTCTTATATTTATCAAATTCTTCATTAAAACCCTGCTTAATAAATCCTCCATCTTTAACTAAAGCTGGTGGTTCATCTATAAAAGCATTTTCAAGTGTTGATTTTAATTCAGTAAAATCACCAATTTCAAAAATAAATTGCTTAAAAATATCACTATTTAACTGTTTTAAGTAAGAAACAATAACTGGCAATTTTGATAAAGAATCTTTAATAGAAATACAATTTTTAGGTCCCAAATTACCAAATGAAATTTTTGCACATACCCGTTCTAAATCACCAAAATTATGTAATGATTGTTCAATTTTATCCCTAACAATATTATTAGAAATTAGTTCTTCAACAGCATTCAATCTTTTATTTATTTCATCACCATCTTGTAATGGATTATCTAACCAAGAGTTCAAAGTTCTACTTCCCATTGCTGTTTGAGTTTTATCAAGTACCCAAATTAAAGAACCTTTCCTTTTCCTTTCAAAAATTGTTTCAGTAAGCTCTAAATTTAATCTTGCAGTAACATCAAGTTGCATAAATTTTCCATCTTTTTGAACAACTAATTTGTTAATATGACTTAAATCACGCTTTTGGGTTTGTAAAATATATTCTATCAAAGCCCCAGCAGCACATACTCCCTCTGTTTTATCATTACAATTTAAAATAGTTAAACTAGGAATTTTTAATTGATTTAACAAACTTTTTGTTGCATTAGATAATTCAAAACAATTATCCAAATAATTGTAAAATTTAGGAACTATTTCCATTTTTACACAACTTAAGTTATAACTTTCTAAAAAAGGTAATTTATTAGAAATTATTTCACTTGGTTTAATATTAGCTAATAAATCATTTAGTTTAGAAAAAGCTTTTTCACCAACAAATTCACTTAAATAAAATTCACCAGTAGTTAAATCCAACCAACTAACACCAATTTTATCTAAATTTGTAGAACTAACTGAAGCAATAAAATTATTTTTATTTCCTATTAATATGTTTTCTTCCATTATTGTGCCTGGTGTTATTACTCTTACGATATCTCTATCAACAATTTGTCCAGGCTTTGGTTCAGATAACTGTTCACATATTGCAACTTTTATACCTGCTTCTAACAACTTAGCCACATAAGTTTCTGCACTGTGAAACGGAATACCACACATAGGAGCACGACTTTCTAAACCACAATCACGCCCAGTCAATGTTAAACCTAAAATATTTGATGCTTTTTCTGCATCTTCAAAAAACATTTCGTAAAAGTCACCTAATCTATAAAAAACTATGGCATCTTTATATTTTTCTTTTAATTGCAAATAATGTTGCATCATTCGTGAAAGAGCCATTTTATCCCCCTAAATCTTAGCATATAAATTACCGCCAATATAATCAACTATATTAACAGTATAAAATTCACCTATATTTAAAAAATCATTTTCAACTTTTTTAATCATTGCAACTTTTCCACATTGTGTTTTTGATATATAGTAATTTTGGTTTTCACCTTCTATTAAAACCTTTTGTTTAGTTCCAATCAACTCTTTAAAATGCTGATTAGAAATATTTTTTTGAATAGCAAGAAGTTTATTTATTCTTTCTCTCTTCACTGTAATAGGAACTTGATTTTCCATTTTTTCCGCAACAGTTCCTTTTCTTTTACTATACATAAAAATATATGCATTACTATATTTTACACGCTTTATCAAGCTTTCAGTTTCTGCAAAATCATCATCAGTTTCACCAGGGAAACCAACAATTATATCTGTTGTTAAAGTTGCATCTGGAATTTTATTATAAATTTTTTCAACAAGTTGTAAATAATGTTCTCTGGTATAATTTCGATTCATCATTTTTAATATTTTATTACTTCCACTTTGAACAGGAAGATGAATTGCGTGACTTATTTTAGGATATTCTGCTATAACATCTATTAGTTCATCAGATAAATCTTTTGGATGAGATGTCATAAATTTTAATTCAAAATCACCTTCAATTTGCGCTAATTCTTTTAATAATCCCGCAAAATTTAAACTTTTATCTTCAAAGTCATTTCCATAACTGTTAACATTTTGACCAAGCAAAGTTATGGTTTTATATTTACCAACCGATAAAAGATTTTTTACTTCATTAATTATTTCTTGTTTCGGACGACTTTTTTCTCTTCCCCTAACGAAAGGAACAATGCAATAAGTACAAAAATTGTTGCAACCAAACATTATATTTACATATGCATTAAACGGATTATCCCTTACAAAAGTTTTAAATTCAGGATTTTGCAAATAGGTTTCATTCTCTATTATTTTTGCTTGATACTTTTTCTGTTTTAAATACATATCAAGGTATTCACCAAAATATTCGATATTATTAGTACCAAAAACAATATTAATAAATGGAAATTTCTTTTTTAAATTTTGCTCAACATTTTTTTGTTGTGTCATACAACCACAAACTGCAATAATCATATTTTTGTTTTTTGCTTTAATAGGCTTCATTGCACCAATGTTTCCAAGAATTCGTTGTTCAGCGCTTTCTCTAATACAACAAGTGTTAAAAACAACCACATCAGCTTCCTCAACTTTATTTGTGTGTTCATAACCTTTATCAAACAAAATGCCTGCTATTTTTTCAGATTCGTGAACATTCATTTGACAACCATAAGTATAAATAAAATATTTTCCGTTTTTTACCATAATTTTCTCCTGTTTCTAGAATTTTATTATACAACAAAAAGCTTTAAATTTCAACAAAAATTACAAATTAGAAATAGTTATTTATAAAAATATAAGTTATAAATTCTGTATTAAACTAAAATTTTGTTACATACTATCAATATGAAAAAATGGCAAAAAATCTTATTAGTTTTATTGATTATAGCTTTATTACTTATACTTACATTTTGCATTTTTTGTGGTTATATTATTAACCAAATCGATAAAGATGCTGTTAAAAATGTAAGTTTTTTAACATCAGTTAAACAAACAAATATTTATGACAATGAAGATAAATTAATAACACAAACTAGCAATGTTAATAATAACACTATACTTTATGACCAACTTCCACAACATACAATTAATGCTTTTATAGCAATTGAAGACCAAAAGTTTTTTGAACACAAAGGTATAAATGCTATACGAATTATAAAAGCAGGATTTAAAAACTTAATTAATGGATATGCAAAAGAAGGTGCATCAACAATTACACAACAACTTGTAAAAAACACAATAGTAGGAAGTGAAAAAACCTGGACACGAAAAATACAAGAAGCATATTTAGCAATGCAAATAGAAAAAAATTTTACAAAAGAAGAAATTTTACAAACCTATCTAAATGTTATATATTTTGGTAGTGGTGCCTATGGAATAGAAAGTGCTTCAAAAACTTTTTTTGGCTGCTCAGCATCAGAATTAAATCTTGAACAAAGCGCAACATTAGCTGGTATTATTAAATCACCTCAATATTATTCTCCATTTGAAAATAAAGAAAATTGTATAAAAAGAAGAAATTTAGTACTTTTACAAATGTTTAAACAAAATAAAATCACACAAGAACAATATGAAAATGCTAAAAATACTGATTTAGAAATTTTAGAAGAACAAATTAGTGACACGAATGATTTATACCTTAAATATACAATTGCAGAAGCTAGTAAAATTTTAAATATCAGTGAAAAAGATTTAGTTTCGTCTGGTTTAAAAATTTATACATATAAAAACAGTAACGAGCAAGATGAACTTTACAACAGTTTTTCAAAACAATATGATACCGAATTCAAAAACAAAGAAATTGATAGTTGCCTAGTTGTTATTGATAATAAAACTAATGGAATTAATTGTTTAATTTCAAATACAAATAAATTTTTACCAAAAAGACAACCAGCAAGTTTAATCAAACCTATTTTGTGTTATGCACCCGCATTTGAACTTAATTTATTAGCACCAGCATCACCTATTCTAGATGAAACAATAACTTACGGAAATTATACACCTAAAAATGTAGACAATAAAACTTCTGGTTGGATTAGCACTCGTGAAGCATTAGCCAAATCTAAAAATATACCAGCTGTTAAAGTTTTGGATTATGTAGGAATTGATAAAGCAAAACAATATGCAGAAAAATTGGGTATAAAATTTGATAAAACAGATAATCATTTAGCTATTTCTTTAGGAGCAATGAAATTTGGCGTGTCTCCATTAGAAATAGCAAATGCTTATACAGCTTTTGCCAGTAATGGTTTATATAAAAATTATTCTTTTATCAAAAAAATTGAAAATAAAAATGGTAAAACGCTTTATGTTAATGATAAAAATAAAACTGAAGTTTTCCGCGATGATACAAGTTATCAAATTAATGATATTCTTCAATATACAACCAAAATAGGAACTGCTAAAAGATTATCAAAATTTAATAATTTATGCGTTAAAACAGGAACAATGGGAATTGATACAAACAATTGTAATTCTGATATTTGGTGTGTTGCCTATAATAAAGATAAAACAATTTGTTCGTGGAGTGGTAACACAACAGGTAATGAAATTAATAACTTAAATTCAAATCAAAACGGTGGAACAACAGCAGCAAGATTTTGTGAGATTGCTTTAAATAAAATTAATTTATCTGATGAAAAATTTGAAAAACCAGAATCTATTACAGAATTAAAAATTGACACAAAAATTTTAGAAGCTAAACAAATTTTATGCTTAAAAAATGATAATACACAAGAAAAATATGTTAAAAGTGATATTTTTTCAAAATATTTTGAAAAAATTTTGCAAGAAGAAACTAATAAAATTTTACAACCACCTAAAATAACAGCTAAAAGAATTGGTGAAAATCTTATATTTGAATGGGCTGGTTATGATAACTTAGAATATAAAATTTATAAAATTTTAAATTATGAAGAAAAATTAATTACTACCATAAAAGGCAAATCACCTACCACCACCTACAGCATCACAATACCTAATGAAACTTGTGAATTTTATGTAACTTTTATAAATCAAGAAAATGAAACAATTAAAAGTAATGTTATAAAATATTATAAAAATAAGAATAATAATATTAACTTAAACAAAAATATAAAAAAATCCTGGTTTTTCTAAAATAAAAAAAGAGCGAATACAATCACTCTTTTTTTATTATATCTATAACCTCATCAGTTTCTAATGCTTCATTAACAAGTTTTTCAATATCTAATTTACTTTCCTCATCTAAAACATCTTTAATTTTTGGCCTTGTAACAGGATTTTTAGGTAAAAATACTGTACAACAATCTTCATATGGTTCAATTGAAATATCATATGTACCAATTTTTTTAGAAATATTTATAGTGTCATTTTTATCAAAACCAATTAATGGACGAAAAACAGGAATGTTTACAACTGCATTTGTGGCATTTATACTTTCAATAGTTTGACTAGCAACCTGACCCAAACTTTCACCAGTAATAATTGCTTTTGCATCAATTTTATGAGCTAATTTTTCAGCAATTCGCATCATTAACCTGCGCATTAAAATAACCATAAAATTCTTATTACATTTTTTATTAATTTCTTCTTGCGCTTTTGTAAAAGAAATTATATGTAGTTTAAAATCACCACCATACACACTCATTTGTTGTGCCAACCTTATAACTTTTTCTTTAGCTAGTAAGCTTGTATATGGGAAACTATGAAAATGTAAAGCATTAACATGCATCCCTCGATGAGACATAAACCACCCTGCCACAGGGCTATCAATTCCTCCACTTAATAAAAGCAAACCTTTACCAGCAGATGATACAGGCATTCCACCTGCACATTCTATAGTTTCAGTTGATACATAAGTGTTTCCATCTTCTCTAATGTCTACCATAATTTCTAAATCTGGATTTTTTACATTTACAGTAGCTTTAGGATTATTCTCTAAAATTATAGCACCCAAAATACTTGAAAAAGGCATAGATTTTATTGGGAAAGTTTTATCAGCACGATTTGTTATAACCTTAAAACTTTTTTCACCTATTTTAATTGTTGAACAATAATCTTTTATTTTCATCTCATCTGTTTCAAGTTTTACAGCAACACTTGCAGAATGTAAACCAAAAATTTTACTTATTATTGAAACCAACTCTTTTTCTGTTCCCGGCTGATAATTCGATAAAATATATCTTCCCGCTATCTTTTCAAGTTTATAATTCTTTTGTTTTAATGCTGATTTGATATTTTGTATTAAAATTTTTTCAAAGTACCATTTGTTATCGCCTTTTAAAAAAATTTCACCATAACGCATAATTATTACTGTTTCCATTTTTTCTTCACCTCAATAATTTAATTCACGCAATTTATGAACACATTTAGAAATTTCCTCTACTACAATTTCAGTTTCTTTTAAAGTATTTGTTTCACTGAATGAAATTCTAATATTACCTTCCATTTGTGTTTTTAACTTACCCATAGATTGTAACACCCTATTGCCTATATGTTTTGAGTTACAAGCCGAACCAGTACTTACAAAAATTTCTTTTTCCTCCAACATATGCAGTAATGTTTCACCTTTAATACCTTTAAAAGAAATGCTCAAAATATGAGGCAAGTTTTCGTCAGCACTTCCATTAATTTCCCAGTCATTACACTTGATTTTTAACAGCTCTATAAAATTTTTTCTTAAATTTTCAATATAAATATAATTATTTTTCATATTTTCAAACATTTTTTTTGCAGCAGTTACAAACCCCATAATTCCGGCAGTGTTTTCAGTTCCAGAGCGTAATCCGTTTTCTTGTCCACCTCCCCAAATTTGCGGTTTAGGTTTTAAGTTTGGTTTTAACCATAATGCACCAACCCCTTTTGGACCATGAATTTTATGTGAACTAATAGTATAAGCATCAACATTTGTATTTTTTAAATCAGGATATATTTTACAAAAAGCTTGAACTCCATCACAATGTATTATAGTTTCAGGAGAGATTGTTTTTATTAAATTGGAAATTTCTTTTATATTGTTTATTGCACCTGTTTCATTGCTAACATTCATAAAGGAAATCAAACCTACATCATTGTTTATTTTAGATTTCAAATCATCAATATCTAATTTACCGTCAGATTTAATTTTTATAAAATCTACATCAAACCCCAAGTTTAAAAGTTCATTAGCTGTATTAAACACAGAAGCGTGCTCACCTTGAGAAACTAAAATTTTTTTACCTTTTTTACATAAACCAAAAAGTGCTAAATTGTTTGCCTCAGTAGCACTAGACAAAAAAATTATCTGACTTTGTTGGTTAGCACCAAGACACTTTTTTATTTCTTCTTTTGCATTTAATAAATCTTTTTTTACATTAATTGCTGGCAAATATAAACTTGATGGATTAAAAAATTTTTCAACATTATATTTCGTAATTATCTCTGCAACTTCTGGATAAACTTTTGTAGTTGAAGCATTATCAAAATAAATCATAATTAATTATTCCCTTAATTTTGCCTTATAATTTTTTTCTAATTCATCTAATACTTTTTCTATATAATTATTTACTTCATCTTGAGTTAATGTTCCATCTGATTTCCTAAACACTAAACGGATTGCAACACTTTTTTTGCCTTTTTCAACTTGATTACCAGTATATACATCAAAAAATTCAATATTTTCACAATCTTTACCCGCAAATTTTTTAACTGTTTTTAATATACTGTCCACTGCTACATCTTCATCAACTATTATTGCCAAATCTCTTGTTGAGCTTGGAAATTTTGGTAATGGTTTTATTTTTTTTATTTTTTTCTCTGGAATTTTTTCAAGATAAAGCTCAAAATAATACAAATCAGCGTTTATATCAAAATTTTTAGCTACAGTTGGATGAATTTTACCTATTTTACCTATAACAATATTACCTATCAAAATTTCTGCTGATATGTTAGGGTGCATATAACCTATTACCGACTTTTGATAGTTGAATGTTAAATTTAATTTACTTGCTATCATTTCAGTTACCGACTTAATAGTAAAGAAATTAGCATTTTTTTCACAAGTTATATAAGCTAATATATTATGTTCTAATGGCAACATCGAATCAGAAGAAAGTTCAAAAACTTTTCCGATTTCATATATTGAAAAATCAGTAGTTTTATGATGTTCGTTAAAACTTATTGTTTGTAATAAACTTGATAGCATTTCACTTCTCATAGCTGAATATTCAAAACTTAAAGCATTTTTTATAATACTTTGTTTTCGTAAAGGACTGTCAGCTTCAATCAAAAGTTTATCTAAATTTTGTGGTGAAACAAAAGTAAAAGTTTTAACTTCATATGCAGAAGTTTGTATCATAATTTCCCTAAAGGTTTTTTCTGTTTTTGATTTTAAATCGTAGCCACCTGTAGTACATTTTTGACTTTCACCATTAGTTGAATTAATTTTTTCATATCCAAAAATTCTTATTATTTCAGCTATAACATCTTCTGGAAGCTGTAAATCTGCACGAATTAAAGGAATTTTACAATTAATTTCATTATTTTTTATTTCATTTTCAATATCTAATCCTAATAAAATTCTTTTAATATCTTCCTGTGGAATTTCTATCCCTAACAACGATTTAATTTTACTTAAATTAAATTTTATTGTTCTTTTTGAAAATTCTATTTTAGTAGGAATATGTTTAGTTTTACAAATTTTACCAATTTTAAATTCTTGTATTAAAGACAAAATTCTATCCAAACCGATTTCACAACTAATTGGTTCAACTCCTCGTTCATATCTGCTACTAGCATCTGTTCTTAATCCTATCAAACGACTTGTCTTCCTAATAGATTCTTTTTTGAATGATGCAACTTCTAAAACTATATTTTTGGTATCTGAAGAAATAGAATATTCTTTTCCACCCTTTACACCAGCAATACTAATAACATTAGCATTATCAGCAATAACCATATTTGAATTATTTAACATATATTCATTATCATCTAATGCTAATACTCCATCATTTTCTTTTGCTTGCCTAACTATCAAACTATTACCTTTTAATTTGGAATAATCAAAAGCGTGCATAGGTTGTCCTATTTCCCATAGAACATAATTGGTAAGGTCTACTATGTTATTAATTGAATTTAATCCTACTGATTTCAATCGTTTTTGTACCCAAAGTGGTGATGGTTGAATTTTAACATCAGTAACAACTTGTCCTAAAATATATAAACAATTTTCAGTTTGATTTTCAACAGTTAAAGGTAAATCGGTTTCAGCTCTATCATAAGAAATGTTTGGTTTTTTAAATTCTCTGTTAAAAACAACAGATAATTCTTTAGCTAAACCCATAACACTTTGACAATCAGGCCTGTTTGATAATACACTAATATCAAATACCACATCATCGTATCCAATTACATTGGCAATGTTCTGTCCAATGTAACAATCTTTTTCATTCAAAATCATTATTCCATCTGTTTCAGCTCCTGGATATACTGTATTATCAATTAATAATTCTTCACCAGAACAAAGCATTCCACAAGATTTTTCACCACGCATATCACTTGTTGTAATCTTTACACCATTTGGTAAATCTGCACCATCTAAAGCACAAGGTACAAAAGCACCTTCAAAAACATTTTTTGCAGCTGTTATAATTTGAGTTTTCTCATTCCCTAAATCAATATAACAAATTTGCAATTTATCAGCATTAGGATGTTTTACTATTTTTTCAATTTTACCAACAAAAACTCTTTCCATTCCTTTACTTTTTTCAATAATTTCATCAACTTCAAAACCAGCAAAAGTAAAAGCTTCAGCTATTTGTTGAGGTGTTTTATCATCAAGATTTACAAAATCCTTTAACCAATTTAAAGTAACAATCATTTTATTTACTCCCCTCTATTTAACCTGTTTTAAAATATTTATATCATTTTCATATAAATCTCGTATATTATTAATACCGTATTTTGTCATTATAAAACGGTCTAGCCCTAATCCGATAGCATAACCACTATATTTTTCACTATCAATTCCACAATTTTTTAAAACATTTGGATGTACCATACCGCAACCTAAAACCTCAATAAATCCAGATTGTTTACAAATAGAACAACCTTTTCCTTTACAATGTGGACAAGTTACATCAACTTCTGCACTTGGTTGCGTAAATGGAAAATATGATGGTCTTAATCGTATTTCTGTGTTTTCTCCAAGTAAAAATTTAGCAATATCTTCTAACATTCCTTTTAGGTCACACATAGTAACATTTTCATCTACAACTAAAATTTCAAATTGATGAAAAATAGGTGAATGTGTTGCATCAACCTCATCAACACGATAAACCATACCAGTTGAAACCATTTTAATAGGTGGTTTTTGTAATTCCATAGTTCTAACCTGGCTTGCAGATGTGTGAACACGCAAAAGTGTTTCATCATCAAAATAAAAACTATCTTGAGCATCACGCGCAGGATGATTTTTAGGTATATTTAAAGCTTCAAAACAATAATAATCGGTTTCAATATCTAATCCACTTTTAACTTCAAAGCCTTTTTTAATAAAAAAATCAATCAAATCATTTTGAATAATAGTTACAGGATGAATACCACCTGTTTTACAAGGTTTTACAGGAATAGTTATATCAACCTTTTCATTACTTAACTTATTATCAAGTTCTATTTTGTCAAACATTAAAATTTTTTGCCTAATTAAATTTTCAATTTCATTACGACATTTGTTTACTACTTCACCAACTTTAGGTCTATCTTGTGCTGGCAAATTTTTTAAACCTTTTAATATTTGATTTAATTCACCATTTTTCCCTAAATAGTTTGAATTTATGTTATATAACTCTTGTTTACTATTTGCAGTATCTATCTTTGATTTTGCTGATTTTAAAATTTGTTCAACATTATCCATATAATTAGTTCTCCTATATAAAAATAAAATTCGCCCTATAAAAACTATAGGACGAAGAAAAAACTCCGTGTTACCACCTAAATTCCTTTTAATTAAAAGGCACTCATTTTAAATCGTTTCGTGATTTACCCGCCCATCCTACTACCAGTTCAAACAGGTGCTAGAAAGTGAATTCAATATCAAAAATCAATAAAACCTTACAGCCTATGGGTTTTTTCTCTGAAATTGACTAATATGATACTTACTTGTCTTTCATCATCGCATTATATTAAGTTACAAGTTTATTATAACCATTTTTAATTTAATTGTCAACAATTATTTTTAATCTGGTATTAAATTTAGCATTTCATCTAAACTGCTAGAATTTAGATAAGTATCTGGAATTTTTCCTATTAAAATAGCCTCACACACTAAAATTTGAGATGTAGTAACAATTGTTCTACTAGCTGTTGGCATAATAACAGAAACATTTGTTGATAAATTTAAATAAATACGATGATTGGTTTGGTTTATACCTGCACTGGTAAATTCAGATTTAAAACTAGATTGTATTGTACTAATAGATAATAAATTAAAATTAATTTCTGGGCCCAAACCTACAAAAACAGGAATACCCGTTAATGTTCCTAACGGAATTTTCACCCCTTCGCTACTAATAAGGTCTAAATTTTGGTTAGCTGTTTGACTTATTTGTTTAGCAAATTTGTTTATACCAGCACTTTTAGCTTGAATTAATGTGATTTCACCAGCTTCATTTGTAGTTATTTCAATCATTTCATCATATACATTACTATCATTAACAACGGTTTGAACAGCCGAATTAACTGCACGCGATGTTAATGATTTAATTTTAGCTTCACTTGTAGAAATTATTACAGGATTTACACAATAATTAAAATATAGCAACACAGATATTATAAGAACTAACAGTATAGATATAAATATCCATAACTTATGTTTTAATCTTATTTTTTTTCTAAACTTAACACCCATACAAGTATTATATGATTTGTGTTTTTAATTTTGTCAACCATAACTAAATTCTATTTTTTAGTTTTGCTTTGAAATAATAAAGAAAATATAAATGCTGAAACCACAGCAACCGTTATACCAGCCGCAACCGTTGCCAACCCGCCAGTTAAAACCCCTAATAATCCATCTGTTTCAGTTGCTTCAATTGCTCCCTTTGCTAAAGAATAGCCAAACCCCATAATAGGAATAGTTACACCAGAAGCACAAAATTCTTTTATTGGTTCAAACCAGCCAACAATTTCTAAAAAAACACCTAATAACAAAAAAGTAACTAAAATTCTTGCACTTGTCATTTTAGTAGTAATAATCAAGATTTGCCCAATCATACAAACCAAACCACCTATTGCAAAAACTTTTAAGTACATTAAAGGTTCAAACATTTATTTTTCATTCTCCTTCTTTTTGGATTCTAACAATACTAAATGAGCAATACAAGGAATACTATCACCTTGTTGACTTGAAACTGTGCTTAGTAAAGCCCCAGTTGCAACACAAATACAATTTTTTAAAGTACCCTTTCTTAATCTATGCAATACATAAGAATTTAAAATTGAAGCCATACATCCACAACCACTTCCACCTTGAAATACTTTTTGATTATTATTATAAATTATTTGACCACAATCTCCGTAATTAGATTTCAACTTATAACCACGGTTTTCCATTAAATCTATTAAAACTTCACTACCCAACTTACCTAAATCTCCTGTAAGAATTAAATCATAATCATCTGGAGAAGTATTAGTATCCTGAAAAAAAGCACATAATGTTTCCATTGCAGCAGGTGCCATTGCTCCTCCCATATTATTAACATCACAAACATTCCAATCAGTAACCTTACCTATGGTTGCTTTTGTTATTTTAACACAATTACCTTTTGATGCTAAAATTGAACATCCCGCCGCAG
>CALWTF010000021.1 GCA_944384415.1 uncultured Clostridia bacterium | reverse complement strand
ATTCCCATCATATCTGGTGTTGTTATACAAACATCAAAGTCTAACCAGTTTTGACCAGCAATTTTAGCAACTATTTCTTCAGCGCCAACATAGTCAGCACCTGCTTTTGTTGCTTCATCTGCTTTGTTGCCTTTTGCAATAACTAATACTTTTAATTTTTTACCTGTTCCAGCAGGTAACACAACTACACCACGCACTTGTTGGTCTGCCTGACGACCGTCAACCCCAAGTTTAAGTGAAGTTCAACAGTTTCGTCAAATTTAGCATAAGAGGTTTTTATTGCAAGTTCAATTGCTTCTTATTATTTTTTAAGCTTTTATTTTTATATATTTTTTAATAGTTATAAAATAGTTTAAAAATAAAGTTTTATAAATTTAAATATTTGATGAATTAGTTTGTTAAAAAGTAAGATTTATATTAAAAATTTTAACAAATTATTTTTTTATTAATTCTTGTTCATTTGAAGTGAAATAACTTTTCTTTACATTTAAAACTTTACCACAGCAGGGATTAAAATTATCATTATTATACACAATCCAAATTACATTAGTTTTGCTTAAATCTTTTTCTGGCATTTTACCTAAACCATCGGTGAAAACAACCTTATTGATATCTGTTTTGTGTGAAAATGCACGAACTGCTAAATCAAAATTTGTTCCATCACACATTTTTGGGATTGTAATATTATCTATATCTATATCTTTTTTTATTTCAATAAAATCTTTTGTTGCGTTTCCTGCAAAAAAACCAACTTTTAGTTTAGAATTTTTTAACAAAGGTTTCAATTGTTGAAGAAAACTTTTTAATTCTTGTGTGCTTATAGAACTTGATACATCTAGCATTACTTCGGTTTCTATTTCTTCTTCAGTTTCATCAATAAGTCTGTAGGCATAATTATTTTCAGCAACAGCTTTTCTTTGACTCCAAACAAGCTCTTCTTGCTTTTCCAAAATACTTTTTAATAAAATTTTCCAATTAACCACAGGTTTATCTTCGGCTACAAATTTAAAAGATTCACTGGCAATAAAGTTAGAGGTTAAGCAAACTTGTTTAGAATAATATTCTTTAGCTTTTTTTTGTCTTAATTCGCGGTTTATTATAAATTCAGTCATTTCATTGATTTCAAAATCGTTTTCTTCAGAAATGGTGTTGTTACTTTCGTTGAAATATGATTTTAATTTATTTTTTATAAAATTCGATTTTTTTATTGTTGGTTCGCTCCAAAATCCGTGATAATCGGTGACAGTGGGATTGTACAATGTTATATCTTTACAATTAGTTTTTTGTTTAAAAGGTTGATAACTTAAATCATTGTTATTTTTACTTTGTTTATCATAATTTATTTCTTTTTCTAATTCGTTTTGTTTAGTTTGTTTTTCTATTAAAAGCTTTGTGTATAATTGTTCTGCGTTGTAATTGATTGCTTCTGGTATATTAACATAACCTTTTTTAATCTCAAAACCATCTTGTTCTAAATTTGCGTTAATAATAGCGTCGGTTGCGATGTTCCAAAGTTCAGCATCTCGTAACTGACCATTTTTATCTCGAATGCGTTCCATATGTTTAAATTTGATATGCATAATTTCGTGTGCTACTACAAAAAGTTTTTCGTCATCAGTTAAACTTTCTAAATAATTTGGGTCGAAAAATATAGTTTTACCATCAGTTCCTGCAGTATGAAAAGATAAATCGGATTTGTAGGCAAAATTTACATTAGCAATTTGAGTAGCAAATCTAGGATAGCGTATTGATAAAATTTTTTGAATTCTGTAAAACTCATTATTTTCTTCCATAAATCTCCTTAAATTACGGTAAAAGATAAATTGTATAGTTCAGGAATAATATTTACCAGTTTTTGTTTATTATTTACTGTGAAAACAATAATACAGTTTGATGGTAAATATTGTCCGCAAATTTCTCGGTCTTTAACTAAGTGTAACAATTTTTCTTGTAAATTAACCGATGCTAAATCTAAGTTATCTAATATCAAATATATATAGTCATTTTTTGTACTCTTTTGTTTTATTTTATATAAAGCCATAGGTTCATCAAATAAAAGGCATTCTTCGTTATGTAAATTTATTTTAATTGCTTTGTTTGATTGTAATTTATCACTTTCATTTTTTATTATTATGGCACATAAAGCATTAGTATTTCTGCATAGGTCAATTAAATCTTTGTTCATATTTGCAAATATCCTTTTAATATACACAAGATTACATATGGTTCAGTTTGAAATATTGATTTTAAAACAAATGTTTATCAAGTTTTAATTTGTTTTATGGTTAAGTTTAATTTAATGTATTTTAAATATTTAATCTGACAATAATTCTATCATTTTTTTTGTTGTTGGTCAATACTGTAAAATTTTTTTAATTTTATTTAATAATTTAGTACATTTAGTATATCTAATTTTAAAAAACAAACCATTGATATTTTTAATCTTTTATGTTATAATATATATATATATTAAGACATAATCAAGTAGGAGGAAATTATGTTAAAAAAAAAGAAAACGGAAGAAGATGTTAAAACTAACTTGATGTATAGGGTTATTGATAATATTAAAAAGAAAATGGATAGTTCCAAAGTGACTGACACTGTTTATGAAAAAATGACTGAAAAACCAAATGATAAAAAATATATTTATAAAAACAAAGGCTTAAAAGACCAAACTTACTCTATTAGTGATATAAACATTGAAGATGATTCTATAAAGGTAGTGCTTGACAATCCAGTTAATTTAAAAGTTGATGATTCATCTCCATATGGAACTCATTATGAATCATTTATACTTGAACAAAGATTTGTAAAGGAATTGTTTGCCAAAATTATGGGAGAGACAAACACTGAAAACTTAACCGATGATGAACTTGATGAGGCTATTGATAAGGTGTTGGATAAGGTATTAGATAAAAAAGATATTATCCAAACCTCAATTGATGATACTTTGAAAAAAGATTTTAATTTTGGAAAAGAAGGTTATAAAGGTAAACAAGTTGTTTCATATGAATTATCACAATTAAAAGATGAAAAAGCTGATATACCAAGAAAATCAGTTTTGTTAGGTGGAGCAGGTGCAGTAACTGCTACCATAATAAATGGCATTAAAACATATTTAGCACAAAATAAGGCAACTGCAGAAGAACAAGCAAAAATTTTAGAATTTTGTCAACAAAAAGCAACTGAACTAAACGAAAAATATGGTACTAATTTTACTGCTGAAGGTTTAGTTAATGAACTTGCTAATGAGTATTCAAGTTCATATAAAACAATATACACTACAATTTGGACAGGTAAGACCAGTGTTCTTGTGCCTCATAAAAATCCAATAGAAGGTAAAGAAGATTTTTTTAATGATTATAATAACACTGATGGTTTTGGTGTAGACGGTGGCATAAAAGATATTAAATTTTCAGATTTTGACCTTGGCGATTTTGCGGTAGATTGCGGTTTAGGTGCTATTGCTGGTGTAACAGTGGGTACAATAATTGCTTGTATGCCATATTTAAAACAAAGGTTAGTTGTTCATCAATTAAATAAAGCTATTGAAAAAGCAGAAAAAGAAAGGAATGATATAGTTGACAAAATAAAAAGTACACATAAATTAGCTGTTAAGGGTTATGGAACTAGCATAGAGAGAGGAATTAGTGCATCTAAACATTACAAAGAATTTACTTATAAATTTGAATTAAGCAAATAGTTTAATTACTGCTTAAAATTTATTACAATAAAAGAAGCTTTCTGAAAGAGAGCTTCTTTTATTTTTTGTTTGTTTTAATAATACATTTTTAATTTTGAATTTTATTAATTAAAACATAGGAAATAATTGATGTGATAAACTTATTAATTGCACAAATTGTATTGAATTAATTATTAAAATTACAGTAAAAATAGTTGTAGATGATATTAAAATATTTAATGGTTTTTTAGCGATTGATACAATAAATGAATACATTAAAGGCAAAATTGCCCAGAAATAAGCCATTGAACTAATAAACATTTCGTTAGCTGCAACCCCCCAACCAACAATTGCGGTATAAATTGTTACTATTATAAACCAATAAAAGCATATCTGAATAAATTTATCTTTTTTATTTAATATAAAACCTAAAACAGAAACAATTAAAATAATAATACCAATCCAAAAATAATAGCTATTTATGGTTGCTTGCGTTTCCCAAATATTTATTTCATTTTTAATTGTCATTTCTGGTATTAAAAACATTCTAGCTAACAATGTTATATACATAATTAATTGAATATAAAAAGGTGTTCCTACGCTTCCATAACCAGATAAAACTCCGTTAACTTCATCATAAAAATTAAACAAACATATAGCATTACCTGAAACAAAAACACAAATAAGTTCTATAAACGCAAAACTTATAATACATTTTAAAATGCTTGTTAATTTTTTACCCTTTTCAAAAAACACTGGAATAAATAATAAAAATGTTATTGATAGCGACGCTAATGTCATAAAGAAATAGTAATATTTTGAATCATCTTTGTTTATTATTGCATTTATGGTTAAAATTAAAAATAACCCCAAAACTACGAATTTTTCATTTAACAATGCATTTAGTAAAAAGGTTGAGGATATGGTAGCTATTAAGTAAAATGAAGTTATAACAAATATATTTTCAAGTTTTAAAAGCCTTTTTAAATAAATAATAATAACCATAACCATAATGATTTGAGCTATTTGAAACAGTATATAAAAAACTAATTTTAAATTTAATAAAACTAATAATTGGTATGGTAGAATTGTGAATGGCATAATTACATAAGATATAAGTAAATGCTTAATATTGTTAGTCCATTCAAAGGGATTTACAAAAGTTTGCCAACTATATAAAAATGATGTATCAAGACTAAAAACTTCGTACCACATATTGTCTCCAGCAGGGAAGCCAACAAACATTTTTGTGGATAAGTTTGCAATTATTAATAATACACAATAAATGCTAATTCCAACTATTAAAAAAATTTTTTCTTCTTTGTTTATGTTTTTAAAAAAGCCAATTATTTTAGGGATAGTGTATTGATATGTTTTTAGAAAAAATAAAAATATACAAAAGCTAGACAATATACTAAAAATTACTAATTCATATGTATTAAGTTTTGAAAATTCAATAATAAAAGAAATTACAACAGCTGTGGATAAAATTGAAAAAATATAGTAAAATATGTTTTTATTATAAAATGAACGAATTACAAATAATTTATTATATTTGAATAAAAAAACAAAAAGTACAATACCTACAAAAGTCAATAAAAATATCTTTAATAACCAATCTGGAATTGATAACCAAGAGAAATTTTTATATAAACACATCATATAAGACAAAATTGAAAGTATGGTTAATACATTAATAGCAATAATATAAAAATTGTTTTTTTGTTTTTTTTCTGTTTCTAATTTCAATGTTTCCATATTTTATATTACCTTAAATTTAATTGAATTGGAAAATATAATACTACTAATATAATAGCAATAAATAAAATTACAGATAAAACAAGCCAGATATCTTTAAATAAAACTTCTATAGGGTTACCTGAATTTGATTTTTTCTCTATTTGATATGAGTATCTCATTAATATAAAATAAACTAAAGGTATGGTAATTAAAAATATAATATTAGTTATTTCATAATTAGAAACTGGTATTAATTCTGCAACCCAAAGTGAATAAAAAGCGAGTGTTAAAGTTTGAAAAACAGTTGATTGTTTGTTTAAAAAACTTGCATTATAATATTTATTAACAGCTCTTGTTTTTCTTCCTTCTTGCAATAATTCATTGCGTCGTTTGTTTATTCCCATAAATAATGAAGCACCAAGTGTGGTTAAATATAGCCAAATTGAAATGTCCACATTAATAATTACTCCACCATAGAAAAGTCTAATAATGTAGCAGAAGGCTAAAACAAACACATCAATAATTGGTATTTTTTTTAATAATGAACTATATAATAAGTTTACTATACAATAAATAAGTAAAATAGCTAATATAAGAATGTCAAAATTAAAATATAAAACATTTATTGCAAGACCACCCAACAAGCAAATAAATGCTAATAAAATCGCTTCATAAGGTTTAATCATAAAGGAAGCTATAGGTCGTTTTCTTTTGGTTGTATGTAATCTATCTTTTTTTACATCAATTAAGTCATTTAATATGTAAACAAATGATGTAATTAAGCAAAACGAAATTGTTGCAATTATAACATCTATAAAAGTATGACTAAATAATTGTTTGCTAAATATTAATGGTAAAAAAATTAAACCATTTTTTACCCAATGTTTAATTCTCATTAATTTAATTAAATATTTTAATTTTGTACTTAATTTTGGTTTTTGATTGGAAAATTTATAAATATCTTTTTCTTTATGTCCACAAACTATGTATTTATTTTCAGCTAAATCTAAAATTGGCATATCACTTATTGAATCAGTATATGCGGAATAAAATTTTAAATTTTTATATTCACCTTTAAAATATTGTTTTATTCTATTTACTTTTTCTTCGCCTTTACAATTCTTTTCACATATAACTTTTTTATTCTCAAAAGTAATTTTAGTTCCTATTACAACAGCGTTAGGATTAATGCGTTCAATTGCACTTTTAACTAAAAACTCAGGTGAAGCAGTACATATAATATCATTTTCCTTCTTTTTTGATAAGTACCAAGAGTTAATGTTTTTAATTTCTTTGTCCCAAAAGTTTTCTATTACTAATTTTTTATCCTCAAAAAAATTTAAAATAGAAAACATCTTTTCTTTTAATTTTTCGCATTTTATTAATCCTATCCAGTACAAAAATGTTAAAATTGCAATATAAAATAAATGGAAAAACAAATAGGGTTTTTTATTTAAGCAATAAAAATATAATTTTATACTGCAATCTTTTTTATAAATGGTTTTATCAAAATCGTATAAATTAGTCATTGTAACTCCTTGGTTATAAAAATATCATTTTATACAAATGTTGTCAATAATTAACACAAAATGGATTGCATTGACAAATATTTAAAAAAATTATATAATTCCTTAGTAAAAAGGAGAGATTGTTAAATGATTAAAAAGGACTTTGAGAGAGTTACTTGTATAATTTATGAACTATCAAAAATTGAAAACAAACCAGTTTATTTTCAATCTATACTAAAAAAATTAAGTGAGTTAAATGATTATAATAAATTAACATACGAACAACAAAAAAGTATAGTATCACGCAATGTCGATGTGTTATTTGACTATGCATTAGTTAAGGGTAATTGGGAAAAGGTTGATGGAAACTGGTTGCGAGTGTTTTCTTTTGTTGATATGGCAGAACCTTTAATAAAACATATTTATTGGGATAAGTTTGTAAAAAATATAACACTTAATTTGGATAATAAATCAAAAGCTTTTATTATGGATAATTTTGATATTGATAAAAACGATTGTTTTATTAGTTGTAAATCTTTATATAAAAATATTGAAGAAATTAATCAATTACTTGAATATGATTTAATTGTTAAAAAAAGTAAAAATGAAAATAATCAACCAAATCATTTTGGATACTCCATCACAACAACAGGTAAAAGTGTTATGGCTAGTATAAAATCAAATGAACCAAAAGATGAAATAGTTTTTAAAAAATAAAAAACTCCGCTAAAATTGCAGAGTTTTTATTTTTTATTAGATATATTTTCTTTAATTAAGATTTCGTTATAACCAGTGTTTTTGTCAAAAAATTTATTAAATTTATATTTTTCTAATTCAACAATAACAATTTCACAAGTTGTATTTACTAAACAGCCTTCAACCATATGTCCACCAATTACAGTTAAGTTTTGTTTTGCTAAACTTATATGTAAATGTAAACGATTATTAGAAACTGTACCAATTAAACTAACAATTTCAAGTGGTTCGTTTATTGTATGAATATTTTTACCGCCAGCATCTCGTATGTTAGCTGTTGTTAAACAACCAACACCACAACCTATAAAACCAGCTTTAATATTATTTGTTATGCAAAAATTAAGTATACATTTGTATAAATCTTGTCCATAAACTAACCTAAATGCGTGTTCTTTCATAAATACCTCATTTACAAATTTATAATAACAATTTTTAAATTATAAAATAATTTACTTAATGTTTGTAAATTTTATAATATTTTAACTTTAAATAAAATAAAACCATTGGTTTTAAAATATAAAAGCAGTTTTTTATTTTTTAACTGCTTTTATTGCTTAATAAATTTATACATTCATTTATTCGTTTCAAAACTTCAGCTTGCCCTAATAATTTACTAATAAAATATAAATCTGGGGTGTTTTTGCGACCTGTTAATGCTATGCGTATTATACCACTGATATCAGCAACACTTCCCAAAAAGTTTTCAGGGGATTTTCTAAAAGTTTTCATATCTGAACAGAAACCTAAAGGTTCACAAATGCTTTTTATTTTATCAAACCATATTTGTTTATCATCGTTTTCACTATATAACGGTAAATATGCTTTTAAAACAGCTATCTTATTTTCGTTGGTTATTTTATCATCAAATTCAAAATTGTTAAAATTTTTATTTTCATATAACTCGTTGAAAACATAATTATACAAATTTTTAATATCACTCCATTTAGCAATATCTTTTCGTGGTTTTGGTGTGTTGATTCTGTCAATACTAAACAATTCTAAACATTTTTCTTTATTGTTTGTCAATATCTTATAAAAATTTTTATCGTATTGTTTTGTCCAATTGCAAACTTCATCATAAATTTGTTGTGCTGGGTAGTAACTTATTATATTTTTTGAAATATCTTCTAATTTTAAAATATCGAACATAGGATTATTGCTTCCAATTTTGGAAATATCAAATTCAAAATCAAAATAGTTAAGAGTAGGATTTTTTAATCTCCAATCTTCAAAATCACTGTTTAAAAGATTTAATAAATATTCTACAACAGATTGTTTAGGATAACCTTTTTCAATGTAGTATCTAACATCAGCTTCAATATCTTTTCGTTTACTTAATTTTCGTTTATTGCCTTGTTCATCTAGTTTGCAAATAACTGGTGTATGGGCATAATTTAATCTTGGAAAACCAAATGCATCAAAAAGTTCCAAATGAGCGGGAAGTGACGAATACCATTCTTCACCTCGTACGACTAAAGTTGTACCCATTAAAGTGTCATCAACAAGGTGTGCTAAGCTATAAGGTGGAATGCCGTTACTTTTAAGCAAAACAATATCTTTATCATTTTCTCGTAAAATTCTTTTGCCTTTGATTAAATCATCAAATTCAAAAGTATTATTTGCATTTCCTTTTGAAAGCAAACGCAAAGCAAATGGTTTTCCTAATTTTATATTTTCTTCAATTTGTTCATAAGTTAAATTTCGACAAGGGTCTTTTGTTTCAATATTTTCAGTTTTTTCAAGTTGTTCACTTCTTCGATTTAATATGTCCTCAATATTTTCAGATTTTTCACAAAAACAAGGGAAGGCTCTTCCAATTTCAACAAGGTGTTTAGCAAATGTTTTGTAAATTTCAATTCTTTGTGATTGAATATAGTTTCCGTAATCACCAACTTGTTTGTTGTTTCCTGCATAACCCTCATTTGGTGTTATGCCATAATAACAAAGCATATCATAGGCAATTTGTCCAGCATTTTCTATTTCTCTTTTTTGGTCAGTGTCTTCAAGTCGCATATAAAAAACACCATTGCTTTTTTTTGCAACTAAAAAATCAATTAAAGCACCATAAGCTGTTCCTAAGTGTAAAAAACCTGTTGGGCTAGGGGCAATTCTTGTTACCTGTGCATTTTTTTCTAATTTGCGTTTTGGATATTTTTCGAAATAATAATTTATATCTTTATTTATTTCAGGGAAAAGCAAGTTTGCTAATTTTTTGTAATCCATTATATCTCCTAGATTTTTAGTATCTATCATTTATTCTATCATATATTTTTAATTATTGTCAAACAGCAAAATATTTACTTTTTCATATTTATTATTATATTTATAAGAAAATTTTTATTTTAATAATAAAAAGCAGTTTAAAAGTTTGATGTTTTTTTAAAAAGTGTTATAATAAATATAAGTTAGAATTAATAGGGGGTGAAACTTTGGAAAACTATATTGAAGTGCAAAATCTTACTCAAGATTATGGTCATGGAAGAGGGGTTTTTGATGTTTCTTTCACTATTAAAAAGGGTGAGGTTTTTGGTTTTTTAGGCCCAAACGGTGCAGGAAAATCAACAACAATTAGGCATATTATGGGGTTTTCAAAACCACAAAAAGGCCATACTAAAATTTTAGGATTAGAAAGTTTTACTAATTATTATAAAATATTAAAAAATGTTGGTTATTTACCAGGAGAAATTGCTTTACCTGAGGGGTTAACTGGTTGGGAATTTATTGATATGATGTCAAAATTAAGAAATTGTACCAACAAAGAAAGGTTAAATGACTTAATTATAAGGTTTAAATTAAATCCGAGTGGTGAAACAAAAAGAATGAGCCTTGGTGATAAAAGAAAATTAGCAATAATAACAGCATTTATGCACGACCCCGAAGTTTTAATTTTAGATGAACCTACAAGTGGTCTTGACCCTGTTATGCAACAGGTTTTTATTGACTTTATAAAAGAAGAAAAGAAACGAGGAAAAACGATTTTATTATCATCTCATATATTTAATGAAGTTGAATTAACTTGTGATAGAATAGCTATTATAAAAGATGGTAAAATTGTTTCTGAATTTGATACAAATGAGATTAAACATAACGAGAACAAAACTTTTATAATTAAGTTTGAAAACAAAGCAAACTTAAACAAATTTTGCAAAAATTTACCTAAATTAACTGAAAAATCAAAAATTCAAGATGACATATATTTAAAAGAAATTGATGATGAAAAAAATATTGCATTTGTTACATTAAATGATAAAAATATAGATAAATTAGTTTCCTTAATTAGTGATTATAATATAGAATTATTTAAACAAGATAAATTTACATTAGAAGATTATTTTATGAATTTTTATAAGGAAGATAAAAACTTTGGAGGTGTGTTATGACAACAATGATAAAAGCACAGAACCTTACCAAAGATTATGGTGATGGAAGAGGTATTTTTGACATTAATTTTGAAGTTCAAAAAGGTGAAACTTTTGGATTTGTGGGAACAAATGGTAGTGGAAAAACAACAACAATCAGACACATAATGGGTTTTTTAAAACCCCAGAAGGGTTTTTGTCAAGTTTTAGATAAAGATTGTTGGAAGTATTCAAGTGAAATAAAAAAATGGATAGAATATGTTCCAGGAGAAATTGCTTTTCCTGACCTTCGCTCTGGTACTGAATTTTTAAAAAGTCAGGCAGAATTATTAAATTTAAAAGATATGTCTTATGCTAACTATTTAATTGAAAAGTTGCAGTTAGATGTAACTGCTAATTTAAAAAGTATGAGTAAGGGTATGAAACAAAAAACCGCAATAGTTGCTGCTTTTATGGCAAATAAAGATATATTAATTTTAGATGAACCAACAACAGGTTTAGACCCACTTATGCGTTTAAGTTTTTTAGAGTTGCTAGATGAGGAGAAGAAAAAGGGAAAAACCATTTTAATTAGCAGTCAAATGTTTGATGAGTTGGAAACAAGTTGTGACAGGGTGGCTTTAATTTTTGAAGGGCATATTGTTGATATTGCTAATGTTAAAGAATTACAAAACCTTCCATACAAAATGTATAAAGTTGAATTTTTAATTCCTGAACAATATAAAAAATTTAAGGAAAGCCATTATCAAGTTTTACGCGACCAAGAAAAATATAATCAAGTAACAGTAAAGGTTTTTGACAAAGATTTACATCAATTTTTCAATGAGTTAAAAAACTTTAAATTAAAGTTTATATCTGAAGTTAACTATAACTTAGAGAAATATTTTATGGAAGTTTTAAATAAATATCAAAATGGAGGTTCAAATGTTCAGTAAAGCATTGTTTAAACAAACAGCCAAAGCTCATTGGGTTCGTTGGATGGCTGTTACTGTATCAACTTGTGTAATGCTTGCTATCGTGATTGTTGTTTTAGGCAATTTAGGAATTAATGATATAAGAGATTCATTAAAAAATGTATTCATACAAGCTGACCAACAATCTGAATTAAAAGAAAAAAGTATTGATAGTTATGAATTATATTTAACAACTACCGATACATATAATCAAATGTCAATGTTGCAAAGTGTTATAGAAAATTCGGTTACAGATTTTAAAACTCAGTTTGCTACTCTTGAGGATAAAACCGAAGAAAATGCTAAATTTCTTGCATTAAGTGTAGCAACAGAAAAAGTTAACTCATCGTTCTTTGCTAATCTTATGACAGAAGAGCAAAAAGCGAGCGCAATTTCATTTATTTCTGCAACCTTGCTTTATTCGTTGCAAGAACCAGAAATGTCTGCAATGGAACTTGTTAAGGAAACATACGGAGAAATGGTTTATACTGCAGCATATGATGAGGCATTAAGTGACGGATATAATGATGAAGAAGCTTTATCACAAGCAGATGGAGCAAAAGAACTAGCTTTTATTGCTATTGATTCTTATGTTACTAAAAGTTCTTCTGGTTCATTTGTTTATAATGTGGATAACTTTAAAGATGAGGCACGAGTTGAAGTAAACAATATGATGTTTAACAATGTTGAAGAATCTCAACTTAAAAGTGGTGTTTCTGAAGATGAAGCTTTACAAAATGCTGTTGCTATAAAAATTATATCAAACACAGCTATTACTACTTATCAAGCTTTACTTATTGATGAAAATTTTAAAAATTCGTTAAACATTACAGAAACTGATGCTGACAAAATTCAGGAAATTGTTATAAGTTCTGCAAGAGATGAAGCTTGTAAAAGTATTTCTGACCAGATTCCTGATAAAGTTTCTGAGGCATTAACAGAATTGGGTAATATGGATATGTATAGCTTAATTATTGGCTCAATTTTTTATAGAATCGCTGGATTATTACTGCCAATGGTATTTGTAATTATGACAGCTAATAACTTATTGGCTGGACAAGTGGATTCTGGTTCGATGGCTTATGTTTTATCTACACCAACCAAAAGAAGAACTGTTACAGTAACTCAAATGGCATATTTAATTTTTGCTTTATTTAGTATGTATGCGTTATTAACGGTTGTCAGCGTTATATCTGTTTGGATATCGGGTGGTAACAGTTTTGCTATAAATTATGGTGAAATATTATTATTGAATCTTGGTGCATTTTTAACTATGTTTGCTTTTGCTGGATTCTGTTTTATGTGTTCGGCAATATTCAACAGGTCAAAACATTCATTAAGTATTGGGGGCGGACTTACAATTTTTTCTTTGGTATGTACTATTTTAGGTTTGTTTGGTTCGGCAGTTGTTCCAAGTGCTATGAGAATAAATGCAATGGATTTCTTTAACTATTTATCTATAATTACACTTTTTGATACAGCCTCAATTTTAAGTGGTGGTTTGAATTTTATATGGCAATTTGGTATTTTGTTTGGAATAGGAATTGTAACAATAATTATAGGAATTTTAAGGTTTGATAAAAAAGATTTACCACTTTAATATTAGCTTGTAGGTTTAAAAATAAAAATATCATACAAAAAGTATGATATTTTTTTATTTACATAATTATTATTTGTTCATTGAAAACTTCAGTAGCTAAAATTTGTGTTTTCTTTGGTAATTGTTTGCACTCTTTATTAGCAACAATAC
Organism: uncultured Clostridia bacterium; assembly: GCA_944384415.1. Taxonomy (GTDB): domain Bacteria; phylum Bacillota; class Clostridia; order Christensenellales; family UBA1242; genus UBA7584. The sequence goes on along the minus strand of CALWTF010000021.1, from coordinate 7,316 downwards.
ATTTATTCAAATTTCCAAAATTTTCAATTTGACTATCCTTAAAGTTAGCTTTATAAATAAATTCAATTGAACCTAAGTCTTTAACTGAAGTTTTTGAAAAATCAACTTCTCCTAAAATTATTTTAATTTTGTTAAAATCTATTTTATCTATGTTAGTATAATCAAATTTACCAAATAAAATTTCATCTTTATTGCATTTGTAGATTTGGGCAATATTTTTTGAAAAATTTGGAATTAATTCTTTTATTTCAACCAAATTTGGATTGTCACCTTCAATAGAATATCTATCGAAAGATGCCATTTTTATTAATAGTTCTTCAAAGTTATCAAAATTGAAATTATTATTTTTAAGTTGTTCTTTATATTCTATTAATTGTTTATTTGTTTTTATTCTTCGATACCAATATTGATTTTTTTGGTGATTTTGTTCCAAAAATTTAAGTGCAACATCAATATAATCTTTTTGTATTTCTTGACCACCATCAATACCTCGAACCTCCCAAATTTTATTATTTAACATTGTAATAATTATTCTAGCATTATTTTTATTGTCAACAAATATGTATATGTCTCCATCAGCAAGATAGCTTTGTGCGTTATTTTTTAAACAATTGTTAGTGTTATATAATAATTTAGAAACGCATTCCGAATTTTTTATATAATTTTCGGGGTCGTGTTTTACACTTCCAAATTTTAACCACATTCCTTGTCCTAATGTGTCAACATCGATGATTAAATCTTTTTTAAAGTAATTTAATATTTTATTTACTTTGTTTTGATTTTTGTTTTTGCTTAAAATTATAAATTCTTTTAAATTGTTTTCAATATATTGTTTATAATTTTCATATGATTGTAAATATAAATTACTAAAATTCAGCTGGTTTTTACTAAAATTTTCTGCATTATTATATATAAATTCTAGTTGAAACTCAGATAAATCAATTAAACCAAAAATTGATTTATTTAATTTTCTTGGTTGTTGTTCAACTTTTGTAATGTTGTTTTTAGTTTCAAATTTATATAACTTATTTAAAAATTCATTTAAAATTAAACATTGAAAAGTTTCGGGATAGTTATTATTTTCTAAACGCTGAATAAGTTTTTTATAATTTTCATAATTTGAAATACTTAATGTGAAAGCTTGAATATTTTTAAATTCATTTATATTCTTTTGTATTTGTTCTGCATATGTTAAATCTTTTGATTCAATTGCTGTTTTAAGTATGCCGTGCACCAATAAATCAATGGCGTTGTTTTCATTTGCATCAATTTTAAAAGCTGATGTGTTCAGTTGTTTTAACTCTTCTAATTTTGTTTTAGAAGCATTTTTTATAATATTAGCAATTTGATTTTTGTCATTGATTTGTAATGGAAAGTTTTGCCAAAAAAGAAAATCCCAAAATGTTAAATTTTGATTATATTTTTTATTGTAAATTTGTTTGTTTTTTTCTATGTAAAAATCCATATTTTCCCCCAAGTATCTACAATTCATTGTATCAAATTTATTGAAAATAGTCAATATTTGGTTTTTTTAATAAATTTTTTAAAAATTATTTAAGTTATTAATATTTTTTTGTAAAACACTATTTCCAAATTTTAAACTTTATGGTAACATATAAACTGTAAAAGGTTTTGATTTGGGGATAAAATGGAATTAACAATTGATAAAAGGAAAAAAGAGATTAGCGTTGTCAATAATTTTAAATTTAATTATTGGGATTTATGTTATTGGCAAAATAACTCATTTCAAATTAACAATGAAACAGATATTGCAAGACTGTTAAATTTGCATATAAAATTTAAGCTCAATAGTTTGTATAATTATGCTTTACTTGAAAATTTTAAAATAGATGTTGAAAATAATCAGTATCTAGATAATTTTTTCAAGAATGAAATCAATTTATTAAAATTGAATGGGAATGATGAACTTGTGCAAAAAAATTTAAAAAATAGCATTGCTATAAAAACAGAATATGCGGATTTTTTTGCTAAAAAACAGTTAGATGATTATAAAAATATTTTAAATATTCTTTCAAATTCACAGTATTGTGATAGTTTTAAATGTTTAATTTTAAATGAAATTTTGAATAAATATTATCATACTGATTTTTCAAATAACAATCCTAAAATGATTGTGAAAAAAAGAATGCCTAATCAAACAATTTATGATTTATTATATTTATCAAAAGAAATGCTAGATTATATATATTTTAATGCTCAAAATTATTCTAATTTTAAAAAGTTATATTTTGATGCTCAAATTAAAAATCAAAAGAATTTACAAAACTTAAATGTTGTTGACACAAAATATTTTAATACATATGGCAAAGGTAAATGGCTAAAATTTGATAGTAAAATAAATAACGGGGAAAATTTTAATCAAAATCTTGCATTTTTAAAATCTATTGTTATTGATACTCCTTGGTGCACAAATACATTAGCGAACAAACAATTAAGTGATAGTGATTTTTATATATTTGTGGATAATGATAATAAACCACATATTGCAATAAAAATTAAAGGAAATTTTGTTGAAGAAGTGCGAGGCATACAAAATGGAAATGCACAGGAGTTAGAAAATTATTATCGTGATGTAGCTATTGATTTTTTAAAAAATAATAAAAATTTAACAAATAGTGAAAAATGGTTGGATAAAGAAGAATGGAATGCTAGACTGGTTGAATATAACAAAAAAATTAATGATGGAAGCTTTAAAAAAGATTTAATACTTAAATTATTTGATGATTTATTAAAAACCGATAATGATGTACACGGTGATTTTCCAAACAGTAACTTGCTTGAATTGAAAAAAAGTTTAAAAAAAGTGGATTATCTTATAGCTGAATACTTTAATTGTTCAAAAGAGCAAGTATATTTTGGTAATTATAACTCATTAAATGAAGAGGTGTGTCCTTATGCTGTGATTATTGGGAATGCAAATTTTTCAAATAGTACTTCAGTTGATGATTTGATTTATGTATTAAAAGATGTTTATTGTTATTCAAGTAAACTTAAAAATTTGGGTAAATTAAAAACAATAAATGGTAATGCAAACTTTAGTAAATCCAAAATACAAAGTTTGGGTAATTTAACATCAATAAAAGGCAATGCAAATTTTAGTGATTCTGAAATTTCAGACTTAGGTGATTTAATATCAATTAAAGGAGACGCAAATTTTTCAAACACTAATTTAAAAAATTTAGGTAAACTTATGTTTATAGGTGGTGAAGCAATATTTACTGGAAGTTCAATAAAAAGATTGAATAATTTAATGCGAATTGGTGGAAGTGCAAATTTTTCACAAAGTATGATTGAAATGCTAGATAGTTTGGAATATATAGGGGGTAATGCAAACTTTAAACAAACAAAAAAAATAAATTTAGGAAATTTAAAAACAATAAAACAAGATGCTTATTTTCAACATAGTAAAATTACTGATTTATATAATTTAGAATATATTGGGGGTTTTGCTGATTTTAGTTACAGTGATATAACAAATTTTGGAAGATTAAGCACAATTGAGGGAAGTGCTGATTTTGAAAGTGCAAAAGCAACTGATTTAGGCAATATAAATGTAATTAGAAAAGTTTTGTTTGCAAAAGATAGTAATTTAACTGATTTAAAAAATTTAAGACAAGTTGATACAATATATTCTAATTATGGGAAAATTAAACGGGCAGATAAATTAGTAGTTGTAAATAAAATATTTTTAGATGATTGTGAATATTCTTTAGAACAATTCAAAAATCAAACAAAAGAAAATATTGGTTGTAAACTAATATAATTGTAAGTAAAATTTAATTAAAAACAAAAATGAAATTACTTGTAATTTCATTTTTTAATTTAAAGTTAGAAATATACATATGTATTTAAGTTTGATATATGAATAAATAGTTTTAATAGTAGCAAAATAGTGTTATAAAATATTAATTTTTACTTATTAAATTTATTTTTACAAAATAAATATTTAAACAAAATAAGACAAAATACTACAAATTTTTGTTGACTTTTAACAAGTGATTTAACATTCTGAAAACATAATCAACTTACATAAAAATTAATTTTGTTGGTTTATATTAAAATACAGTTGGAGGGAAAATGAGCAAAACTAATTTAATATTAACTATTGTTTTGTCAATTGTAGTGGTTGTAGGTGCTGCAATAGGTATTTATTTTGGCTTAAATGCGGGCAAAAATAAAGAATTAACTGCAACAATTGAAATATCCGATAGTTTTTATACTGCTGAAGGCGTTGTGCCAAATATTTTGGTTAGTGCCGATGCTGAATATGTTGTTTATTATAAATTGCAAACAGAAGATGATTCTGCTTACACAACAACAGCTCCAAAAAATGCTGGGAAGTATGATATAAAGGTAGTTGTTACTCGTGGTGAAGAAACAAAAGAATTTAAACAACAATTTGAAATTAAACAAAAAGAATTAACAATACAAGGTTACAAGGCAATGGACCGTGAATATGACGGAACAACAGATGTAACATTTGAAGATGACTTTGTGTTAGTTGGTGTTGCAGCTGGTGAAGATGTAACACTTGATACAACAAGTTTTAGTGCAAGTTTTGCTAATGCAGATGCAGAAGAAAATAAATTAGTAACAGTTGAAGGGATTTCAATAGTAGGAGATGATGTTTCTAACTACAAACTTGTATTACCAGAATTAAGGGCAAGCATAACACAAAAAAGTGTAACAGTAACAGGGTTCACAGTTTTGGACAAAGTGTACGACGGTACAACAGAAGCTGAAATTTCTGGTGAAGTAAAATTAGAAGGATTTGTTGCAGATGATGAAAATATAGGATATGTTGGAACATTAACAGCAAGTTTTGCAACATCTGAAATAGGTGAAGACATTGAAATATTGTTAAGTGGAATAACATTAACAGGTTCAAATGCAAAGAATTATAAAATAGTATATCCAGAATTAACAGCAAGCATAAAAGATAAAGAAGTTTTCACAATAAAATACACAGTAAATGATGAAACAATGGGAAGAATTGAGGGAGAAGCAATACAAAGCGTACCTCAAGGTGAAAATGGAACAGAAGTTACAGCAGTTGCAAAAGGAGATTATAAATTTTTACGCTGGAGTGATGGAAACAAGAATGCAACAAGACAAGAAAAAAATGTACAAGGCAATAAGGAGTTAATAGCTTATTTTGGTGCTGGTTTTGATTATGTTAACACATTAGTACCATCAGCTACAATATTAGATGAACCAAATTTAGCAAGTAATAATGCTTTGGAAATAAAAGAAACTGATAACAAAAGTGACTTTGTTCGTTTATCTCAAAAAATACAATTAACAAGTGATACATATTGGAAACTTGAAACAAAGTTTCAAGTTACAAAATGGGGAACTGGAAATTCGTTTACTATTTTAGGTGTTTATGATGATTCAGATGGAATATGGGCATTGCAAATTTTAGATACGCAATTTAGAATTTGTTTAAATAAAGATGGAATTGATAGATATTACAATTTAAGTTTTGCATCTGGTGTTTCAAAGTTACAATTAGACACTGATTATGTTTTAAGTTTTGTTTGTGAAGCTGATGCTGCAAAAACTTTTACTTTAAATATTGTTGATGCACAAGGTAACATAATTGTTGATAATCAAAAAATAATTTTTACAGAAAAGGAATATGTTACGAATTGTGATGTAATTGGTAATTCTTGGTCTAGTGGTAATAATATGAATCACAGTGGTTATATGTATTATTTATATATAACACAAGATTCTCAAACCCAGGTTGAGTATACATTAAATTATAATGTTAATAATGCAGAAATGGGATACATTGATGGTGAAACAACTCAAACAGTATTGCGTGGTGAAAATGGAACAGAAGTTACAGCAGTTGCTAATGTTGGATATGAATTTGTTGGTTGGAGTGATGGTGTTAAAACAGCTTCAAGAACTGAAACTAATGTAACACAAAATAAAAATTTAACTGCAATTTTTGTTGTAGAGGGAACAAACATAGAATTTCCTTTTGTAAATGAAAAAACTTCGGCAACTATACAACAAGTTCCTACATTAACACCAGAAGGTTATTTAACTATTAACAGTAACGATACTGTAGCTAATTCTTTAATTTTAACTGAAAAAGTAAAATTATTAACTAGTGACACTTGGAAGTTTGAAGTTAAATTTCATATTGACAGTTGGGGTTCAACAAGTACATTCACATTTATGGGTGTAAGTGATTATAATAACGGTATTTATGCACTTCAAGTTTATAATAATCGAGTAAGGTTTTGCTTAGTTGGTGATGGCAATATAGATAAAGAATTTAATTTTGATTTTTCAAATAAACAGAAAAATTATCTTGAAAGTGGTGAAAGTGCGCCAAACTATATTTTTACTATGATTAGTAATGGTAATGGTGAAATTGTTATAAATATTACTGATGAAGATGATAATCAAGTGATTAATGAATTGGTTATTAATTATAACATACAAACTGGAAGAGACTATGTTATGGATTGCAATGTGATTGGTAATTCATTTATTTCTGATGGTTGTATGGGACATAGCGGAACAATTTATTATTTACACATAACTAATTACACACCTTCAACAGAAACTAAATATTCTGTTACATATTCAGTAAACGATGTTGAAAAAGGTTCAATAAGTGGTAATGCAAATCAAAATGTAGAGTATGGTGGAGATGCTACAGAGGTTACAGCGGTTGCTAAAGAAGGTTATAAATTTGTAAAATGGAGTGACGGCGAATTAGAAGCTACTCGTCAGGATTTAAACATACAAAGCAGTTTAGCTATAACCGCAATTTTTGAATCTGCAAAAGAATTTAATTTTGTTAATGAATTTAATGATGTTACTATATCAGAAGCTAACAGTGTAAATAAAGATGGAAACATTGATGTTACAGTTAATGATACTGTTGATGATTTAACAAAATTATCAGAAAGAATAGTATTAACCACTGAAACAAAATGGATAATTGAATCAGAATTTATGATTACATCTTGCAGTGGTTCAAATGCATTTACTATTTTAGGTGTAACCGATGGAACTTCACCAGAAGTTATTTTCGCTTTGCAATTTGATACTACTAGAATTAGAATTTATGCAGATAATAAATTTGCTGGTAATGCTGGAAGTGGATATGTTACATTAAATGATAATGCAACATTACAATTAGATGTTAGATATAAATTTACACTTGAGTCAAAAGGTGATGGAACTTTGGTTTTAAACATTGAACAAGTGAACACAGAAGGTACTGAAAACTCTGTTATAGTTGAGAACCAAGAAATTAATTTTGTTAC
>CALWTF010000020.1 GCA_944384415.1 uncultured Clostridia bacterium | reverse complement strand
ATATAACTGTTGATTTTGATGCTATATCACGAGGTATTCTTTTAGATGAGCAAACCTTTTTTACTATTTCTTCATAAACATCAACAGCTTTTTCCCCAGCTTTTTCACTTAAAATATTTAACATATTTTCAACTTCTTCAACATTGCGTTCGCTCATTGTTGCTGCTAAAATTTTATTTCCAACATTTCCATAATATTTATGCCAAAACGAGCGTAACTTAGCCATATTAGCCTCACTTAATACATTCGTTTTTTCACCAAAATCTGAATTACTTTTTACAGTTTCAATTATTGAATTATAAACACTTGGAACAACATCATTAACAATTCTTTCTTGATTAGTCATAACTATTCCCTCCTACACATTAAATCTAAACAGCATAACATCTCCGTCGCATACAACATAGTCTTTACCTTCCATACGAACCTTCCCCTGTTCTTTTGCATTATTGAAATTTCCCGATGCAACAAGGTCTTCATATTTAACAACTTCGGCTTTAATAAAACCACGCTCAAAATCGGTATGAATTACTCCCGCAGCTTGTGGGGCTTTAGTTCCCTTTTTTATTGTCCAAGCACGAACTTCTTTTTCGCCAGCTGTTAAAAAACTTATTAAACCTAACAAACTATAACTAGCATTAATAAGTTTTGGTAAACCAAGTTGTTTAATTCCAAATTCCATCTTAAACTCTTCTAATTCATCATCACTTAAACTTGCAAGTTCTTCTTCAACTTGAGCACACACTTCAACCACTTGAGCATTCTCGTTGCTAGCAATTTGCTTTACTGTTTGAATCATTGAATCATTTTCAATATTATTTAATTGTTCTTGTGAAATATTACATAAATAAATAACTGGTTTTTCGGTTATTAAAAATGAATCGTGCAAAATATTTTTGTCTTTTTCATCTAACTTAAATGTTCTTGCAGGTTTACCCGATGCTAGATGGTCATTAACTTGCTCTAAAATTTCTAATTCGTGTTGAGCTTGTTTATCCCCTTGTTTAGCTTGTTTAGAAATTTTTGTTATTCTTCTTTCAAGTGCTTCAATATCTGAAAAAATCAATTCAAGATTTATGGTTTCTATATCTCTAGCGGGATTTACACTTCCCTCAACATGAATTACATTTGAATTATTGAAACACCTTACAACATGTATAATTGCATCTACTTCGCGAATATGACTTAAAAACTTATTACCTAACCCCTCACCTTGACTTGCACCTTTCACTAATCCAGCAATATCTACAAATTCAATTGTAGCAGGAGTAATTTTTTGAGTATTATAAAGTTTTGCAAGCACTTCCAATCGCTTATCAGGAACACTAACCATACCAACATTAGGTTCAATAGTGCAAAAAGGATAATTAGCGCTTTGTGCACCCGCTTTAGTCAATGCATTAAACAATGTGCTTTTACCAACATTAGGCAAACCAACTACACCTAGTTTCACAATAATCTCCTTACAATTTTATACATAAATTATAAATCAAAACCCTAAAAAAGTCTAGCAAAACAAAGTTTATTTTATTGTAAAAGCATTTTTTTGTACATAAGTTATAAAAAAAATACCATAAACTAAAAATTAAAAAAAATTATATACATTTATGTTATTATTATGCTATAATAAAACAGATTTTACTGCGGAGGTAATGATGGAAAAACAACCTGAATACTGGCAAGAAGAAGTTGATTATTTAAACAAAACAAATAAAGCAATTGATGAAAAAATTAAAAAACTTTCTTCATTTATTGAAACACAAAAATCAGATGTTTTAGAACTAAAAAAGTTTTATAGAAATAATCAAGATGATTTTGATTATTTTGAGTTTTTGTGCAATTACGCACGAAGTGATGAACTTGTTGAAATAGGAAACGAACAAATAAAAAAATTATTTCAACTTAGAAATGTTATGAATAAACCATATTTTGGACGAATTGATTTTTTACTTAAAAATTCCAAAACTCCTATGAAATTATATGTTGGTTTGTCATCAATTGAATATGATAACACACTGTATGTGATTGATTGGCGTGCACCAGTAAGCGAGCTATTTTACGAATACGGGAAAGGAGAAGCAAGTTATAATTCTCCAAACGGAAAGGTTGAAGGAAATATTACTTTAAAAAGACAATATGAAATAGAAAAACGACAATTAAAAGAAGTTTATGAAGCAGATGCAAATATATTTGATAACTATTTGCAAAAAATTTTAGCAAACAATTCTGGTGCAAAACTTCATAATATTGCAAGTACAATTCAGGCAGAACAAAACCAAATTATAAGAAATTTAAAAGATAATATTATAATTGTTCAAGGTTTTGCTGGTTGTGGAAAAACAACAGTAGCACTTCATAGGGTGGCTTATGCTCTTTATAGATTGCGAAATTTAAAATCGGCAAATGTATTACTGTTTTCTCCAAACGAAGCATTTTTATCACACATTTCAGGTGTTTTACCTGAACTTGGTGAGGAAAACACCAGAAGCGCAACTTTCCCTAAATTTATTCGTCGTTTGTTAAAATTAGATATACCAGTTGAATCAAGTGATGAATTTACTATAAGATATTTAACATCAAACAAAAAACAACAAAATGCTATAAATGAAAAATTAAAATTTGCAACCAAACAAAAAATGCAAGATTGGATAAATAATGTAAATAAAAATTTGCATTTTGATATTGGCTTCATTGCCAATGATATAAAATTTGGTCAACATAAACTTAATGAAATATTAAAAGAAAATCAATCATTAAAAATTAGTGAACGAATTGAAAATTTAATTGATACTGTTTGCAAAGAATTTAATATAAAAAATGCAGAAGAAAAAGATGCTTTAATTTATGAATTAAAATCAAGATTAAATATAGAAACTGAACTTTTAAGTTTAATGAATAAATTTTTAACTGATAATGGTTGGGATAAACTTTCAGAAGAAAAAATTAATTTTGAAGATGCTATTTTGCTTTGTGTTTTAAAATCGATGTACCAAGATATTATAATAAAATTAGATGTAAAACATATAGTTTTAGATGAAGCTCAGGATTATCCTTTATTGTTTATTGATTTTTTAATTCAACTTTTCAAACATTCTAATTTCTCTATTTTTGGTGATATATATCAAAAAACTGTTCCAGGAGAACTAAACAGTTTGGAAGATGTTTGTCATATTATTCCACAACACGCTACTGCCAAATTTATACTTATGGACAAAACATACCGAAGCAGTGAAGAAATTGTTGAATATGCAACAAACATTATAGGACAACCAAGACACAATATTTTTAGATTGAAAAATAATCAACCCGTTGAAGAAATTATAATGGCCGATACCACACAACAACAATCACAACAAATAATAAAAATTCTTGAAAAACTTGTTCCAATGGAAAAAAATATAGGTATTATTACAGGCGACATTAAAACTGCAAATTTAATTTTTAATGAACTTGAAAAAACAATTCCTCATAGAATAGAGTTAGTTAAAAATGCCAACACTGTTGTTTCTGAACAAATTCAAATTATGCCTGTTGGTTTATCAAAAGGTCTTGAATTTGATACCGTTATTGTTGTTGAAAAAGGTATGATGTTTGAAAACGAAAATAAAAATAACCTTTTATATATTGCTTGCACTCGTGCAATTAACAAATTATATGTAATTAAAAAATAACAAAAAAAAACATTTTGAAAAATTTCAAAATGTTTTTTGTTTTAAAAAATACTTAACTGTTTTCACCATCTTCAGGTGTTTCCTGATTTTCAGGCTCTAGTTCCTTTTTGTTTTTTGAACCTGTTTACTTTTCTTTTATACTATCTTTGTTTTGATTTTCAGAATTTGATTTTTCCAAATCTTCATATGCTTTGGTTCCAGTTATTTTATTTGCAATTAAACCAAACATAGGAATATCTTGTTTTAATGATAACTTTACAATAGCAATAATAGCAAAAATTAATGCCAAAAGATAAACAATAGCCACAATAAATGTTTCTATATCTTGTATTGCTAAATAAAAATTTGATGAATAAGCATTTCCAAAAGTATTTATAAGATATGATATAATCGCAGTGATAATATTAAAAATTCCAATAATTACAGCACTAAAAAAAGTTATTAAGGTAACTTGTAATATTTTATTTGAAAATTTATAATCTTTAATTGCTATAATAGGAACAAGCAAAGCAACTGTCGCAATTATAATTGAACCATATAATGAAGCTGGTAACATAAGAATTGATAAAAAAGCTAAAATAATAGATGTAGGTTTTACAAATTTTTCCATAAAAAATTCCTTTTAATTATTTTATATATTTTATGTATATGTAAATAATAAATTGATAAAATCAACTTATAAATCCAATGAATTATAACATTAAATTTAAACAAAATCAATATAAACCGACAAAATAACAATTTTACTTTAAAAGCTAATTAAAATAAATTATTTTTCACCAAAATTATTTTTAAATTCATTTGAAAATTGAATTATTAAACCAAAATAAGCAAAACTAAAATATTCACCTTTAGCAATAATTATATGGTCATATAGCGGAATACCAGATAACCGCAAAATATTATAAGCGCGCTTTGTAAAATTTATATCTATCATTGAAGGTTTAACAGAGCCGTTCGGGTGATTGTGTGCAAACACAACAGATTTTGCATTATGTTTTTGAGCAATAACAATTAAATCCTTTATATCAATTTTAGCACCACTTTCATCGCCTTCTGCCAAAATCACCACTTTATTAACAAAGCCAGCATCATTTAAACAAAACATTATTAATCTTTCAGTTCTTAATCCCGACAAATATCTATTTGCAATTTTAGCACAATCAGCAGTTGTAACTAATTTTTCAGAAACTTCACGCTTTGCTTCACATAAATTAAAAAACTCTAATAACTTTGGCATCATAACAAGTTTTTCGGCACTTGTTTTACCAAAACCATCAACTATCATCAAATCTTCAATTGAAGCTTGCATAACATTTGAAAAACTTCCGAATTTTTTTATCAGTCTACAAGCCATTTCATTAGTATCACCACGAACAAACACAAACTGCAACAATGCTTCAAGCGCTTCAATTTCAGTTAAACTAGAAATATTATTTTTTAAAATTTTATCTCGAATTCTTGCCCAGTGTCCACTATGTAAATTTGAGTCCTTAATCATATTTTTCCTTAACATATTATTTATCAGTTATGTATATAAAAATAACACACTTAGTATTCAAATTTTGCTAGTATCTAGTAAATTTTATAATTCATATAAAATATTACATTAATATTTATAAAAACATTATAAAACAAAAAATTAAATTTTGCAATAAAAAAGAAAGGCTTTTGTTTAAGCTTTTTAAAAACTAACATAAAAAATAACTTAATGATTTTGTGAAGTTTCTTTTTGTTTTTTCTGGTTTAAAAATGTTTAAACTTTATTTATAATATCTAATGTTAAAGATAAAATTTTTTAAAATTACAATACAAATAAAGAAAAATGCAAAAATTTTGTAAGTTAAATTTTAAACAGTTTGAATTTTTAAATATTAATTAGTTTACAAGAAGTTGAATATAACTAAACTGGAATCAGTTTTAACACATTTTTTACATTATCACATTTTTGATTTCAATGAAAATTTTATTTTTAAGTTACACAATAACATCTTTACTTTAATAAGTTAATTTTTTAATTAGTTTTAACCCATTAAGTTTTAATTTAAAATCAATTATTATTTAATTATAAAATTAGCATAAATAAGCTAATCAAATTAAGTAAAAAAACAGGCTCAAAATAGAACCTGCATTTATTGTTTAAAAAACAATTAAACCTAACTTTTTGATTATTTTTTAGGTTCAATCTTTTTTAATCCACCCATAAAAGGTTGTAAAACTTCAGGAATGTTAACTGACCCATCTTCGTTTTGAAATTGTTCAACAATTGCTGGAATAATTCTAGGAGTTGCTAAACCACTTCCATTAAGAATATGAACAAATTCATTTTTACCATCTTTTGTTTTATATTTAGTGTTGCTTCTTCTTGGTTGATAACTTCTTCCATTACTTACACTGCTTACTTCTTTATAAATGTTCATACTTGGTATCCAAACTTCAATATCATAAGTTCTACACATAGTAGCACTAATATCACCCGCTGCCAACTTTGAAATTTGAAAATGCAAACCCAACTTTTCTACCAAGTTTTTAGCTTTATTAACTAATTCTTCAAACATAGCATCACTTTGTTCAGGTGTTGCATAGCTAATCATTTCAACTTTATTAAATTGATGACCCCGAATCATTCCCCTTTCTTCGGCACGATAACTACCTGCTTCTTGACGGAAACAAGGTGAATAAGCAAACATACGGAAAGGAAGTTTATCTTCAGGAATTATTTCACCTGCATACAAATTTACCATTGCACTTTCAGCTGTAGGCAATAAAAATTGTTTTACCCCTTCTTCACCACCAGCTTTATCTACATAATATACTTCATCTGCAAACTTTGGAAACTGACCACAACCAAAGCCACATTTTTCATTTAACATTTGTGTTGGTAAAACAAATTCATAACCATCTTTTAAATGCTCACTTATGAAAAAGTTTAACAATGCCCATTCAAGCTGAGCACCAATACCGCGATAAATCCAAAAACCATTACCAGAAAGTTTTGCAGCCCTTTCATAGTCAATCATTCCCAAACTTGTACAAAGTTCTACATGGTCTTTAGGTTTAAAGCTAAACTCAGGCTTTTTACCAAAAGTATAAATAGGCTGATTATTTTCTTTTCCCCCAGCAATTATATCTTCATCTGGCATATTAGGTAAAGCCCATAAAATTTCATTTAATTCTGCTTCAACCGCACTTAACCTTTTTTCGCAACTATCAATTTCATCACCCAACTGCTTCATTTCAGCAAAAACTTTTTCAGTATTTTCCCCTGCTTTTTTCATTGCGGGAACTTTTGATGAAACCTCATTTCGTTTTGAACGCATTTGTTCAATTTCTAAAATAATTTCTCTTCTTTTTTCATCAAGTTTTAAAATTTTATTAAAATCAACTTCAACACCGCGTTTTCCTAATGCCTTAGCAACTTTTTCAGTATTATTTTTTATTAAATTAAAATCAATCATAATTTAAAACTCCAACAATTCTAATATTTTTTGTTTATCAAGCGCTGCTAAAAACAAATATAACCTTGGACCTTTGTCCTGCCCAACTAAAAGATTATATAAAATTTCAAAAAATCTTTTCTGTTTTTGTTTATCCGAAACACCATTAACTTTTGTAATTTCATAAAGTAAATTTTGCATTTCTTCCAAACTTAAATCTTTCTCTTTTATGTTTTTAACAAGTTGTGAAACCCAATTTTTTTCTTCATCATTCAATGTATTATAAAAATATGTGCTTTTAGATGGCAATAATTTTACAATTTGTTCTGGACAATAATGCTCCATCCAGTATTTTATTTTTACAAAGCGTTCTTCAACTTGTTCTTTGGTAACCTTTTCACCGCATTTATTCATTATTTCAACTAATAAATCAATATCAAAATTAACTATCGGAGCAAAACTTGCAATTAACGAAGCACTTACTGGTTCAAAATTTGGTTCTCTTCCAGCAAGCGATATTTCCATAATACGCTTCTCTAAATCATCAGCAGTTCCATTTTTATACTTAGCATACATTCGGTCAAACTCGTGATAAACCCTTAAAACATCACTATCCAATGATAACTCGAAAGATTTTTCTGGCAAAAAGCGTGTGTATAACCACAATATAATTTCAGCAGGATAAACTTTAAGCATAACTTCGGGCAACATTTCTGTTCCTTTACTACTACTTATTTTTGTTGTTTCCCCTTTCAAATGAACAAAATCATACATTCGATATTTTGGTGGTTCTATTCCGTAAATTTCTTTAGCTATAACACTGGATACTTGATAACTTCCACCCTCACTACTGTGGTCACGCCCACCAGGTTCAAACATAACACCTTCGTGTTTCCAACGCATTGGCCAATCAATTTTCCAAGGTAGTTTTACATTAAAATCTTTGCGTAAATCAACTCTTCCGTGATGTCCACATTTACATTCATAATCCAAAATTGTACAATCATCACTGCTTTCAATCACTGTTGTAGTATCTTTGCCACAAACAGAACAATAAATGTTTATAGGATAAAAATTATTGCGGTCATTTTCATTTGGAGCCTGAGTTTTAAATTTATATTCAATGTCATAAATTTCTTTACGCATTTGTTGTGCTTTTATTACGCCCTCAGCATATTCACCCGATTGATATTTATCGGCTTGATATAAAAATTCAACATCTATACCCAAAACTTTCAAAGAATCAATAAATGGCTTTTCGAAATGTTTTGCATAACTTTCGTGACAACCATAAGGGTCTGGAACTTTTGAGTAAGGCATACCAATATATTTAGCGAAACTTTCATCAACGCCTGCAGGAACTTTTCTTAAACGGTCAAATTCATCCCAACTATAAACAAAACGAACTTTTTTCCCTAAATCACGCAAACTTTTTGCTACAAAAAAAGTTGTAATAACTTCTCGCAAATTTCCCATATGAACATTACCAGAAGGACTAATTCCACTTGCAACAGTAAAAACTTCAGTATTTGGATTTTCTCGCACTAAATCTCTTGCAATTTCATCTGACCAAAACATAAATAAACACCTCATAGAATTTTTTAATAAGTTAACAAATTTATTTTATCTTAAATTAAAATTATTGTCAAGATTTATTAACAACACTAAACATATTAAAATTTATTTTATCATTAATTATAGTATACAATATACAAATATAATTTTTTTTAAAAAAAGGTATAGAAAAATTTTATTTTATATGCTAAAATAGATTTATAAAAAAAATGGAGTTTCTTATGACTAAAAAAGATTTTTATGATTATGCCAAAGTTTATGGTTTTGCAGTTTTAGGCGCACTGCCATTTCTTATAATAGCAGGTGTATTGTTAGGAGAATTAATAGAACTTTGGGTTTTAATTGTTATTGACTCTACAATATTATTAATAGCTTTTATTATAGCAATTTACATCAAAGACGCTCATCAAAAGAAAATTGCTTTAAAGCGTGAAATGTTTTTAAAACAACAAAAAGAACAAGAAGAAAAATTGATAAAAGAACAAGAACTTAAAAATCAAGAACAAGAAAAGTTGATTGAACAAGAAAAGTTGCAAGAAGAACAAAGAAAACAAGAAAATAAAAAGAAAGCACAACAAATAAAAGATAAAAAATACGGACACTTTCAAAAAAACTCAAAGAAAAAGAAAAAATAAAAGGAAATAATCAATGCAATCAAAAAATGTTACAGCTCGCAAATTACCACACAGTTTAGATGCAGAACAAGCAGTTTTGGGTTGTGTTTTAATTTCAGAAGAAACACCATCAGAAATTTTAAGCGAACTTGGTGAAAATGATTTTTATACCGAATCACACAAACAAATTTTTAATGCTATGTATAATTTGTATTTGAATAATACAACAATTGACTATGTTACATTAAGTGATGAACTTGAAAAACAAAATTTGCTTGAAGGTGTTGGAGGAATTAGTTATATTTCAACATTAACTAATATTGTTCCTAGTGCAGCAAATTATAAACATTATGTTGAAATTGTTAAGCGTAATTCTATTTTAAGAAAATTAATTCATTCCAGTGAAAAAATTATTGACCTTGCATATCAAGGCGAACAAGATGATAAAGTTCTTTCATTTGCTGAAAGTGAAATATATGGAATAGCCGAAAAAAATGACAGGTCACATTTAACACCAATACAAGACAGTTTACCTGCTGTAATGGATAAATTTAATAAGTTAGTAAAAGACCCTGACTCGCTTCAAGGTATTCCAACTGGATTTGTTCAACTAGATTATATTACAAACGGTTTACAAAAAGGCGATTTAATTTTACTTGCAGCAAGACCGGGTTTTGGTAAAA
This sequence comes from uncultured Clostridia bacterium, assembly GCA_944384415.1. Classification (GTDB taxonomy): domain Bacteria; phylum Bacillota; class Clostridia; order Christensenellales; family UBA1242; genus UBA7584. The sequence continues at coordinate 11,840 of CALWTF010000020.1, read as the reverse complement.
CATCACTTGCTATGAATATTGTTGAACACGCTGCATTAAAAGAAAATAAAAGTTGTGCTGTTTTTTCATTAGAAATGCCAAAAGTTCAAATTGCACAAAGGGCTTTATGCTCAGTAGCAAAAGTAAGTATGGAAAAAGCATTGCGTGCACAACTAGATGAAAAAGAATGGCGCCGTTTATTTTCGGCAATTAAACAATTTAATAATGCAAAACTTTTTGTAGATGATTCTAGTATGAACACTCCTGCAGATATTTTAAGTAAATGCTTGCGCATAAAAAGAGATAAAGGTTTAGACCTTGTTATGATTGACTATCTTCAATTAATGAATGCTGGAAAACAAGATAGAAATGAAGGTCGTCAACTAGAAATTTCAAGTATAACAAGAAATTTAAAAATTTTAGCAAAAGAACTTGATGTTCCTGTAATATTATTAAGTCAGTTAAGTCGTGCTGTTGAGCAACGAGTAAATAATCATAAACCTATGTTGAGTGATTTGCGTGAAAGTGGTGCTATTGAACAAGATGCTGACATTGTTATGTTTATTTATAAATCAGACAAATATAATGATATCCCAGAACACGAACAAGAAGTTGATGTTGCTGAACTAATTATTGCAAAACATCGTAATGGAGCATTGGGCACAGTTAAACTTGCTTGGAATGGCTCAACAACAACCTTTTCTAATCTTTCTAGTGATAGTTACAAAGCAAGTTTGGAAGCAACTGCACCTGCACCTGATATTGATAAAACAGCACCAGACCGTGCTATGATTTCTGAAAATGAAGTGCCACCTCCAACAGATGCACCTAATTTTAGTAACGAATCTGTACCTGCGCCAGATGATTATGATATACCAATAGAAAACGATGATGAAATTCCACCACAGCAACCACTTGACGATATTGATTTAAGCAAAATTTTTTAATATAACAACAAAAAAACAAGCGTATACCTACTATTTTTTTGTAAGTATATGCTTGTTTTTTATTAAAAAAATACTTTACATTCTATTTCTTTATTTAATTTTTCTTTAAAAATATCAGCATCTTGCAATGAACCAACAACTGTACCATAATGTGTAGGAACTGCAATTTTAGGCTTAATTTTGTTAGTAAAATTTGCAGCTTCAACAGCATTCATTGTAAAAGTTCCACCAACAGGAACAAATAAAACATCGCATTTTATTTTTAAATTATCTTCATTTTCATCGGTATCTCCTAAAATAGCATAATTTTTGTTTTCTAAATTAATATTATATCCCACCCAATTGTTTTGTTTTGGGTGGAATTTTTTATTAACATTGTATGCACCAAAAGTAAAAAAACTAATTTCACATACTTCATATGTTTTATTTGGTTCAACTATAATAACATTGTTAGTATTATAATTTTTTATAATTTCATCAATTACTTCTTTTGTTGAAACAAACCAAGTATTTTCATTTTTAACTTTGTTTATGTCTTCTAATGAAAAATGGTCATAATGACTGTGTGTTATAAAAACAACTTTTGCATTATGGGTTTCATTTTGAATTTCAAATGGGTCAATATAAATATTGTCATCTAAAACTATTGAACTATGTGTTAAAACTTTAAAATTCATTTTTACTCCTTTTATTAAAATTATTTCTTAATTTGCTAAAAATGTTGTTTTTTGTTGAAATAAATGATATAATATAAGCACTTAAATCCGTTTTCCTTTTTTACAGGCTAAAACGAGTTTATAGTTTGATAAAAGGGGAAAACCTTAAATGGCAGACATTACTATTACTTGCAAAGATTGTGGTAAAGAATTTGTTTTTACTGAAGGTGAACAAGCTTTTTTTAAACAAGTTGGTTTAGAACACAATCCTGTGCGATGTCCTGGATGTAGAAAAGCAAGAAAAGCTTCAAAACAAACAGTTGAACAAAAAAATGAGCAAACAGAACAAAGTGAAAACGCTAACTAAGTTTAGCCTTAATTAAAAACAGCATTATGCTGTTTTTTTATTTATAAAAACATTTTTTTAATTTCATTTAATGTATAAACATCTTTATTTTGCATATCTCCAATAATAGACAACCAAACAACTTTTGGGTTTATAATCTTTTTTATAATTTCGTTCACTTCTTCAAAACTAAATTTCATAGCTAAATTTAATTTTTCATAATTTTTATAAATTCGGTTAACCAAATTATATTGGTTCCATAATTTTTCAGAATGTTTATTTGGATTATCATAATAAAAATCTTTTATATTTTTAAATTCTTCACAACAAATATTGTATTCTTCTTTCGTTATGCCATTTTGATGTAAATCTTTTACTAATTCGGAAAACAGCTTTATACAATCTTTTAAATTATTTTTTGTTGTTGTTAATGAAAAATAAATAAAACCATCATAATTTGAACTAACATAGTTTAAAATTGGTGAACTATAAACTAAATTGTTTTTTTCACGAAATATATTCCACAATCTGCGCTTAATACCCGAAATTGATGGTATTAAATAATAGTTAAAAATCAATTGACAATCTTGTTCATTAATTCCAAAACCATTAAATGCAAGCACCATTATATTTTTAGTTAATTCTTTTCTTTCTATTAACTCAATTGAAGATATATCAGTAATTTTTAAGTTGTAACTCTTTTTTACTGTTAATTCTGGTTTTGATGGCAACTTAGGTAAAATATATTTATCTATCAATAATTTTACATAACTTAAAGTTTTATTTGTATTTATTGATAACAAAAAGTTTTCACGAAAAATATTTTCTTTACGAAAACGCATTAAATCTGAGGTTTTAATATTTGATAAAGTTTTCAAATCACCACAAAGTTCTAACTTTAATTTTTTATTTTTATATATTTGATAATTTTGTGTATAAGTTAATACCCTTCCGTGTTGATTAAAATTTTTTACAATTTCTTGTTCTATAACAGGTCGCTCTTGGTCTATAAAATTTTGATTATTAGTACCACAAAAATATAAGTCACTTAAAACATCAAACATTAAGTCAATTTTCCTTGTGGTATCGCAACAAGTTATGCACATCGAGTTGTAAGAAGTGTATGCATTTAAATCGCTTAACTTTTCTTTTAATATAGCACTAACTTCATCATAGCTTCTGTGTTCCGTTTCTTTAAACATCATATGCTCATAAAAGTGAGCAACACCTTGAAAGTGTTCATTAAACGCTCCGCTTCTAATACCAAAAGTTAAATTAGTTGTATTGTTTATTTTGTTTTTTCTATATATAATTGTTATTCCATTATATTTTATAACTTTTGCATTTTGAAATTTTTTTATCATAAAGCATTATCACCTTTACAAAAACTAATCATTAGTTTTATTTGAATATAAATGTTTTTTATCAAATGCAATCAAACTTTTTACAACAGCTAATAAAATGTAAAACACTGTTACAATTAAACTAAGAGTTATAATAATCCAATTCATTTGCGTTATTATAAAAATTGAAAAAATTATCCATAAACAAGCTGCGACAATATAAACTGTTGCATATCTTTTTGTTTTATTTTGTTGTTCAAAAAACTTTTCTGGTTGATTTTTAATTTTAAAACCATTTTTAGCTTGAGAAAACATTAAAATTGAAAGTGTAATTGTGAATAATGCAAATAACACAAACAATATACCAACAATAACAAAAGATACAAAATTAGAAGTTGCTGTTTCTGATGTATCTCCAAGTTTAAAAAATAAATTTCCAAAAGCAAAATAAACTAAAGCTAAATATCCAATACCAAAAGCAGCCACAAAAGACAAAATCCCTGTTACAACTTCACCAAAACTTGATAAGTTTACTAATTTTTTAATTTTATTATCAAAAATTTGATTATTTTCAGAATTAATTTGTTGTTGATTAACTTCACTCATAACAAAATCTCCTATACAACTATTTTAAATTATAAAAAACATTTTTACCTAAATATTTAGCTTTTCTTCCTAATTCTTCTTCAATTCTTAACAATTGATTGTATTTTGAAACACGGTCAGTTCTGGCAGGTGCACCAGTTTTAATTTGCCCACAAGACAAACCAACAACAACATCAGCAATAGATACATCTTCGGTTTCACCACTGCGATGAGATACAACACAAGTATAACCATTTTTCTTTGCTAAATTTATTGCTTCAATTGTTTCTGTTAAAGTTCCAATTTGATTTAATTTTATTAAAATTGAATTAGCTGCTTTACAATCTATTCCTTTTTGCAATCTATTTGGATTTGTAACAAATAAATCATCACCAACAATTTGAACTTTATCACCTATTCTGTTATTCAACTTTTCCCAACCTTGCCAATCTTCTTCATCTAAAGCATCTTCAAGTGATATTATAGGATATTTTGTTATCATTTTTTCCCAATAATCAATCATTTTGTCAGTTGTATAAAATTTTTTAGTTTTCCAAAAAAGATAACCTTGTTTACCTTTCTTTTTAGCTTCATTAAACATCTCGCTTGCTGCAGCATCAACAGCAAAACAAATATCTTCTCCAAGTTTATAACCTGCTTTAACCACGGCAGAAGAAATTAATTTGAATGCTTGCTCATCATTTTTCACCTTTGGTGCGAATCCACCTTCATCTCCAACAGCAACACTTAAACCATTTTCTTTAAGAACAGATTTCAACTTGTGATAAATTTCAACACACCACTGCAAACCTTGTGAAAAAGTTTTTGCACCAACAGGCATAATCATAAATTCTTGAATATTTAAATTACTGTCAGCGTGTTTTCCACCATTCATAATGTTCATCATAGGAACTGGTAAAACATTTGCATTTGTTCCACCTAAATATGAATAAAAACTTTTTCCTGTCGCATTAGCAGCAGCTTTTGCAACAGCCAATGAAACACCCAAAATAGCATTAGCACCAAGCTTTGACTTATTATCAGTTCCATCAAGTTCAATCATAACTTTATCAACAGTTTTTTGCTCCAAAGCATTTAATCCAACAATTTTTTTTGCAATTATTTTATTTACATTATTAACAGCTTTTAAAACAGATTTTCCATTGTAATAATTTTTATCTCCATCACGCAATTCAACAGCTTCAAAAGCCCCTGTTGAAGCCCCAGAAGGAACAGCTGCACGCCCCATAAATCCGCCCTCAACTGTAACATCAACTTCAACTGTTGGGTTACCTCTGGAATCTAAAATTTGTCTTGCCACAACTTTTTGTATTTTTAATGTTTTCATTTTTCATCTCCTAATTTTTTTTAATTTTATCAAAGTTATAAAATTTTGTCTATTAATTATCTTAAATACAAAATTATAAAAATTTTTGTTTTAAGCAAACAATTAAAAGTTATATTGCTTTTTAATTTATTGTGTGTTAAAATAAAACAAATAAATTAAAAAAGGAAAAATTTATGGAACCATATATTTTAGTAATCGAAGGCACCGATGGTTGTGGTAAACAAACACAAACAAACCTTTTAGCTGAATGGCTTGAAAAAATGAATTTTAAATATGTAAGACAAAGTTTTCCTAACTATTCAAGTGTTTCTTCAGGGCCTGTTCAAATGATGTTAAATGGTGAGATTGGAAAGCAAGCTACTGACCTTGATGCATATCAAGCATCAACGCTCTATGCTGTGGATAGGCTTTGTACAATGCAAAAATTAAAACAAGATAATCCAGAAGTAGAAATTATATTATTTGATAGATATGTTGAAAGTAATATGCTTTATCAAGCTTGCAAAATAGAAAATTTAGAAGAACGCGACAATTATATTAGATGGTTGGAAAATTTTGAATTTGATACACTTAAACTTCCCCGTGCTAATAAAGTTATATTTTTGGATATGCCAGTAGAAAAAAGTATGGAACTTATAAAATCAAGAACCGAACTAAAATCGGGTACTAACAATGATATTTACGAACAAGATATTGAATTTATGAAAAAAACTTATGAAGCTGGCAAATATATTGCCAACAAAAAAGATTGGGATATTATTAATTGTGTTGATGAAAATGATAATATTAAATCAATTGAACAAATAAATAAAGAAATCAAAAAAGTTTGTTGTTTTGAAATAATTAAATCTGTATTAGATGACAAAACCAGTGAATGCCCTGAACAAGAATATGTTAATATTTTGTAATAATTAGTAATTTTTTTATAAAAAATACATATACTATCACAAGCTTGATTTTAAATTAAAACAAATTATAATAAATTATGCTAAAAATCAATCAAGTATTAAGTTAAACCTATAATTCGTTGACATTTGTTTTAAAAAGTTCTATAATAAATTTAATAAAAGGAGGAAAAAATATGGCTCAAAATAAATCTTCTAATAAAAGCACTAAATCAACCTCAACATCTACATCTTCTTCAAAAAGATCATCAGGTGTAACTTGGGGAATAAATAAAATTTCTTTTTATTTAATTGGTGCAGCCGCTATTTTATATCTTGTAGTGCTTTTACTTGCTGCATTTGAAGTTAGTTCAACAGCTGTTTTGGCAATTCAAGGTGTAGTAACTGCTTTTATTATATCAGTAGTTGCATATCTTGCTTGGAAGTATGTTCGCGGTAAGCCAATGGTTTGGAAAGTTCTTTATGTTGTTTTCTTACTTGTTGTTCTTATCGGTATCATCGTTCCACTTGTTAAAATGTAAGAAAAATATTTATGAACATAAATAAAAAACTTTATCAGTTTGATAAAGTTTTTTTATTCTCTTAAACAACTTATTTATAATTGTTTAAAGTTAATCTATTTCTTTTCTCTTTTAAAACACATAAACCAATCTAAACAATATTGGTCATTTGTTTGGTTATCCATTCTTTCTTTTGCCACGCCACAACTACCAGCAGTTGGAACAATAACATCATCACCAGGGCGCCAATCAGCAGGAGTTGCAACACTATCTTTGTCTGCTTTTTGTAAAGCTAGTATTATCCTTTTTATTTCATCAAAATTTCTACCAGTAGACAATGGATAATAAAGTATTGTTCTTATAATACCATTAGGGTCAATTACAAAAACTGCACGAACTGCTTGTGTTGTTGATTGTCCAGGTTGTATCATACCATAAGCTTTTGCTACTTCCATTTTAATATCTTCAATCAAAGGGAATGTTACATTAATGTTCTTTTTACCATTCCATTCAAGTTCTTGAATTTTTCTTAACCAAGCAATGTGAGAATAAAGTGAATCAACAGACAATCCAACTAATTCAGTGTTTAAAGATTTAAATTCATCAATCATAGAACCAAAAGTCATAAATTCAGTTGTACAAACAGGTGTAAAATCTGCTGGGTGAGAAAATAAAATAACCCATTTACCAGAAAAATCTTCTGGAAAGTTTATGTTACCTTGTGTTGTTACAGCTTTAAATGATGGTGCCTTATCACCAATCAAAGGCATTCTGTTGTATTCAGTTTCTGCCATAAAAAATCTCCTTATTTAATTTTTAACCATTATAATAAATTTTTTTAATTTTGTCAAAGATAATATATAACAATTATTTAAAAATACAAAATGTATTTTAATATATGTTTTAACTACTAAATTTGCTTTTTAATAACGAATACTAAAAAATTAAAAACATATAAAAGCATATTATAGTTATTATAAAAAACAAAAAATTGTTAAAAAGTTCTTAAAAGAAAAATTAAAACAAAACAGCAAAGAATTGCTATAATTAATGCAATTTTATAGTTTGTTTTATAAACTTGAAAAACAACTTTTTTAAATTTATATTTCATAATTTTTAAAATCAATTAATCTCATTAAAATACAAAATTTTATTAAAAACGCTATATAAAACATTTTTGTCGTTTAGTAAAATAAAAAGCATATTAAATTTTTTTAAACTAGTTGAAAATAAAAGAAACCCTACACACAAAGTAAAGTTCCTTTTTATGTTAGCTATTAAAATAATATAAAAAATTGCAAAGTTTTTTATTTTTCAATATCTTTTATTAAAGAAGTTTCTTTTCCTAAAATATTTAGTTTCTTTTTATTTAAATACTTTACCCATTCCGCATACGCAGTATAAATTCCTTGATAAAACTCTTTATTTGGTTCTAATTCAATTTTTTGTATATATTCATTATTTACGAAAACAAAAAATAGATAATTATACATATCATTTATAGCATCAAAACTAAACACTTTTTTATTAATTAAACTTGATAATGTTTCTAACCATTGTGCGTAAGTTACTATTGTAAAGTAATCATCATCAGTAAAAGAAGATTTCTTGCCTAAACGCATTGCATCACACTTTAACATTACTCGTTGCAAATCACTATTTTCAGTAAATGCCTTCCAAAAATCTAAAATAAAAGTAGATTCATTAATATCTTTATCACGCTTAAACTGTAAAAACAAGGCAACAGAACCAATTATTGCTGTACACAAGGTTACAACTTGTGCAACCCTGTTACCCCATGTATCATCAAGAAAAAGGGTACAACACAATGCTAACACCAACAAACAAGTGCTTAATATAGTTATAGTTACATTTTTTTTCATATATAAACCTCCAATCAATTTACAGGTATTTTAACAAATCAAAAAAATATTTACAAACAATAAATAACAAAAAACTATTAACAAACAAATTGTTTAATAAAATAAGTTACCATAATTATTAATTCCAAAATAAATTTTACTATTTCAAAACAAAACTTTTATTTGATTTTTTAAACAAAAAAACTCTACTTAAAAAGTAAAGTTTTTTGTTTGATGGTTTTATATTTTTTCTATTTTAGAATTTCTTTTATTAATAATAAAGCCTATAATTACAAACACAATAATTAAAAAAATACCTAACACTGTAAATAAAATCCACATTAAACTATTATTATTGTTATTAGAATTTATTTTAACAATAAAGCTTTTACTTACACTGCTATTATCAATTGAAGTTGCTACAACAGTAACAGAGCTTGCCTTTTCATCTTCTCCAATTGTTAAATATCCATTTTCATCAATTGTGGTTGATAAACTTGTTGCACCTAACACTTCCCAACTAAATTTATTTTGTTCAATATTTTTACCATCAATGCTAACACTAAATTGCACCGATTTGCCCACTTCTGCAAAATTATTATCTACAATTAATGTTAATTTATTTTCTGTAACTTGATTAAATTCAATATATTTGTAATCAAATATTTTATCACTTTCATATTGAACTTTGTTTTCTCCGTTTACACTGAAAGAAGCATTTATTAAAATTAATTCTGATACAACTGGTTCACAAGTAACCACTGAAGTGTTTGCAATTATTAAATGATTACCACCATTGAATTTTAATATTTTTTCACAATAAATTCCATAAGAGTTTATATTTTCGGCACCTGTTGCCTTAACAGTTACATTTCCAGATTGTAAAATTACATCTTTATCACTATAAATTCCTATCGAATAATAATCAGAACTTAAAGCATTTGTATTTTCTACTTCAATATTAATTTGTCCACCATTAACTGTAACACTACCCGCATTTTGTGCTTCTTCACTTTGCGAGAACATACCAGCTATTATGCTATTATTACCTACAGTTTTTATTTCAATGTTTCCACTTTCAATTTCAATATTTCCACTGTTAAGCACATCATCAAGACATTGAGCAAAAATTCCTATAAAATTTGATGTTATAGATAAACTTGCTTCTTTAATTTTTATTGAACCAGCTTCAAAAAAAGTTGAATCATAATGGCTCATATCACCAGCACTTAAACCTACTGTATCTCTGTTTTCCTTGCCTTTTAAAACTATAATTGTGTTTTCTCCTGCAATGTTAATATCGCCTCTGCGAGCAAATATGCCTGTTATAGAATATTCTAAACACTGTATGCTTCCATTATTCAAAAAAATGTTATTATAAACCGAATATAATCCATTAGCTTGACCTGAAGTTGATAAAACGCCACCTTCTATTGTGATATCATTATGAACTGTTAAGGCCCCCATTCCAATAGTTTGTAAAGCATTCAATGTTACAGAACCGCTTTTTAAAACGAAATTGCCAGTGTCAGTAAAATTGCCATCTTTAATATTATTTAAAACATCATAATTTCCCATTACCTCAATAGGAATTGCGTTTATGTTTATTTTTTCAGGATTTTCAAAACCTATATATAAACTTCCATCACCTTCTACTGTAACATTACTATCATAAAACAATAAACCAGTTGAAAAATAACTTTCATTTAGATATATTATATTTTCACCTTTTAAAATTAACTTTACATTTCCAGTAGCAGCCAAAGCAGTGTATGTATAATTTGTCCAATACTCAGTTCTATTTTCTGAAAATAAAACCAAATTTTCCAAAGTAATTATTGAACTGTTTTCATCTATCGGTTCATAAATTAATTTACCATTTCCAATAGAATATTCAATTTTCTGTTCGGGTTTATTATTAATAAAATCCAAATTATAATTTTCTTGTGCATTAACACAAACATTGTCGTTACTTATTATAAAAGGAAAAACAAGCATTATAATAAGGAAAAATCCCAAAAAACTAATATTTTTTTTCATATATCCCTCTCAAATCATTATATTAATATTTTAACATATCAAAACTGTATATACAAACAATAAATAATAAAAAATTGTTAAAATTAAACAAAAATAAATTAACTAAAATATAAATTATTCTTAAAATTCAAATTTTTTAATTGATAATTTAAATTTACAATAACACATTAAAATAATTGACTTTTCATAATAAAAAATGTTAAAAGTTTTTTGAGGTATTTATGAGAAAAGCAATAATAGGAATAATTTCTAAACACATAGAAGACAAAAAAATAAGACCAAACACAATAATTCGAGATGAACTTAAAGATGCAATATATGAAAACAATGCAATACCTATTGGCATTTTACCATCAAACAAAAAACTTGAATTTGTTAATAAAGAAAACGAACACAAACATTTTTTAAATATTAAAAACATTTTAAATAAAAAAGAGCAACAAAATTTTATTGATGCAATTAAACTTTGTGATGGGATTATTTTAGCTGGCGGAATTATGGCAGATAGTTATGAAATGTGGGTTGCGAAGTATTGTTATGAAAATGATATACCCCTACTTGCAATTTGTCTTGGTCAAAACAATGTTGTTCGGGCATTAGGTGGTAGCACAAAACTTGTAAAAGATGAAAAAAAACATCTCCAAAAAGATGCAACATATGTTCATGATATTTTAATCAATAAAAATTCACAATTTTACCAAATAGTAAAATCTTCATCAATGAAGGTAAATTCACGACATATTTATACCGTTGATAATCCAACAAAACTTTTTGTTTCTGCTTTTGATGATGACAATAATATTGAAGTGTTGGAAGCACCAAATAAAAAATTTTTTATATCACTACGATTCCACCCTGAATCGCTTTATAAGATTGACAAAAAACATAATGCCATTTTTAAAAAATTTATTGAAGCTTGTAAAAAATAAAATTATAAACTAAAAATATTAACAAAAAAGATAATTCATTTCATTATCTTTTTAAATTTTATTTATAAAACAAATGTTAAGTTGTTATTATACAATTAATATTACCAATCTTTTATGTTTTTATAATTAACATATTCAATAATTGCTCTATGAGATTTCAACTCTTCAACCTGATTTCCTAATTTAAATAATTTAATTTCAGCCATTTTTTCTTTTTGTAATTCATAATAACAATATTTGTGATATTTTTACTCTTACTTGTTTGGCGGGGGACTTTTCGATGGAATTTTTTATGAATTTTTGAATAGTTTGTTTGTTAAAAATTTTTGTAGAATAAAATCTTTGTTAATATTTTTGCCAAATCTTTCTATGAAAAAATTTTTTAATAAATTTTTTTATT
>CALWTF010000019.1 GCA_944384415.1 uncultured Clostridia bacterium | reverse complement strand
AGAGGTTTTTAAATTATAATCTAATATATTTATTTTTGCATTTTAAAAGCCAATTCATTACAGTAAATAATGCCAAAATGCAAATTGTTATTATTATTGCAACCCAAATGCTTACTGCTGAAAGTGCCTCACCAAAAATTCCACCTAAAATCATACCAACAAAGAATATTGTTAATATATAGGTTAAAATTGCATTACTTCCCCAAACGACAAAAAAGTCGAATTTAGGTTTCCAATTATTAAGATAATTAAGCCCACCCCAAATCATTGAAGATATACTTGTGCAGAATATTGCATAAACAGGGGTGCAACCACGTTTAGCAGCAATGAAGTCGAAACATACAATTAACACAACAGATATAAGTAGTAGTAATGAAGATAATATCCAATAGAATTTATGGTCTTTTAATTCGGCAAAAACTGTTCCAAGCAAAAGTATGCAAGCCCAACTGAATCCACCAAAAATTCCACCTTCTAAGATTAGGTAAATCTGGTAGCGGAAAATCTTTTGCAACTAAAACCCTGCTCGCAAACTTGGCTGCAGACAACGCTCGTGTTGTTCTCTGGTTCAAAAATAGGAATTAGCTCCAAAATTTTAAATAAAATTTTCAAAACAAAAAAGCCCTTTATTGAGGGCGAAAAGCCCGTAAATAAAGGGTTTTTGAGTATGGAGCTGATGACGGGACTCGAACCCGTGACCTCTGCCTTACCAAGGCAGTGCACTACCTGCTGTGCTACATCAGCATAAGTATTTGGCTCCAAATTTTCGCTAACTTTTTTGGCAAGGAATCGAGCCTATTTTTTCCTTACCAATGATGTGCGCTACCTACTGCGCCACATTAGCATATTTACTGCTCCACTTTTTGCTACTATAATGGTAAGGCAAAAATGGAGTCAGAAATCCTTACCAAGGTGGTGCTCTACCAACTGAGCCACGATAGCACATTAAATTTTTTTATTGTCTTCATAAATTTTTAAGCATTTTTTAGGCACTTAAATTTCTTGCCAAAACAGTGCATTATCAACTATACCATATTAACAAATATTTTAAAACATTATAACTTGCGATAAGTTTATTATATTATAATTTAAAACAAGTGTCAATAAATACCAATTATTTTTTTAATTAAATTAAAAATAAAAGCATCTATTTTTTAGATGCTTTTATAAATATGTGAAAAAATCTTTTTTATTTTTTAAAAAAGAAATATAATACTATTAAGGAAAACAAAAAAACATAACTTACCATATATACATTATAGCAAATTTAACAAAAAAAGTCAATATTGGCATTTTTTAACAATTTTTCTTTACCTGTTCGTTTTTATTATAAACAACAAAAAATATATTTGACTTAATGCTGATTATTTAATATACTAAAAATACACTTATTAAAAGGAAAACATAAATGGCAGATAAAATTAACATATTACCAAAACATTTAGGTTTAATTGTAGATGGCAATGGGCGTTGGGCAAAAGCAAAAGGTTTTCCTAGAACAATTGGTCATTCGCACGGAATTAAAAATTTGGAAAAAATTTTAAAAGAATGTTTTTATACTTACAACATAAATATAGTAAGTGTCTATTTATTTTCAACTGACAATTGGAACAGACCTAAAAGTGAAGTTGATTTTTTAATGAATCTATTCAGAAAATATCTTGGAAAAAATCTTGAAAAAACTTATCCTGAAGTAAAAGTAAATATAATCGGTGATATAAATAAATTTGAACCAGATTTAATTGAAAAAATAAATAATTTAGTTGAAAAAACCAAAGATAACACAAAATATATTTTAAACTTGGCTTTAAATTACGGTGGCCAAGAAGAGATTGTGTATGCAGTAAACAAACTGTTAAATAACGGGATAAAAGCTGTTAACCAACAAATGATTGCAGAAAATCTTTATACCGCAAATCAACCTGAACTAGATTATGTAATTAGGACAAGTGGAGAACAAAGACTTAGCAACTTTATGCTTTGGCAAATGAAATATGCTGAATTATATTTTACAAGCACTTTTTGGCCAGATTTTGATAAAAAAGAATTAAATATTGCATTAAATGAATTTCAAAACAGAAATAGAAGATTTGGAAAATTAAAATAATTACTTATGAAGGAATTTTGATATGACAGAAGTTATTAGCCAATTTATTTATAACATATTTCAAGATAATGTTATATTAGCAACAATAATGTTTTCGCTTTTGCCACTTATAGAACTTAAAGGTGCAATACCGTTTGCAATGAGTACTGATTTTTGGGGCGCAAATGCTTTAACTGGTTGGTTAGCCTTTTTGTATTCTTTTATTGGTTGCATTATTATAACAGTTATTTTAGCCTTTATTTTTAAACCAATTTATAACGCAATAAAAGATAAAAAATTCTTTGGTTCTATAATTAAATTTTTTACTGCTACAATAAAGAAAAAATCTGAAGAAGTAAATTCAAACACAGAAACTGTTTCAGAAAAAAAATCTCTGTTAAAAAAACTTTTACTTGTATTAATTTTTGTTGCAATACCAGTACCTGGAACTGGTGTTTACACTGGAACTTGCCTTGCAATTCTTGTTGGATTAAATCCTTGGTGGGCAATTGCAATGGTTACAATTGGAAACTTTATTGCAGGAATTATAATAATGACTATTTGTGAAATTTTCCCTGCTTTTACAACAATAATTTTATATATATTTATTCTTATTGTTATTCTGTTTTTGGTTTACAAAATTATTGTACATTTTATTAACAAAAAGAATGAAAAAAAGTTATCAAGTGAAAACATTGTAGAAACAACAGCAACTTTAATAAATGAAGATGAAAATGAAGAACAAAATAAAAACAAAACTAAATAACAACTTAGTTTTGTTTTTTATTTAATCTTATTAATCTTATACATAACATCAAATAAAATATACTATAACAATTGCTTTCTTTGTTCATCTTCAGAAAGTGTTGACAACAATTTTAAAGGAATATCAAAAACTGTTACCGCTCCCCTTTTACCCTGTTTAAACAACCGATAAACAGCACGAGCATAAGCAACCATAACACTAGCAGTAAATTCAGGATTACTATCTAATTTCAAAGAAAACTCCATTAAAAAATTATTATTGTTAGCTGATTTAGCCGAACGGAAAACAAAACCTCCATGTGGCATAGCAGAATGTTTTTCCTTAAATTCTTCATCTGAAATAAAGTGTACTATTGTTTCATATTCGGCAAAATAATTTGGCATTTGTTTTATTTCTTGCTCTATTAAATCAGCATTAGCATTTGTATCCAACACAACAAAACATTCACGCAAATGTTTATCTTTAGTTTTTAAATCAGGCATACAACCATTTCTAACATTTTCAATCGCTTCATCTTTAGGAATTGTGTATTGAACTGCGTTTTTAACACCAGAAATTCGTCTGATAGCATCACTGTGTCCCTGACTAACACCTTTTCCCCAAAAAGTATAATCTTTTCCATTAGGAGCAATAGAATTAAACAATATGCGAGCCATTGAAAACAATCCCGGGTCCCAGCCAACACTTAAAAGTGCAAGTGTATCACTTTTTTTGCCTATTTCATCTAAAGTTTCATAATGTTCGGGTATATTAGCGTGTGTATCAAAACTGTCAATAATACAAAAATCTTTTAACAATTCTGGTGATTGTTTTGGTAAATCTGTTGCACTACCACCACATAAAATTAAAATGTCTATTTTATTTTTGTAAGATTTTATATTTAAAATATTTTCAACTTTTATGTCAGTTAATCCCAACTTATCTGGTTCTCTTCTAGTAAAAAGTGCTACAAGCTCAAAATCTTGAACTTGTTTTAATGCACATAAAACACCTTTGCCCAAATTACCATAACCAACAACACCTACTTTTATTTTATCCATACTTACTCCTTTAAATAATATTCTTAAATGTTTATAACAAAATTTTTTGAATGTGTCAATTTTATTCAAAATAAAATATTATCAAAAAATTATTCCTAAAAAATTTAATAAATTGTTTGCCTGTCCTAAAATTAAAATTATAATTAAAAACAAGCATATAAAATCTATAATTTCAGTTATTTTTTGTTTGAAGGAAACACATTTTTTGCTTATAATATATGGCATCAATAATAAATTTACAACAGACAATCCAGCGAAAAAACTAAATATATAATATCTGTAAAAATTATCCTGTTTGGTCAACTGTATTATAGTTATTAGATAAAATAAATTTATGATAAAAATATCAAACCTGTTCTCACCTATTATTAGATTTAATAAAGTAGTAACAAAAATTAAAAACAGTACTTCTATCAAACAATTATTTTCTTTAACTATCTTACAAATTTTTAAAACAGATAATGCAATTACAAAAACTAAAACATAACAATAAATTAAACTATACACATTTGGTATAAAATAAAAAACTTTAGAAATAAAAAATGGAATTACAGAAAATGGTAAATAGCATAAACTAAATAACAAATGTAAGTAATTATTATTATAATTATTAATATCATAAAAATTAAAGTTAAAAAACAAGTTTGAATTTGATAGTGATAAAATATAAAAAATAGATGTTATTAAAACAAAAGCTAATAAGCAAAAAATAAAAACGGTTTTTGTTTTTTTGCTAAAACTTTCAAATAATAATTTAAACTGCAAAACAATAAATCCTAACAAATTTGAAACAGCAAAAAATTGAGCAAAAATAGATAGAAAAAAATAAATTATAAAACTTAAATAATCTGCCTTGAAAAAATTAAAAATTAAAAAATTTGCAAAAAAAATTATTAAAAAACTAAAAAAAACATTAAAAAACTTTATTTTTAATAAAAAATTTAATATTAATTTTTTTTCAAAAATAAATACCAAAAAAAACAAAACAATAAAAGTTCCTGCTACTAATACCCATTGGAACACATTTAACCAAACATTAGTTATTTCGTTTACTGTGTTAAATAATAACAATTCTAATCCAAACGCAGATACAATAAAACATAAATTAAAAACAACATCTTTTAAATTTAACTTTGTGCTTAATTGGGGTTTACTATATTTTATATCCTTAAATACTAAAATTTTACGAGCTATAAAATTAAAAACTAAAACAATTAAAATTAATACTAATTTAACTATCCATTCATTAAAATTTAAAATGTTATATCCTATGTAAATGCCAAATGTTTGAATAAATAAACTTATAACAGATATTATACTAAAAAATATAAAACCTTTTTTAGTTTTTGCATTTAAATTGTTACCTTGATATACATATAAAATAGATAATAAATAACTAAAAACTAAGCTTATTAAAAAACCTGTTGCAGTTCCTAAAACTATCCACCAAACATTAATATGAACACCAGAAGCATAAACATTAATAAATGAATTATTTAAAATTTCTCTATTGGGCAAATACATAACAAGCCCCATAATTAGCAAATCAATTAATGTTGAAATTACACCTATAATTAAAAATCGTATTACTTCGGTAAACTTAGGATATTTTCTTCTTTGTTCTTCAATATACTCAATCATTTTTTCTCCAAATTATGTTTATATTAAAACTAACATTTTTTAAAAGTTTTTGCAATAAAAATAAAAACACTGCAAAGCAGTGATTTATTATTTATTAATTAACATAATTGTTTACACAAACTGCAATTGCTAAAGCACCTGGTCCAATGTGACAAGCAACACTTAAAGATAATGGATTTATATAATGTATTTTAACTTTTGGAATTGCTTTTAATATTTCATCTTTAAATTTTTGTGCTTCATCTGCATTTTGAGTGTGAGCAATTGATATAAACATTTTTCCTTGTTCATATTCTTCTTTAAATTCGTTTTCTAATTCAAACTTAATTTGTTGTATCATTTTTTTGCGTGCCTGTGAAATTGAAAAAGCCACAGCAAATTTTTCAAAATTACCACCTCTTGAACTTAAAATAGGCTTAACATTTAACATACTGCCTAACGCCGCAGCTGTTGGTGATATTCGCCCACCCTTTTTTAAATATTTTAAAACATTTAAGGTTATATATATTGATGACTTGTGTTTAGTTGCTTCTAAATATTCTTTAATTTCAACAGCACTTTTCCCCATCTTAACAAGTTCAATTGCCTCCATAACACTTTCACGCAATGTAACAGAAATTCTCAAATTGTCAATAACTTGAACTTTTCCCCCAAATTCCTGAGCATAGCGTTTTGCATTTTCGCAAGTAGCGCTTAAACCACTTGTCATAGGAATGTAAATTAATTCATCATATTCATTTAATAAATCTTTCCAAAGTTCTTGCAAATAATAAGGTGATGGTTGCGAAGTTGTAACTTCAGCATTATTTTTTAATTTTTCAAAAAATTCTTCTTGCGTAATTGAAATTTCTTCAAGATATTCCTTTCCATCAACCGTAAATGGCATTGGAATTACAAACACACCTAAAGCTTCAGCCTCTGACTGTAAAATACCAGAATTAGAATCAGTAATTATTTTAATTTTTTTCATAAACATTTCTCCATTATTTAACTTTTGAATTAATAAATACAAACTAACTAAAAATTATCATTTAAATGTGAAAGTTATTATAACATATAATATATACTTTTTCAAATAAAAATATTAAAAAACTTTTTTGTTTTATTCATTTTTAGAATAGCAATATTAAGTTTTAAAGCATATGATGAAATAGAAGTTTACATTTAATAAAAAAAATTTTAACATTTTTATTGATTTTTCGACAATATGTTGATATAATGAAGTTGCTATTTCACAGAGAGGTATTTATGTCCGATAATTGGGAATTTATATATGCTATGAATAGAGCATCTATTGACTCACACAGAAATCCTGTGTGGTATATGATAATAGAAAAAACTGATGGTAAAGAAATAAAAATAATTAAAAGTGAAAATGATGTTAAAAATGCAACATTTCTTAACACAACAAAATTTATAGAAGTTGGTTATTTGCCTAGCGCATATTTTTCGAATTCGGAAAATATTCCAAATTATAAAAGAGCTGTTGTATCAATCTATTTTATAAATGCTGAGTTTGTTCCAATCCAGCAAATGATTAAAGAACATCAATTAACCAGACAACAAATTTTTTATGGAAAGTTTTCAAAAAATTCGGAAGGTTATATAATACAAAAAGCTGTTAAAAATGAAGAGATTGGTTTTATAAAATATAAAGAAGGTATTTGCATTGCTCGAGAACCAATACATAAAACAGCAAAACTTTCATCTAATGGCAAACTAACTGATATTAAATCGGTTTCACAATTGCAACAAGAGCATATGCAAAAAGATATCATAAATCATTTTAATTCAAAAACATCAGTAAAACAAAGCCTAATGTAGGCTTTTTTTATTTGCTTAAATTATATTTTTTATTTATAATATAGTTTATAATTAAATAAATCGAAAAATGGAGATAAAATGTTCACATACGATAAAGAAATAAAATTTATTACAAAAAAAATAAAACAAGCTTATAAAAAATTTATAAAAAGAAACAATAACATTATAACACACCCCAAAGGTTATGCTGATTATGTTACAGAAAGTGATATCAAGGTTGAAAAATTTCTTATTGAACAAATTAAAAAACAATTTCCTAACGATAATTTTGTAAGTGAAGAATTTAACAGTAAAGCAAAAATAGAAAACAGATGTTGGATAATTGATCCAATTGATGGCACAATAAACTATTTTCATAAAATACCAATTTGGTGTATACAAATTGCTTTTGTAGATAATAAAGAATGTCAATTTTCTGTTATTTATATTCCAGCACAAAATGAAATTTATACTGCAACTTCTGATGGCGCTTTTGTTAATGGTGAAAAAATAGTTAATGAAAACAATTTCCCACTAGAACAAAGCATTTTAACACTATGTGATTTAGCACACAGTGAACCTAAATCACATATTTTAGAAGAACAAATATTATCAAAATTAAATAAAAAAATTTTAAGAACAAAAAGGCTTGGCAGTTGTGGTTGCGAATTTGCCTATGTTGCATCTGGAAGAACACAATGTTATATTAGTATTTCTCCACATCCTTGGGACTGGTTACCAGGAAAATTCCTTTGTGAAAAAGCTGGTGTTAGCACATATGAATATGTATGGGGTAAACAAACTTTTAAAATAGCTTGTTCAAGCCCTGAACTTGCTAAAAACTTACTAGATTTGTTAGAAAAAACAAATTATAAAAAATAATAAATCAACTTTAATTAATTTTTCAAGGAATAAAAATGTTTAAAATAAAATCGTATCTAAGAAAATATACTAAATTTATTGTTGTAGGCCCCTTTTTCAAGTTTTTAGAGGCTGTTACTGATATTTTAAATCCTTTTTTAGTTTCTTTAATGATAGATGTTGGTGTAGCGGAAGGAAATGTTCAATACATTTTTACATTAACCGCTATCGTAATTATGAACAATATTTTAGGAATTATTTTTGCTTTAATTTGTAACAAATGCAGTGCTTTAACATCTGAAGGTGTTGGAAGAGATATAAGAAGCTCTATGTTTAAACATATAAACACTTTTTCACATAAAGAATTTGACCGTTTCACAACTATGAGTTTAACAAACCGATGTGTTCACGATGTTGACCAAATTCAAACAGCTATTGGATTAACTATACGACAAGTTTCTCGTGTTCCCTTTTTAATTATTGGTGCTACGGTAATGTCTATGATTATTGACCTTCAACTTTCAATAATATTTTTAATTCTTATGCCAATTTTATTTATAGCAATTTATTCAATTATGAGAATAACTAATCCTATTTATGTTGAATCAAAAACTAGATTAGATAATGTTAGTAATGTAACCAGAGAAAACCTTTCAGGTATACGAGTTGTTAGAGCTTTTAACAAACAAGAACATGAAAAACATAGATTTAGCAAAGCAAACACAGCATTAAGTAAATGTAATATAAAAGTAGGTATTATATCGTCTATACTTCACCCTTTATTGTTTCTTGTTATAAATTTGGCTACCGTAGCAATAATTTGGTTTGGAGGTATTCGCGTTGAAGTTGGTGGTCTAAGCCAAGGAAATGTTATTGCATTTATTAACTATGTAAGTCAAATATCAATTGCTTTGGTAGTTGTGGCAAGAATAATAATAACATACACCAAAACCGGTGCATCAACCAAAAGAATTAATGAAGTTTTCAAGCTTGAAAACTCAATAAAAGAAGAAAAAACCTGTGAACATCTTCCACCAACAACACCTGCTAGTATTGAATTTAAAAATGTAAACTTTTCTTATACAGGAACTAAAGATGTTATAAGAAACCTTTCGTTTAAACTTGAACCTGGCCAAACTTTAGGTATTATAGGGGGTACAGGCTCAGGGAAATCATCAATTGTTAACCTTATACCAAGATTTTATGATACCACCTCAGGTGAAGTTTTAATTAATGGCGTTAATGTAAAAAATTATAATATAAAAGAGTTAAGAGAATATGTTGGGTTTGTTCCACAAAACGCAACATTATTTAAAGGAACATTAAGGGAAAATTTATCCTGGAGAAAAGAAGATGCTAGTGACTTTGAAATAATTAAGGCACTTAAAATTTCACAATCAATAGATTTTGTGCGTGAATTACCTGATTTTCTAGAACACAAAGTTGAGCGTGGAGGAACTAATTTTTCTGGTGGACAAAAACAAAGGCTTACTATTGCACGAGCATTAGTTGGTAAACCTAAAATATTAATTATGGATGCAAGTTCAAGTGCTTTAGACTTTGCAACAGACGCTTCTTTAAGAAAAGCTATATACCAAAATTTAAAAGGTATTACTACTATAATTGTTTCACAACGCACAAACTCAATTAAAAATTGTGATTTAATTATAACAATGGATAATGGTGAAGTTGCAGGAATAGGAACCCACGAAAAATTAATGAAAAATTGTCCTATATATGCAGAAATATATTATTCCCAAAATAAGGAAAAGGGGGAATAGTTATGAAAAAGACAGATAAAGAATTACTAAATCGCAGAAAAAATAAAATAGATATTATTGATGATAATGTTCCAATGATAACCAAAGCAACCTCGGTAACTAGTAAAAAAGTTAAATTTAAAAAAGCTTTTCAAACCATTGGAAAAACTTTAAAATATGGAAAACCTTATCATAAATATTTATATTTAGCTATTTTAGCTATAATAATAAGCACTATATTTGAATTGCTTGTACCAATATATATTGGAAAATGTATAGATAATATTATTGGTATTGGTAATGTTGATTTTAACAACTTGTGGCAAACCGCACTTGTTCTTGTTGGATTTATTATAATTAGTGCCCTTTTCTCTTGGCTAACAAACTACTGGACTAATTTGTATTGTTTTAAATCTGCCGAATACTTACGAACTATTTTTTTTAATAAAATAAATTCAGTTCCTTTAAAGTTTATTGATACAAACCAACATGGTGATTTACTAAGCAGAATGATAAATGATGTTGATATTTTAACAGATGGAATTTTGCAAGGATTATCAAGTATAATAAACGGAATAGTTACTATTATTGGAACATTAGTTTGTATGTTTATATTAAATGTTCCTATGGCGTTAGTTGTTGCTTTTATTACTCCTTTAAGCTTATTCCTTTCCCTTTATATTGCAAAAAAAGCATACAAAATGTTTGCCGCACAAGCAAAAAATGAAGGTGAAATAAATGGGTATCTTGAAGAGTTTATAAGTGGCGGAAGAATTGTTAAAGCTTTTAACTACGAAAAACAAGCAGTTGACGATTTTGAAAAAATCAACTCAGAATATTATAAAGCCAGTGAATCTGCTGAATTCTTTTCGAATATTGCAAACCCTGCAACAAGATTTATAAATGGTTTAGTTTATGTGGGCGTAGGATGTGCAGGTACATTACTTGCCATTAACAATACAGTTTCAATTGGTTTAATTTCAAGTTTTTTAAACTATGCTAACACCTTTGGTAGACCTTTTAATGAGCTTTCAGTTGAAATAACCGAATTGCAAGCAGCATTTGCTTCGGCTGATAGAATTTTTGCAGTGCTTGAAGCTGAAGATGAAAAAAGTGATGAAAATCTACCAGAAATGGGTAAAGCAGATGGAAATATTATTGTTAAAAATGCATATTTCAGTTATGTGCCAAAAGTAAAATTAATTAAAGATTTTAATTTAGATGTTAAAAAAGGTCAAAAAATAGCAATAGTAGGTCCAACAGGTTGTGGAAAAACAACTTTTATAAATCTGCTAATGCGTTTTTATGACTTAACAGATGGAACAATTATGTTAGATGGAAATGTAATAACTCAAGTTAAAAGAAACAGTTGGCGAAAAAATTTTGGTATGGTATTACAAGACACTTGGTTATTCTCTGCCACAATAAAAGAAAACTTAGCATATGGTTGTCCTAATGCTACTGATGAAGACATTATCAAAATTTGTAAATTAACGGGTGTTCACGACTTTGTTGAAAAACTTCCTTCTGGGTACAACACAATGGTTACTGAGGGCGGAAACAATATTTCTCAAGGACAAAGACAATTGATTTGTATAGCAAGAATAATGTTAATGGAACCATCAATTTTAATTTTAGATGAAGCTACAAGTAACATTGATACAAGGTCTGAAATAAAAATTCAAAAAGCATTTGATTTAATGATGGAAGGAAGAACAACTTTTATCGTTGCTCACCGACTTTCAACAATTAAAAATGCCGATTTAATTTTGGTTATGAATAAAGGGAATATTATTGAACAAGGAACACATATTGAACTTTTACAAAAACACGGTTTTTATTATCACCTTTATAATAGCCAATTTGAAAAAGTAACTGATTAATAAAATAAAGGATTAATTTATACTTTTATGACAAATGTTCAAATGCTAAATAGAAATATTTTAAAAATAATAGCTTGTATAACTATGTTAATAGACCATATTGGATATTTTATTTTTCCAGAAATTATAGTTTTAAGAATAATAGGAAGAATTTCTTTCCCGATATTTGCCTTTTTTATTGCCGAAGGATATTATTACACAAGCAATAAACTAAAATACTTTATTCTGCTTTTGGGGTTTGCAATAATTTCACAAATACCATATGCATTTCTACAACATAATTTTACACAATTAAATATTTTATTTACTTTTGTTTTTTCATTAGTTTTATTAACCATTACAGAATTTACAAGAACACAGTATGGTTTTAACAAAATAATTTATACTTTTTTTACATTAATTATTACATTATTTATTATAATACTTGATTACTATAATTGTATTGATTATGGTGTTATCGGAGTATTTATTCCATTTATTATTTATTATTTACGAGAAAATAAATTACTTAAATTTGTAGTATTTACCATACTTTTATTGCTTTTTGCCAGTATACAAGTTGTATCGCAAAATAATTTTAATGATTTTGCAACTTATATTCAATTTTTTTCAATCTTATCCATTCCTTTGTTGTTAATGTATAATGGTGAAAAAGGAAAAACTAATTTAAAATATTTATTTTATGTTTTTTACCCATTACACTTGCTTTTAATTTTATTAATAACATTTATTTAAAAAGTTTTAGTTGGTTTAACAACTAAAACTTTTTAATTTGTTAGTTTAATCTTTATTAATTACCTTTTTTTGCCAACTACGCTTGTGGCAATTAGGACATTTCATATATCTGGTTCTGAAATTATGTGGAGCTAAAAACACTGACTTAAATGTTGGTATATACTTATAATTACAATGTTTACAAACATAAAATCCAGCTACCTGTTCTATTCTGATAGCAAACATTATACCAATTAAAAATATTATAACATCCAAACCAATTATAATAAATTTCCAAACCAAGTTTTCTATTGCAAAAATGGCACACAACAAAAGAACAAAATATACAACTGTAGATAAAACACCTAAAACTATTTCTATATTAAACAGGTGTTTAACAGCACTATCATATTGAGTTTTTAGAATTATTAAATTTTCTTCTGCTTTAATCTTATATTCATCACTAGGTAAAATTTTAGCCGATAATAACTCGTTTGCAGAAATATTAAGAACTTCACATAATGGCAAAATCAATGAAGTATCGGGGAAACCATTTCCACATTCCCATTTAGAAATAGTTTTTTCACTAACATTTATTTTTTCAGCTAAATCTTTTTGACTTAGTTTTAATAATTTTCTTTGTTCTTTAATAAAATTTCCTGTTTTTACTAAATCCATTTTTCCTCCTGTTTATAATTTTTATTATTATATCACAAAAGAACTATCAATTTCCCCTACTAACCGTAGAGTTACAAAATTATAAATAATTATTTAGAATATACAATAAAAAACACTTAGCAATTTTGCTAAGTGTTTTAATTTATTTAATTCATAAACAATGCTTTATTCAATCTATTAATAGCATTTAAATCTTTTAATATTTTTGTTTTAACCGAACTAATTATACTTTCACTTTGAGAATCTAAAATAAGATTAACTAAAACACCGCAATTATAAACCACATCACATAAATGTTTAGTTATCTCTTTGGTGTTTATATCCTCTATTTCAGCAAATTCTTCTGTTTCAATTTCAAAAACTTCAGCAACTTCAACAAAAACATCATTCATCATAACTTTTAAAAGGTTTTGACCTTCCATAACATTTTTTTGTGTACCAGGCAAATCACCGTTAGCCATACATATATCACTTTTTATAAACAATTTTGCTATATGTCCACAATTTTCAATTAATTCACCCACTTTAGCAAAAACTTCTTTTTGTTCCATAATTAATCTCCTTTATATTCTTGAATAATATCACCAAAAACAAAATACTTTTTATCTGCCAACATTAACATAGGTATATCACTTTTTGAATCTGAATAAAAACTTTCTAATCTTGCGTCCTCACCAAACATTTGTTTAAATCTTTCTACCTTGTTATCTTTATAACAGTTTTCACCTTTAATATGCCCTGTTCTAATATTCATAGGAGTAGCAATCAAATATTTTACCCCTAAAATATCACAAATTGGTCTTAACATAAACTCGGGAGAAGCGCTAACAATAATATCATCTTCCCTTTTTTGTTCTAAGTACCATTTTTTTATTTTTCGTTTATATTTTTGCCAAAACTTATTAATCATTTTTTCTGTGCCAAAAACTATTATTAAATAATGATGAAAAGTTTGTTTTAAATTATGTCTACTTAAAATTTTGCACAAATATAATAAACATAAAATAAGTTGATATGGTAACATTATAATAATATAAGGTCTACGCAACAAACAGTAGAAATAAAAATCTACAAAACAATCACCATCATATATCGTTCTATCAAAATCATAACCGTTCATTAATATAGCTCCTGCTTACTTAAAGCACTTGATAGCACTTCGTTTTATAAATAAATAGTAGCAATATCTACACATTTTGTCAACTAACCATTATCAAATTTATAATATAATTGACTTTTTACTGTTGGTGATGTACAATGAATTAATCTAAATTTGTATAAATTAAAGAGGTATAAATGTTAGAACTAAAAAATATTTCATATAGCGTTTTTGAAAATGGAAAAGAAAAAATTATATTACAAGATATTTCACTTAATATAAACAAAAATGAACTTATAGTTATAACTGGTCAAAACGGTAGTGGGAAATCTACACTTGGTAAAATATTAATGGGAATTTTAAAACCTTGCAGTGGACAAATTTTTTATAATGGTAAAGATATAACAAACACAAGTATAACGGAAAGAGCAAAACTTGGCTTTGCTTATGGATTTCAACAACCAGTATGTTTTAAAGGGTTAAAAGTTAAAGATTTATTACAAATAGCAAGTAATAAAGATGTTTCACTTAGCGCTTGTTGTGAACAACTTTCAAAAGTTGGATTATGTGCAAAAGATTATATTAACCGCCCCCTTGATAATAAACTTTCTGGAGGAGAACTTAAAAGAATTGAACTTGCAATGATTTTAGCAAGACAAGCTAATGTAAATATTTTTGATGAACCAGAAGCAGGTATTGATTTATGGAGTTTTGATGAATTGGTAAACATTTTTCAAAAACAACAATCAACAAATATCATTATTAGTCATCAACACAAAATTATTAGTATAGCTGACCGTGTTGTTTTGCTAAATAGTTCTAAAATTGATAAAGTTGGAACAACATCTGAAATAATGCAATTTATAAATGATGAAAAATGCAATAAGTTACGAGGAGAAATTTGATGGACACAATTTTAAAAGAATTATTAAGTAATATTTCTAATTTACACGATATTCCACAAGGTGCCTACAATATAAGGAAAGATGGAAAACTTTTTTCTCGAAGTTCAACCAAAGAAATTGAAATATTACCAAAGAAAAACAAAGAAGGAATTAATATTATTGTTTCACCCGAAACAAAAAATCAAAGCATACATATTCCAGTTGTTATCACTCAGGGCGGGTTTGATGATTTAGTTTATAATGATTTTTATATTGGAGACAATTCAGAAATAACAATAATTGCTGGTTGTGGTATCCACAATAACACTGTTAAAAATAGCAGTCATCAAGGAATACACACTTTTCACATAGGAAAAAATTGTAAAGTTAAATATATTGAAAAACATTTAGGTATAGGTCAAAATTTAGGCAAAAAAATTCTTAATCCAACAACAAAAATTATTATAAAAGAAAACAGTTACTTTGAAATGGAAACTGTTCAATTAGGTGGAGTAAGTTATTCCAACAGAAAAACCAATGCCAAACTTTTTGAAAATACCACATTAATTGTAAATGAAAAAATTTTAACTTGCGAAATGGAAAAAGCTAAAACAAAATTTAATGTTGAATTAATTGGAAACAACTCAAAAGTTGATGTTATTTCAAGAGCTGTTGCAAAAGATTGTAGTTATCAAGAGTTTGTTTCGAATATTATAGGAAAAGCAAAATGTTTTGGGCATGTTGAATGTGATGGAATATTATCAGATAATGCAATAATAAATTCAACACCAAAAATTTCAGCTCAAAATACTAATGCTATGTTAGTTCACGAAGCCGCTATTGGTAAAATTTCAGCTGACCAGCTTATCAAATTAATGTCATTAGGATTATCAGAAGAAGAAGCAGAAAAAAGGATAATTGCAGGTTTTTTAAGTTAAAAAAGCATTATGATGCTTTTTTTGTTTGTTAAAAAATTATCAATATGTTAAACTTTAAAACATTAAGGAGTTATGATGAAAGGTTTTTATATTGGTGATATTATTGGAAGTGGATATGCTCACAATAATTCTTATTTAAACAAACAAGTTAAAAATTTTAAATTATTTACATCAAAAAGTTTTATAACAGATGATACTGTTTTTTCGTTTGCAACCATTGAATGGCTTTTAACTTCAAAAAATTTTTCAGCAAAAAAAATGAAAAGCATTATTTTAAATTATTTTTCCGAATTTCATTTAAATAATGAAAATACATATGGTCCTAATTTAATAAATTGGATAAAATCAGGTGCAAAAGGAAACAGAAAAAGCACAGGCGTTGGGGGTGCAATGCGAGTTAGTCCGATAGGATTGTTCGCTAAAAATGAAGCACAAATAAATTCTTTAGTAAAAAACGCCGTAATCTGTACACACGATACAAAAAAAGGTATTGAAGGTGCTTTAATTGTTGCATATTCAATTTTTTGGTTAAAAAATGGTATATCAAAAGAAAATTTAAAACAAAAATTAGAAGAAAAATTCGGTTTAAATTTAAATCAAAGTTTAGCAACTTTAAAAAAGAAAAAAGATGAACAGATTGATTCTGTTTCAACAGTTACACCAGCAATAATTGCATTTCTTAATTCAAGAGATTTTGAAGACGCAATTAGAAATGCTGTTTCGATTGGTGGAGATACTGACACAATAACTTCAATATCTGCATCGCTTGCTGAAACTTTTTACAAAGATATACCTGAAATTTTAATAAAAAAAGCTAGATTGTTTTTACCTGAAAAATTTATAAAATTAGAAGAAAAATTTAATCAAGTAATAAAAGGTAGATAAAATGGGATTTTTATTTCTATTATTAACAGCTTTTATCTGTTTTTTTGTTTTTATTTTTGTAAGAAAATTTTGGAACAGAAATGGTATTTTTACATTAGGAATTTGTGGTGCTATAGGTGCAAATGTTTATAATAGCATTACATATCCTGTATTAGATTTTGGTTTAATATTTGGTGTTGATTCAGTAATTTACACTTTGTTTATTTTCTGTTTGTTAACACTAATTCAGGATAAACACTCAAATGCTTCAACTGTTTTATTATATTCAACAATAGGTTCAATTCTTTTTAATGCTATAATTGAAATATTGGCAACATTAAGCTCTCAAAATACATTAGATAATTCAAATTTGAATAACTTTATTGCTTCATTAGCAAGCGCATTTGCTACATTTGTTGCCTTAATTTTAGTTATAAAACTTTTTAAATACTTTTCAAATAAAAATGTAAATATTTATGTAAATTTTTCAATTTGCATTTTAGTTGCAAGCATAATTAATTCTTTACTTTACTTTGGAATAACAACACTTGTTTCACAAAGTTTTGATTTAAACACTTTCTGGCTTATGATGGCAGGTTCATATATTGGTAAACTTTTAAGTACTATTTTTGCATTGATTGCTTGGTTTATTTGTTCAATCATTGATAAAAAATGTTCTAAAAACAAAACAGAATTTGAAAATAATAAAAAAATATGATTATATAAAAAAACGAAAAGAGCATAATTTTATGCTCTTTTTCTATAAAATATCAATTTATAAATTCTTTAACCTCTTCTTCCCCTTTTGCTAAAAATTTTGCATCTTCAGGCTCTATATATGCTAATAAAGTAAACAACTCACCTACATGCACTTTTTCTTCATCTCTAATATCTGCAAAAACTTTTTTAGCCACTGGGTCATCTGTCATTCTGTAATGTAAATCATATTGATTAATAGCTTCTAATTCACCAATTATATCTTTTCTTATCATTTCAGCTAAATTAGACTTTTCTGAATTAGTTCCACTAAATTTCAAAATAAACCTCCAAACTAATATTTTTATCTATATATGTTTGTAAGTTTATAAAAGTTACTTAATGTTCATTATTAAATGATATATGCTTTATTGAACCATTATTTATTTCTATAATTTTATCTGCCATATTAAAATAATTATTAGATGCAGTAAAAATTATTACAGACCTTGAAAATCTTATATTTCTTATTGCATTCTTTACAAGTTCTAAATCATCATTGTTAAAACTTGTTGGAAATTCGTATAATGCAATTATTTCACTTTTTGTTAACAAAGTTCTAGCAAAAGCAACCAGATATTTCATTTCAAAAGAAATATCATTAATATTTGTTTTATAACCGTGCTTCAATAATAAAATTTGACTATGCAAACCTATTTGTTGACATATGCTATAAATTTTTTTCACATTTCCTTCAACTATTTTTAAATTTTTCATAATACTGCCATTAAAAAAATGTGGTTTTGCAGTTGTAAAATTAAAATTGGTATTATGTATAGTTCTCTTATAATTTTGTAAATTAATTCCATCAACATAAATTTGACCACTGCTTGGGGTTATTTTTCGTCGTAATAAATTAAATATTGTTCTTTTACCAGAACCACGAACACCATATATCAAAGTAACTTCATTAGGTTTAATTCTAAATGAAATATTTTTCAAACTTGGATATGTTTTTTTAGAACCCTTATAATTAACATCTTTAAAATCTAATAAACCAAAAATGTTATCATACTCAACATTACCAAACTTTTTAATCTCTTTATCCGGTAAATTTTTTATAATTTCAATACGATTAACCGCCACACTTGCATCTCGTAAATCTGAAATAACTGTTAACATATCTGAAGTATTTTCTATTCCAGCTGTTATATAAGAAACTAACACCATATAAATAGTTAATGTTAAATCACCTTGAGAAACAAAATAAATTAATACAGCAGTTATCGACATAATAAAAAATTGATAAACAGCATAAAAGATATTAACTTGGTATGATGAATTTATTGTGTTTTTGTGAGTTATTTTTATATAATTATCAATATGATTTAGATACTCTTTTTTAATTTTCTTTTGAGCGCCCAATTCTTCAATATAATCTTTAGAATCAAATAATTCACCAAATTGTTTAAATTGTATATCACGATTTTCTTTCATATCTTGCAAATGTTTTTGTTTACGCTGATTTAACGCAGTTAACACACTGTAATCAAAAATATTTACCAAAAGCACAATTAAGCCACACCAAATATTGTAAAAAAATATAGTTATAATTGTAACTGAAACACGGGCAAATTTAGATAAAGCAATTGATAATTTGTCTGAAAAATTTGCCATAGTATATGCATCTTGATGTACCATACTTAACAACTTTTCTTTTGAAACTTTATTAATCAAATTTGATTTTGCAGTAAAAACTTTATCCACTATTTCGGAATTAACACGCTTATAAGGAATTCCTAAAAGCTTGCTATAATCATAATAATTTATGTGCCAAAAAACTTGCCTTAAAACTATAAACAAAAAACCATAAACAAGGTTTAAAATAGCTTCAGTATACATTTGTTCAGTTATACAAGTTATTACTTCAGCAGCAAATATTGGTGTTATAACCCAAGTTAAATTTGCTAAAATCGCAGAAATAATAGAGATGGATAAATGCAACTTGCTTGGCTGTGTTTTAATATACCACCTTTTAAGTAACTTAAAATTCCCTACTTTTTTTATTTTCATATTTTTCCTTTGTTTTCTTAATAAACTTATTTATATTTTATTATCAAATAATAAATAATATTGTCAACTAATTTAATTGTTTAATAAATTAATTACTATTGACTAGTTTGTAAAATTTTGATAATCTGTATAAAAGTTGTGTAAAAGTTGTTAATACATAATAGGAGATATAAATGGATTATTCGGAAGCAAAATTTGACGAAGTTATTCAAAAATTAGTTGCAGCAAAAATTCTTATTCCGATGGATAAATTAAAAGTTTATCACGGAAGAGCTGGTGATGGAAAAGAATGGCATATAGACCCAAATTTTAATAATGGTGCTAATAATACTGGTAATAATAATGTTTTTAATAAATCTGTGCTTTATGCAAGTTCACAAGATGTTGCTGAAGAATTTGCAATACAACGGTCAAGGTACAAAAAAAACTCAATACCAGAAGTTCATAAAATAATTTCTAAATCTAAAAAAAGCTATATTTTTAATCACAATATTGATTTACTATCATTGTTAGATAATAATATTATAACCTGTAATGATTTAAGTATTATTTGTGGTGGAACAACATCAATAACAAAAGCAATTCCTGTAAAATTTGAAGATTTTAATGAAACCCAAATTTTAGCATCAATAATTTCAGACTCAATAAAAAAGAAAAACAATGATTGTTTTACAGATAATGAAATAGATATAATTTACAATCATTATTTAAAAATATCTAAGCATCATAATTTAGAAAAAGATTTTGTAACCGATTATGTTTCCGCTTTTACAACCAGATATTTAATGTGTATTGGTTACTGGGATTTTTTAATTCAACAATATTTAGATAATAAGAATGTTATATATATAAATTCAAAAGCCTACCCAATAAGTTCAAAATTTTTATCTGCAACTTTCTCAAATTTGAATTTGGTTGGTACATCATCTACTATTCGCTCGGCAACTTTAGATAAAATTATTGAAACCTTTGTTTTATTTGATTTAGAAAAAATTGAAGATGAAAAATCTTCTGGTCAAAGGCTACAATTATTATTAGATGTTTACGGACATTTATCAGATAATTTAGAAAATTTTTCACAACAAAAAGATTTGTTAAATTTATTAAATCATAATAATCCAGAAGCAACAATAAACGCTTTACTAAATAAAAACATATTTAACAAATATTTATCAAAAGATGCACATGTTTGGGAGCAATTTACTATAGGACAACATACTGAAAGTGTATTGAGAGCTTTTGAAGAATCTTTTTCAACAAGTGTTCCAGAAAATTTAAAACCATTTTTAAGATTTGTTTGTATAATGCATGATATTGATAAGGACTCGGTTATAAAAGCCAAACAATTAGGAAAAAATAAAAATGAAATTTTAAAAATACAATCTGATATTTACAAAGAGATTTTTAATGAATATAAAATACCGCATGCATATGCAAATTTAATTTGGAATATTTGTACAAAATCACAAGAATATACACACAAATATTATGTTGAAAATGACAAATCAGCATTAAATAAACTTGTTGATTTTTGTGGTGATTTAATTGATAATACAAACCAAAAATATAACACATCTTTCAGTAGTAACGATAAATATGGATTAGCAAATATTTGTCGTATTTTGCAAACTTGTGACAGCTTATCTTACACTCGTATTGGTATTACTCGCGATTTACAAACAAATATGTACTACTATAATGGTAACGATAGATTTACATCTGGTTTTGATATTGATAAAAAAAGATTTAAACAAGATGTTTCTTCAACGCAAAAACCAAATTAATAGTAAAATATTTTTAATTTTATTATGTAACAAAACTATATATAAAAGGTGATAAAATGATTTTTTTTACAAAGGATAATTGTCCATACACTTTAGCATCTAAATATAATGAAAAAATTGAAAATGGTGTTGATTATAGTTTTTACAATATAAAAGCAATTGATTTAGAAAACAACATCATTGGAGAATTAGATTATAGGCTTGATTTAAACAATAAACACGCACGGCTTTTGTTTATTGAAATTACAAACCCTAAATATGTTAAACAAGGTGTTGGACATAGTTTGATAACTCAATTTGAAAATGAAATTTCTGAAAAAGGCATTACTTCTATTAGTGGTTATTATTGCCCGCAAGGTTATGATAAAAAATCTACAAAAAATTTTTATTCATCTCACGGATACCATATAGATGAAGTAAATTATGAAGATTTAGAAATATCAAAACAATTAGTACCAATTGCAAAAAAAGAAAATGAAAAAACTTTGGATAAATAATATCCAAAGCTTTTATTTTTATTAAATTATTCACCAAAAAATCGCCTAATTTCAACTTCTGCACTTTCATCACTATCAGAACCGTGAATCAAGTTCTCACGGTCATTACAAGATAAGTCACCACGAATAGTACCTGCTGGTGCATCGAGATATTTTGTTGGCCCCATAAAATTTCGCATACCTTTAATAACATTTTCACCTTCAACAACCATACCAACAACAGGTCCACTTGTCATATATTCAACAACCTCTGGGAAAAAAGGACGGTCTGCTATATGTGCATAATGCTCACGCAAAATTTGCTCATCTAACATAAACATTTTCATTTTAACAATTTTAAAACCCTTTTTTTCAATTCTTCCAATTATTTCCCCTATTAAACCACG
This sequence comes from uncultured Clostridia bacterium, assembly GCA_944384415.1. Lineage (GTDB taxonomy): Bacteria > Bacillota > Clostridia > Christensenellales > UBA1242 > UBA7584. The sequence goes on along the minus strand of CALWTF010000019.1, from coordinate 17,431 downwards.
ACGAACTGCATCTGGCTTTAACATAATATATGTTTGTTCCATTATTATCTCCTTAAAAAATATCAAATATAAGATTATGATAACAAAATTTAAGTTAAATTTCAAGTTCTATTTATTATTTTCTAACAAATTTTTAAATTAAATAAAATATAATTGTGTTTAAATTTGATTGACTTTTTAAATTTAATAAAATAATATAATATAAATTGCTTTTAAATGAAATTAATAATTTAATTATATCTTTAAAAACAATAAAAATTACAAATTAATTAATATTACAAATTAAATATATAAAATTAACAATAAATTTTAAAAATTTAAAATATTCTATTGACACAAATTTTGGTTTATGATAGAATAATTAAGTATATCAGTGGCGGAAAGTCGTCTGTGCGAGAGTAGCTCAGTGGTAGAGCGCCAGCCTTCCAAGCTGGTTATGAGGGTTCGATTCCCTTCTCTCGCTCCATTTCGCTTGCGGATATAATTAAGGGACGAACTCAAACCAACAGTGTATGTGCGCTTGTAGCTCAACTGGATAGAGCAACGCCCTTCTAAGGCGTAGGTCGGGGGTTCGAGTCCCTCCAAGCGCGCCATTCCGCTTTGCGGAAATCTATCTAAAAGCATATTGCTTTATGGTGGATATAGCTTAGTTGGTAGAGCGCCAGGTTGTGGCCCTGGAGGTCGTGGGTTCGAGTCCCACTATTCACCCCATTAATAAGGGCGAGGCGTGGGTTAGAAATTTTATGATTGATAAAGGGGTGTCGCCAAGCGGTAAGGCACTTGACTCTGACTCAAGCATTTCGAGGGTTCGAATCCTTCCACCCCTGCCAATACCCTTTATAGGGGTGTAGCCAAGCGGTAAGGCACTAGACTTTGACTCTAGCATGCGTTGGTTCGAATCCAGCCACCCCTGCCATATGACCCAATAGCTCAGTAGGTAGAGCACTTGACTTTTAATCAAGTTGTCCCGCGTTCGATCCGCGGTTGGGTCACCAAAAGAAAAGCCGAAAGGCTTTTTTATTTTTTGTTTAAATATTGTAAAAAAATAAACTAAATATGATATAATAGTTATATAATAACAACTAAGAAGGTGAATATGGATAATGAAATTAATCGTACACCATTCAAATTTGGAAAACGAGTTGAAAAATCAGAAATTTATAAAAATGGTTGGCAAACTATTAGCACACTTGATATTGACACATCAAAACCAACAGTTTTATGTTTTAATGGAAATGCAACAATAAACACTACATATGCAAATGGAATGGCAAAAAGTGCTGAAACTATGCTTCAAGACCTACAATCAATTTCACAACCAGAAATTTACTCTATTGTTTATAGTAGTGAGCAAAACTTTGACACTGGTTCATTAAACAATGAAGAAATTAGCAAATTAAGTAAACAATTAATTTTACCAAGAATTATTAATAACAAAGGAAAACCTCTTTCGGTTGAAGATTGCTGCAAAAATATGAGAAATTTAAACTTTTTATCACATTGTTATGGTCAAAGTGTAGTAAATCGCATAGTTAAAAATTCGGCTAAAATAATGCAAACTTATTTCAATTTTAATGAAGATGAAACAAAAACAATTCTAAGCCAAATCCTTAATATTACCTATTCACCAACTGTAAAACCAAGCCCTTATATCACCAATGTTATGTTAGAATCTTTTTCTGATGAAAGATTTGGTAAAATTTTTGAAGAAAATTTTTTAACTAAACACAATTTAACCACATTACCATTTATGGGCGCGGGTTTTATTGAAAAAGATGAAAATACAATTACGATATATGCCAAAAGCTTTGAAAGTGAAATTAAAACCGCTTTTGATGAACACGATTTAATATTTATTACAAATAATGCTTACACAGAAAATAAAAATCCACGGATAAATACCACCTATCAAATTATTAAAAAAGCATTAAGTTATGGTGTTGAAAACTCACTTAATAATCAACACAATGAAACATTTTATCCTTTATCTGTCACCCAACTATATAAGGAAATAAACGATATTTTAACAAATGCAAACAAAAGTGATTATGAGAAAAAACAAAGAATAATGTTATATGAAGAAGAAAATAAAAACTTAAAGTCTTCCTTTAAACTTCCTGTTGAATAAAAATAGTTACAATGATAAATAACAAAAAAAGCCTTAAAGGCTTTTTATTTTTGGTGTGGATGAAAGGACTTGAACCTTCATGGTTTCCCACTGGAACCTAAATCCAGCGCGTCTGCCAATTCCGCCACATCCACGCATATTATATATTATATACTATTTAAGTTAATTATTCAACTGTTAAATGTAAATTTATCATAATTTTATTTATTCATAAAAAATATATTTCCTGCATAACTTAAATAAAAACGAGGTTTTAGTGTTTGAATTTTTAATAGCAAATTGGTTCGGATATTTAGGAGCATTTTTTGTTGTTTTAATAACCTCAATGATGCCCGTGTTAGAAATGCATGCAGCTGTTCCACTTGGTATGTCAACAGCTTTATGGGGAAATGGAGCAATGTCAGTATTGGGTGCTACTTTAACGGCTTTTTTAGGAAGTTGTATTTCAGGAATTATTGTTTTCTTACTTTTTAAGCCAGTTTTGAACTGGTTTAAAAAAAACAAAAAATTTTCTTATTTATCAATAAAAATTAAACAAAACATATTAAGCAAAAATAAAAAAAATATAACCGAAAAAAAGAAATTTTGGTGGTGTGTAGGTTTTATTGCTCTTCCAATACCATTTACAGGAATATGGACAGGTGCAATGCTTATTTCACTTTATAATTTCAAAATTTTTAAAGGTATTCTTTGTTTGATTATTGGAAATTTAATTAGTGCTTTATTTATCTTTTTATTGTGTTCAATTTTTTATGAACTTATTGATTTAATTTTACTTTGTATTACTATAGTATTTATCCTAATGCTTGTTTACTATATTTTAAAATATATTATAGAAAATTTTCCAAAACAAAATAAAATTTGATAATATAAAAATGTTGATTTTATTACCCAAATTTTATATAATATATAAGTATTTTAAAAAGTTTTGGTTGGAATTTTATGGATAATAATTTAAAAAACAAAAAAGATATGTACTCGCCTTTTGATTCGGCAAAAATGTATGCTTTTGTGCTGTTAACTTCACTTGCTATTTCTGTTATAGCATCAAGTATTTTAATTATAATTTCAAAAGCAACAGGAACAGAAGTTGAAATTATACAAAACAGTGCTACTTTTAATTATTTATTTCCTATATTTTTTTATGGGATTATTTTTAGTTTATTTTTGCTATATAATAAAACAAATAATTTTGATTGGGAAAATGCAATAAAAATTAAGCAAAAATCAAATTTTTTAACGATTTTTATTTGTTTTTTAATAGGATTAGTGTTTGTATATTTAACTTCACCCATTATTGATTGTTATGCTTGGTTAATTGAATTAACAGGGTTAAATGCACCAACTGAACTTGGTTTTCCAATTAATAATGTTGCTCAATTGTTTTTGGCAATAATAGTATCGGCATTTTTACCTGCCATAGTAGAAGAAATAATTTTTCGTGGTGTAATACTAAATGGATTAAGAAATAAAGGCAAATGGTTTGCAATTATTATTTCAGCATTAGCGTTTAGTTTAATGCACACTAGTATTTTTCAACTTCCATATACTTTTATATTTGGAATATTGTTAGGATTAATTTATTGGGAAACAAACACTTTATGGTTAACAATGATTATACATTTTGTGTCTAATACACAAGTACTTATAAATGTTTATCTTGTAAACAATGGTATAATTTCTGGAACTACTACAGTTTCATTTGGTTACTTTTTAATTGGTATTGCGCTTTTAGCTGTTGCAATTGGTCTTGTTTATCTTAGCATTTACATTATAAGAAAAAAACAACCTAACAATTTAAAAACTAATAATGAAAATTTATTATTTGAACAAGATAATAAAAATAAAATAGAAAACTTGAATAATGATAATAAAACAAATGAAGAAAATAAAACAAGACAATATTGGATATTAGCATTTGTTGTAGCAATATTACTTTTGATATTGGGTACTTTGGGTTAAATTTAAGGAGTAATAATGGAAAACGATTTTCAACCTAAAAAAAAGTTTATAATTGAAGACAAAACAATTTTTTATTCTGGATTAATTTATTTTATCGTAATGTTTTGTTTTGTTATGGTAAAAATATTTAGCTACTGGGGAGTATTTAATGGAATGGATACAGAATGGGCAAACCGTTTAGTTTCCACATTAATACAAGTTGGTATTATGTTTTTACTTCCTTTAATACTTTATAAATGGTTAAATAAAACAACATTTAAACAAGCTTTTTTAAATTTTTCTTTTAAAAAAGTTAACTGGAAAATAATTTTATTTTCGTTTATATTAGGTTTTCTTGTTTTTATATTAACAAACTATTTATCATCGTTTTGGTCTGGGCTTTTAATTTTCTTTGGATACCAATTTAGCAGTAGCACTGGTGGGGACTATTCAACATTAGCTTTTATTTTTAGCATAATTACTACTGCAATGATGCCAGGATTTTGTGAGGAAATTTCACATCGAGGTTTGCTTTTAGGTTCACTAAAAAATAATGGTATTAAAAGAGCTATATTGATTTCTGCATTATTATTTGGATTTATGCATTTTAATATTGTTCAATTTGGATATGCTTTTGTAATTGGATTAATTTTAGGTTTAGTAACAGCAGTAAGCAGAAGTATTTTCCCTGCTATGATTATTCATTTTAGCAACAATTTTTTAAGTGTATTAATAGATTTTTCATTAAATAATAACTGGCTTGGCTCACAACTTATAAACAATGTAAGTTCATTCTTTTATAATGGTAATATTTTACTTTCAAGTATTTTATCAATATTAATATTAATTGCAGTATGTTTTGGTATTTTATATTTTATATCTCTTATTTTTGCACAAGGGAAATTACAAAAATTTTATGATTTTCAAAAGAATTTTAAAGAGCAAATTAAAGGCACAGAGTTTGAAAATGAATTTGACACAAGCAACAAACGACAAATGTTAAACTTGTACACTCAAATTTCAATGTTAGACATACAGAAAAAACTTGAAGGCGGAAAATTAAACGAAACTTTAATGAAAAACATTTCAGAAAAACCTGGTTTAATTGATATTTTACTTATGGAAAGCGAACTTGAAAAAAAGCAAAAACCACACAAAGCTGACTATTTATTTATATATTGTGCTATATTTTTAGGTGCTATGGGTACAATTTTTAGCTTTTTGTGGGGCATAATGTAATTAAAAAACATATAACCTTTAAAGGAGGTTATATGTTTTTTTATGACAATTTTTTAAAAAAATTAGATGAAATAAGCAAATATTGTTCAATACAAAGCTTTGGAAAATCGGTGTTAAATAGAGAACTTTTTGCAGTGTATATTGGAAAAGGAAACAAAAAACTAATTGTTCAATATTCTATACACGCCAGAGAATATATTTGCACACATCTTTGTTTTTTACACATTAAAAGTCTTTTGAAAAAAACATTTGACGGACAAATTATTTTAGTTCCAATGTCTAATCCAGATGGTGTTAGTTTATGTGTTGATGGATTAGATTCTGTTAAATCAAATCAAATAAAATCTTTTTTGCAAAATATTAATAAATCAAACAATTTTTCACTTTGGAAAGCAAATGCAAATGCTGTTGACTTAAATGTTAATTTTGATGCTAATTGGGGAAATGGAAAACATAACGCTTTTACCCCATCTTCAGAAAATTTTATTGGATATTATCCCGCAGACCAACCCGAAACACAAGCACTTTGCAATCTTGTTGAAAAAGAAAAACCAATTGGCACAATCAGCTATCATAGTAAAGGTGAAGAAATCTACTTTAAATTCAAACAAAAAAGAAGTGATTTAATCAGAGACCAAAAAATTGCAAATGAAATTTCAAAGTTAACAACTTATAAAATCAAAAACACACCATTTAGCGTAGGTGGATTTAAAGATTGGTGTATACAAAAATATAACATTCCCTCTTTTACTATTGAAGTTGGGAAAGATGAATTTAATCACCCTATAAACATCAAAAACTTGCCTTATATTTGGAGTCAAAATAGATTGGTGCCAGAAAAAACACTTGCGCTTTGTAGTGGTTTTGATATATAATAGTTGTATGCAAAATAAAAATGATTTTGAAAAATTTATGCAAATTGCTATTGAACAGGCAAAAAAAGCAAAAGAACTAGATGAGGTGCCAGTTGGTGCTGTTATAGTTAAAGATGGTAAAATTATAGCAAAGGGTAAAAACAAAAAAAATTATAAAAACAACAGTTTGTATCACGCCGAATTGATAGCACTTAACAAAGCAATGAAAAAACTTAATGATTGGCATCTTTATGACTGCGATTTATATGTAACACTAGAACCTTGCCCTATGTGTGCAGGGGCTTGTATAAATACTAGGTTAGGAAGAATTATATTTGGAGCATATGACCCCAAAGCTGGTTGTTGCGGTTCAATTTATAATCTTCCAGAAGACAAAAGGTTTAATCACCGACCTAAAATAATTGGTGGAATAAAAGAAAAGGAGTGTGCTGAAATTTTGTCTAACTATTTCAAAGACAAAAGGAAAAGCAAAAAAGAAAATAATGCAAATTAAAACAGATTTAGAAATTGATATACAATCTTTTTTTGAAAAATGTAAAATAACAACAGATAATGATGTTGATGTTTTAATTTTAAAAACCAACAACCCTGCCCTTTTATCTGAACAAAAAAGTTATGAAATCAAAGTTTGGGGAAAATCTATTCTTAATTGGTGTTTAAGTGCATTTGAAAACTTTGATGTTACAGAAATTGAGTGTAACACAACCAATGACATTTTATCAACAATTAAGCCATATTTAAAAAACAAAAAATACACTGCCGTTTTTTATGCTGACACTCCACTGTTACAAAATAAAACCTTTTTAAATATATTGGATTATGTGCAAGCAAAATCAATAACTATATGCCAGCTTGAACGAGGTTGGATATTTGAAACTGAAAGTGTAAAAAACAGCACTTCTTTATCAAATATTAATCAATATCCTGTTGCAAAAGAAGACTTTTTTTGCGTGTTTAATCAAGCACAACTTTCAATTGCTAGTGATATTTTGAGAAAACGCATTTTAACAAAACATTTACAAAACGGTGTACAAATTTTAGATGTAAATTCTTGTTTTATTGATGACGATGTTGTTATAGAAAAAAATGTTATAATATATCCAAACAACACTATATTAAACGGAACTATAATTAATAATAATGTTGTTTTAAAACCAAACAATATATTAAACAACTGTGTTATAAACAAGAATGTTGAGTTATGTTTTTGCGTTGCTGAAAATTGTACAATAAAAAAATCGCCAAAGCCTTTTAGTTTTTTATCAAAGGAGCAATAAAATGAAATTTATTTTTGGCTTAGGAAATTGCGAAAGCAAGTTTGACAACACACCACACAATGCGGGCTTTGCAACGGTTGACTTGGTGGCAAACAAGTTAGGTTGTAATTTTAATAAAAAAAAATTAGATGGCATTATTGCAGAAACAGTTTTTAATGGTGATAAAATTGTGCTAATAAAACCACAAACTTATATGAATAATAGTGGTGAATGTGTAAAAAAATTTGTAAAAAAGTTTAAAATTGATTTAAAAAATATACTTATTGTTTATGATGATATTGATTTAAAACTTGGAACTATCCGTTTTAAACAACAAGGTTCAGCGGGCACACATAATGGTATGCGCAATATTGTTCAAGAATTGCAAACAACAGAGATACCTCGCCTAAGAATTGGTGTTGGACAACCACCCGAAAAAATGGAATTAGCCGATTTCGTACTTTCAAAGTTTAATCAAGAGCAATTTTTAATTTTTAAGCAAGGGGTTGAATTGGGTGCCGATGAAATTTTAAACTTTATTCAAGGATAATTTAATGAAAAATATTTTAGAACTTCTTCCTCAAAACGGTTTTTTGAATTCACTTATGAACACTTTGCATCAAAAAAAGAATGCAAGTGTTTTTGGTTTTTCAAAAAAAGAAAAACTATTTACAGCACAACTTTTCAAAAATCCAATAGTTTATATTTGCGGAGATGAAAATGAGCAAAAAAACCTTGAAATAAATTTTAAAAACAATGGCAAAAAAGTTGTTTCAATAGAAAATTTAAGCGCAGATTTTTGCTTTCATACTTTAGAGTTTGGACAAAAAACAACAAACCGTTTAACTGCACTTTTTGATTTATATCAAAAAAATTTTGATGTATTGTTATTATCAACATCAATTTTATGTCAACCTATTGTTCCCCTAAATATATTTGAAAAATGTGTTTTAAATTTACACACTGATGACCAAATTGAAATTGAAAACTTAATTAAACAACTTATTCAAATTGGTTATACCAAAGTTAGTTCTGTTGAAAGTATAGGACAATTCGCGGTTAGAGGTGATGTTGTTGACATCTTCCCTTTACAGTCGCAAATTCCTTTTAGAATTTATTTTTTTGATACTCAAATTGAAAAAATTAGCAGTTTTAATTTACAAACTCAATATTCAGTTCAAAATGTTTCAAATTTAATGGTTTGTCCGCTTTCTTTTAAAATTGAATATGATAAACGCATTGAAAACAAATTATTAAAAAATCAAACTGAAAACAACAGTTTTAACAGTGCCATTTTAAGTTTACAGCAACAAAGCATAAAAGCAAGTAATTTTGATTTCTTTTCAGCATTTTTAGCAAAAGAAAACATTTTAGATTATATTCCAACTAACAGCATTATAGTTTTTGATGAACCAAAACAATGTTATGAACATTTAATTAAATTTGAAACCGAAACAAATAACACAATTGAACAAAATATTAAGGCCAATTTTTTGTTAAAAGAACACAAAAATTGTCTTTTTAAGTTTGAAGAAATAAAACAAAGAATAACTAATTTTACTTGTCTTTGTTATCAAATTATAACAACTCAAAACAAGTTTTTTGAAACTGATAAAGTTTTTAATGCAGAAACATTTCCACTTTCAAACATTAATGGAAAAATTGAACTTTTAAAAACCGAAATCAATAATTTTATGGCTAAAAATTATTTAATTTTTTTAGCTTGTGATGAAACAACTATTGCAAATGATTTTTATAAAAAACTTACTAAAAATCAAGTTGATTGTTTAATTATAAACAATATTTTAAATGCTGATAAATCAAAAGTAAATATAATAGTAAAAAACTGTGATTTAGGTGCTGTTTTTGCTAATGATAAATTTGTTATTTTTGGAAAAGAACAACTTTTTACAATTAGAAACAATAACGCAAAATTTTTTAAAAAAGTTGCAAAATTTTCAGAAAATTTTACTTTACCGCAAGCGGGAGAATTGGTTGTTCACTCTATTCATGGTATTGGAATGTGTGAAGGAGTAACACAATTATCTATTAACAACCATAAACGAGACTATCTTGTCATAAGCTATAAAAATAATGACAAATTATATGTTCCAACAGAGCAAATAGATTTGCTTGGAAAATATATTGGAGCAGAAAAATCACCTGCTCTTAGTCAACTTGGTAGTAATCAATTTGAAAAAGTTAAACAAAAGGTTAAATCAAGTGTAAAAACTTTAGCTATTGACCTTTTAAAACTTGAGCAAGAACGCCAAAATTTAAAAGGAGTTATTTTAACTTATAATAACGAATTGCAATCTGAATTTGATGCTGATTTCCCTTTTGAACCAACTGAAGACCAATTAAAAGCAATACACGATGTTCAAACTGACTTATCAAGTGGAAAAATTATGGACCGACTTATAGTTGGAGATGTTGGATATGGAAAAACTGAAGTTGCAATGCGTGCGGCATTTCAGGCAGTTATAAATGGTAAACAAGTTGCAATACTTTGCCCTACAACGATATTATGTGAACAACATTATGCAAATTTTAAAGCAAGGTTTCAAAGATTTGGCATAGAAGTTAGATGTTTAAATAGATTTAGAACCTTAAAAGAACAAAAACAAATAATAGAAGAAGTAAAAAGTGGAAAAGTTAGCATTTTATGTGGAACTCATCGAATGTTAAGTAAAGATGTTGAATATTTTGATTTAGCTCTTTTAATTTTAGATGAAGAACAGCGCTTTGGTGTAGCAGATAAAGAAAAAATTAAACTTTTAAAGAAAAATGTTCATGTGCTTACTTTATCCGCTACCCCTATTCCACGAACTTTGCATATGGCACTTGTTGGAATACGAGATATTAGTATTATTGAAACGCCACCAATTGAACGACTTCCTGTTCAAACAATAGTAAGTGAATATAGTTCTGTTCTACTGCAAAATGCTATTAATAAAGAACTTGAACGAGGTGGACAAGCACTGATAGTTTATCCACGAGTTGAAACTATTAATGAATTTGCTAGTAAAGTAACTGCGTTATTACCAGAAGGAACAACTATTGCTGTAGCTCACGGACAAATGGAACGAAACCAACTTGAAAATATTATTTTAAATGTTTTTTCAGGAGATGTTCAAGTTTTAATTGCTACAACTTTAATAGAAAATGGTATTAATCTACCTAATGCAAACACTTTATTTGTGGTTTCTGCCGATTTACTGGGGCTTTCACAACTTTATCAATTGCGTGGACGAGTTGGAAGAAGTGATAAAATGGCATGGGCATATTTAACCTATTCAAGTGAAAGTGGTATAAGTGAAACATCATATAAAAGGCTTGCAACTTTATTAGAATTTACAGCGCTAGGAAGTGGTTTTAAAATAGCAATGCGAGACCTTGAAATTCGTGGTGCCGGAAGTTTGCTTGGTAGTGAACAACACGGACAGATGGAAAAAGTTGGTTATGATATGTATTGTAAATTACTTGATAATGCAGTACAAGAGTTAAAAGGCTTGACTGTTACAGAACCAAAATCTGTTAAACTTGATGTAGAAATAGACGCTAATATTCCAACATATTTAACAAGTGATGAAGCCGAAAGAATGTCACTATATTCTCTTATTAGTTCTATTCAAAATATGCAAAATTATCAACAAGTTTTAGAACAAATAAAAGATACTTGGGGTAATTTACCCGAACCTGTTATTGGTCTTTGCAAAGTTGCATTACTTAAAAACTTGTGTATAAAAAACAATATAACAAGAGCAATTGTAAATAATAACAAGATTGCACTAATATCCGAACTTTCAAATGTTGAGCATTTACAATTATTATTTAAAAAACAAAAAGTAAATAACTTTAAAGTATACGAAAAGCAAGGTTTGGCAACAATAGAAATAATCTTTACTAAATATAATTATGAACAAAAATGGCAAAAACTTTTGAGTTTACTTGATTATTCAAATTAAACACCAAAACTTTAATTAAAAGAATTGCCAAAAAATAAATTGTGTTGTATAATAATTTTGTTATTATAACCTTTGGGAGAAATGCAGTGAAAACATTTAAAAAATTTACTATATGTTTAATGACAGTTTGTTTGGCTTTCCTATCATTCACTGGTTGTTCATTATTTGAATTAGATACTAATAAATATTACAACCAAATAGTAGCAAGCTATAATAATGGCAAAATTACAGTAAATATGAAAGAATTAATTAATGGCTACTATAACTTCGGTAATGAAAATTATGACAACTCTGGCGATGCAACGATTGAAGGTCTTGAATCAACAATAAAAACACTTTTAGATAGAAAAATTTTTATTGAAGCTTTAAAAGAAGGAAATGCTTCTGTTAATCTTGACAAAATAACTTTAACACAAAAGCAAATTAATGATGCTTGGCAAAGCGTATATGATTACATTAACAAAGAAATAACATCAGAAGAAACCACTCTTAGGAAAGCCGATGATGCTGAAATACCAGAAAGTGAAGAAAGTTCTACTGATTCACATGAAACTTATGAAAATCAGTACTCGCCTTACACAAAAACCTACACATATATTAATGGAGTATTGCAAAAGGTTGTAACTAATGAAGAAGTTGTTAACCATTCAATAGATGTTTTTCAAATAAGCGAAAGTGAACTTGCACAAAAAACAGAAAGTGAAAAAGCAAAACTAGCTTTAGAAAATTTTAGAAAATTGTATTGGAATCAAACAGACAGTATTCTTTACGGTTCAAATACAAACACAAAAAGTTATAGTGATGAAGCTTTTGATAACTACATTGAAAACTTGAAAAACAATGAAACTGATAAATCTTTAAGTAAAAATACTGCAGATGTTTTCTATCGTGAACTTGACCGACTTTTTGAAGTTTACATTGAAAATGCGTATTTAACCGCTTATCAAGAACAATATTCAAAAGCTTGCGAAACAATAACAGAAAATGAAATTCTTGAAACTTATAAAAAAATGATAGAAACTCAAATAGAAACTTATACAACAAGTTCAAGTGCTTACACAACAGCAATGACAAAGGAAGCAGCTTCTGTATATTATCACCCAAACACTTCTGACTGGTTTAAGGTTTCACACATTTTAATTAAGTTTAGCGATACAAAACAAATTGAAACATTAAAAAATCAACTAAATAATAATGATATTTCGAAAGAAAACTATAATAAACAAGTTGAACAAATAAAAAATCAAACAACAGTAACAGAAAGATATTATGAAAATGGTGTTTTAAAATATGGCAACACTTACACTGCTAAACAAGTTTTAAATATGTTAACAAAAGCTATGGAAGGAAAATCATATGCTGAAAAAATGAAAATATTTAATGACTATATTTACCGTTTTAATATGGATGATGGTGTAAACAATGCAGACACTTGCTATTATATACCAACCAATCCAGAAAATGACCAAATGGTTGAAAGTTTTGCCAACGAATCTAGAAGTTTACGACAACAAGGTGCAGGAAGTATTTCATCTAGTCTTGTTGAAAGCACATATGGATATCACATAGTTATGTATATAGGTGAAATTACTCAACTTGATTATCAATCAGCAACATTAAGCAGTTTAAATAACATATTTATAAATCCATTTGATGAATATGCTTCAAATGGTGTAACAAATGGAAAAACAATGCTAGATGTAGTAATTGAACAAATAACAAAATCTAACTACGCTAATCACGAACAAGCTCTTATTGAGCAAATAATTGGAGACAGAACTATAACATATTATTCAAATGTTTATAAATCACTTTTAGGTTAAAAGATTGTGTGCATGCACAATCTTTTTTAATATAAACAAAAAATAATATAAAAAATAGAATGCCTTATTTTTTTAAGACATTCTATTTTAAATTTGTGGTAGCCCCATCGGGATTCGAACCCGAGTTACCACCGTGAAGGGGTGGTGTCTTAACCACTTGACCATGAGGCCTTAATAATATATGGTAGCGGCGGAAAGATTCGAACTTTCGACCTATCGGGTATGAACCGATCGCTATAACCAACTAAGCTACGCCGCCACAAATTCCGCCACATAACTGATATGCCTTTTTATTTTACACTAATTAAACATTATTGTCAATAAATTTATCAAAATTTATAAAAATTTTTATTTTTTGTTTAATATCAAGTTTTTATGTTAAAATATAACATATGTAAAATTAAAATTTATAAAAATTGAACTAGAATTATTGTTGACAATAATAAAACAAAATGATATAATTTGTATGTTCAACTTTAAAGTATCTGGAGAGGTACTCAAGTGGTTGAAGAGACGTCCCTGCTAAGGACGCAGTACGGGAAACCGTAGCGAGGGTTCAAATCCCTCCCTCTCCGCCACTATCACATAATCCGAACACTGTATTTACAAAGAATTATATTGTGCTGGTTTATGATTTTAACAAAAAAGAAGGATTTTAGTCCTTCTTTTTTTCATATCCACTGTATTCTAGTAGAGCTTCTTTTTCTGCTTTAGATAATCTTTGAGACTGAATATAAACTTTTACTTTGTTTAGTCCAACAGAGTTTTTATATCCTAAATAGCCCATAATCATATATTTTTGAGCTGCCGTAAGTTTTAGACGGTTAATGAAGGCTTGAATTTTTCTTTTCTTGCTTCCACTGATTGTTTTTCCGTCTTCGTCTTTGTCTGATACTAAAGCCCTAGCTTGCTTTATAATCAACACTAAATCTTCCAAATTAAATACTTTATAGAATAGTCTGTCTTTTTCGCTAACAACTTCAACGCCAAGTAAGTCTTCTATGGCAAGCTTATAATAATAGTCGTAAATTTCTTCAATAGCTTTAGCTTGTATTTCTACTTCTGTGTCTTTAAATTGTGTTTTATTTGTTAAATTTTTCACAACTTCGTTAGCTTCTTGATAAACCTCTCTAAACCTTTTTCTTTGTGATTGAGTTAAAGCATATTGCTCTCCGTCGTAAGTGATTGATTTTCCAACGCTTCTAGGCAACACATTAAATCCTTTTGCGTAAAGCTCTTTTAGTGTATTTCGTAAAGTTGCGTCCTTAACTGGTATTTTTTCTTCCGTCAAGAATAGGTCTAGGATTGTATCTGCCATTTTATCGTCTCCAGCAACTAAAGCTTCGTTTAGTTCTTTAGCATAAGAGCTGGTAGTTCCGTCATAGAAAAATTTATCATACTTGTAAACAGCTTCTGGAGCGAATTTTTCAATTACTCCTTTGCTATATGTTTCCAAGTTTCTTAAAGGTATTCCAAAAGTTTGAGATATTCCTAGTAAAGTTTTTCTTATTTTGCCATTGATTTGAGCTTCGTCGTAAGATTTACCACTAGCCAACAAGTCAATAATATTCCAACTTTCTTTTAGTCCATTTGCTATATTAGTTAACCCAGAGTATGCCATATTTGTTACATCATAACCTTGCAACACAGAATAAATATCTTTTGCAAAAGGAATCATACCAATATAGTTTTCTGCAAAGTCTTGTAGGATTGTTTGCACCACATCTTCGTCTTCGTCGTCAGTTCCTTTTACCCACCTAAACGCTTGAGCAATTAAGGTTAAGATAATTGTATCAACGAATACTGCAGCGATAGCTCTCGTAGACTCTGCTTTTGCAACTTTCATAAGCTCTCTTCCTTCAGCTTGAATAGCCGTGTCTGTAGATTTTATCATTTTTCTAGCAACCGCAATTTTGTCGATAGCAGAAGTCAATAAAGAAAATTGTTGCAAAGGCTCTGACATAAACATTGTAGAAAGTTGCAAGAAAGAGCTTTGTTCTCTCAATACAGCCGGTCTATAAAGTGGAATATAGTTAGCTTGAGTTTTGATTACAGCCTCTTCGGTTAATTTAGCAGCTGCTCTGTAGTGTTCTTCAGAATAGTTTTCATATTTAGTAGATTTTGTTTGCTCTAAACAAGCGTTCCAAACAGCCCCACAAATAAACTGGTCTATTTTTCCAATAGGAGCTGTAGTTAAGTCTGTTATAACATCGACTTTCCCCAATACGCCTTTCCCTTCTTTAAGCAATCCAACATCAATATTGTTTCCTTCACGGAATCTGTCATAAAACATAGGAGCATATTTTACAAGTGCGTCAAAATCCGTTTTTCTTGCAAGAGCAAGCCCAAAACCTTTCATAATGTTTTTATACTTAACGCCAACAGCAGCAGACGCTGGAAGTGATACAAACTGATTCGCCAATACTTTAAGATTCAACCCTAAAGCTGCTTTAGCTCCAAGACTTCTAACTTTTCCAAGCATAGCGTCAAAAAAGCTTTTTTCTTTTTGTTTACCTTGCATATCATTGAAAAGTTTATTTACATATTTTTCAAACTCTGCGTCAACTTTAGCAAGCTCTGTGCTCAATTTTGAGCCGTCTTCCAATTTTTTATTGTAGATTCTATTAAATGATTTGATAGGAATAGCTAATCCATAGTAAGCAGCCATTTGTTTTGTATGGCGATTTACAATATCAATAATATTTTCTACAACAATTTTATTGTTGGCGTTAGGTTTTACATCTTTATTAAATGAAGGCGAGTAAACAGAGAATAAGTCTCCAAATCCACCATTTGTGTCTCCGATTCTTGAATATAGCTGGTCTCCAGATACACGGATAGGAATATAATAATCTTCTCCAGCATTGGATATACCATATAAAGCCATATCCGTTTCGTGTTTAGCGTCTCTTGCAATTTTATTAAAGAAGGTTTCTGTAAGCTCGATAAACTCTCTGTCTGTAGCTGTTAAAGCGTCTTCAACCTTCTGTAAAAACTCCGAATCAATTTTTACCTCTTGTCCTTTAGACACAGCTTTTCTTATATTGCCACGACTAGCTTGTTCTTCGTTGCTTAATTGAATAGTTCCAGTTAAGCCGTCTTCGCCATTAAATAAGTGCGATTGTGCTTGTTTCCTTTTTGATAGCATATATAAATCTATAATTTGTCCTTTAGACATTTTTACGCCACCAATTTCGATTGTCTGTTTATTCCAGCCTTTAACAGTTTTTTTATTTTTCTCGAAAAACTCTTTATAGTGTTCTGCAACTTCCATATTAAACATAGCTTGTTTCGATACACCATTTTTAAGCTCGTTGAAAACTTTAGCCATAATTGAGTTTTTTCTATAACCACCAAGACGCTCGAATCTCCATACTGGAGCTTGAAGCCAGCGAGAGAATTTAGATACAGCACCTAAAAAACCTTCGTCTTTATAAGCAATAGCTTGTTTTGTTTCTTCTACAGCTTGAGTAGCAATTTCAGTGTCAGACTGATTTCTTCCTTCAAAGAAAACTCTGTCATAATTTCTTACATTATGTATAAAGTTCCTTAAGATTAAATCCAAGTTTTGAATTTCTGCAGTAGACAAATCACCTCTGCCGTGAGCTATATCTTCAATCATTTTAGCCAACGGATTATCTTCTGTTGTCGTGTAGGATAATAAATTATAAAGTTTATTTCCGTTTACTTCTTGAGAATAGTTAGCCATTATGCTTCTAATATGCTTTGATAAATTACCTCTGTAGGTTTTAACTTTCTTAAGCTCGTTTATAAGCATAGTTACTTCGCCAGCGAGTTCGATTTCTGCAGATTGATATTTTGTCAATCCTTTCAATCTATCTACTGTTTCAAATAAGCTATTTTGAGCCTTATTTCTGCGTCTAGTTTCTTCAAGGCTATTTTTAAGAGCTTTAATTTGTTTTTGATATTTTTCAACAACCTTGCCAAGTCTAGTAGGGCTGCCATACTTGTCGTAAGACAATAAAACTTCTCTGGCTATATTGTTTCGAATTTTACTATATTCTTCTTGTCCGATTCCTTCCTTAAATAGTTGAGTTTCTTTTTTGACAACTCTATTTTTTAAGCTTTGATATTCGTCAATAATAGCGAAGAATAAATCTGCGTCGTTCCAGTGTTCCGAAGTCAAATCTTGACTTATAGCACCACTAGAGAAAAGCTCATTTGCTACATCAAATATTCC
>CALWTF010000018.1 GCA_944384415.1 uncultured Clostridia bacterium | reverse complement strand
GTTACTTCCAAAGCTTCTTCAAATGTTAAAGATGGCAAAATAGATGGCAAACATTTTGCCAACATTGTTTTTCCCGCCCCCGGTGGACCAACCATTAATATATTATGTCCACCTGCTGCAGCAATTTCCAAAGCTCGCTTTGCGCTTGCTTGCCCCTTTACATAACAAAAATCATTAACATAGTTTTTTTCATTTTGTTTCGAAACAAAATCACATTTTTCAACAGCAGATAAATTTAATTCATCATTCAAAAAATCAACAAGTTGTTTTAAATTTGATACTGTATAAACTGTTAAATCTTTTATATAACAAGCTTCTTTTTTATTTTCTTCAGGAATAATAACCACATTATTTCCTAAATTTCTTGCGGTAATTAACGCTGGCAAAACCCCATTTACTTTTCTTATTGAACCGTCAAGTGAAAGCTCACCCATAAAAGAAAAATTTTTATATTTTTCACAAGTAATTTCACCAGTGCAAACTAACAGTGCTACTGCTATTGGTAAATCAAAAACAGGACCTTCCTTTTTTATATCAGCAGGTGCTAAATTAACTGTTAATTTATTCATTGGAAAACCAAAGCCCGAATTTTTAATTGCACTACGAATTCGTTCTTTACTTTCTTTTATTGATGCATCTGGTAACCCAACTATATCAAATTTTGGCAATCCACTGTTTAAATCAGCCTCTACAACCACTTGATACCCATTTATACCAACTAACCCCAAACTTTTAACTTTTGCTAACATAAATTACCTTTTACTTTGTTAATTATTTAGTTATATCATAAAAGTGTATAAAAAATCAACAAACTTTGTATTCCCTTAAAAAAATCAATAAAAAAACTGTTCTTTTGAACAGTTTTGTTTTTTATTTACGATTTCTTTTTCGTGCTGCTTCGCTTTTTCTTTTGCGTTTTACACTTGGTTTTTCGTAAGCCTCGTGTTTACGAAGGTCGCCAATAATGCCATCTTTTTGGCATTTACGCTTAAAGCGTTTTAATGCGCTGTCAAGACTTTCATCTTTACCAACAACAACCATTGTCATACTTTTCTCACCACCTTCGTTAAAAAATCTTTTTTATTTTAACACATAAAAATAATTATGTCAACATTTTTTAAATCTTTTCGCCACAATTACGACAAAATTTATCTGTTGGTTCATTTTCCCAATTACAATTTGGACATACTTTTTTTGTTAATTCTTTTTCATTTTTATTTTGTAATTCGTTATTATTTTCTTGAACTATAACATCAAATTTTTTTCCACACGCATCACAAAATTTAGATGTAGATTTATTTTCTGCACCACAATATAAACATTTTTTTATATATAATGTTTCATTGTCACCTAATATCACAACATCTTGTTCCACATTATTGTTTTCATTGTTATTATTGTAATTTTCTAATTTATTTGTTTTTTTAAGATTATTATTTCTTATAAGCCTTAAACCAATAGCAATCAATATCCAAGCTACGCAAAGTAGTATCATTGAAACATTAAGTGGTAAATTGAAAAAAAATGTTAATTTAAAACCTAAAAAGGCAGATATAAAAAAGCTGACAAAAAAATTAAAGAATAATACAATGCCAATAATTATTAATATTATACCTAACACAAAATTTTGTGGTTTTTGCGGTTTATCTTGATTGTTTAAATTATTTTTCATTTTTTCCCTTTATTTAATAAATTTATATGTTAAAAACTTGGTAACTTTTCACCACCTAAAATATGTATATGCAAATGCTCAATTTCCTGACCACCATCTTTGCCTTGATTTATTATAAGTCTGTAACCATTTTCAATATGTAAAATTTGTTGTAATTGTGGAATTTTAACCAAAATTTTACCTAAAACTTCAGCTTGTTTATTAGAAGCCTCGGATAAATGAGCATAATGATTTTTTGGTATTGCTAAATAATGTAATTTAGCACTTTTATTTATATTTTCAAAAATTAACATCTCATCATCTTCATATAGCTTTTTTGAAGGTAATTCATTATTTATAATTTTACAAAAAACACAATCTTTCATTTTATATTCTCCTTATTAATCAACAGTTTCAATAACATTTGCTAAAACGCCATCTTTAAAAGATTTTATAACAATAACTGTTAGTATATCGCCCGATTTGATTTTATTTGATTGAACATATATTTTCGTAAAATTTCTTGAATGTCCAATCCAAAAACCGTCTTTTTCTTGTTCAGCAAGAAATTCGTGATACTTTCCTACTTGTTCTTGTAAAAATTGTTTTTCCAGCTCATCGCGTAATTTTGTTATTTTTTCAACACGATTAGCCACAATTTCTGGTTCTATTAATGGCAACCTACTTGCAACAGTTCCCCCCCTGCGAGAATATGGAAAAATATGTATAAAACCAAATTTCGCCTTTTTAACAGTTTCTAAAGTTTGATTAAAATCTTGTTCGGTTTCTGTTGGGTACCCAACAATAATATCAGTTGTAATATTACAGTTTGGAAAAGCATTCCTTAACATTTTAACTTTCTCTAAAAATTGTTCACTAGTATAGTGTCGGTTCATATCTTTTAATGTTTTATCACAACCACTTTGCATACTTAAATGAAAATGTTCGCAAAAATTTGGCATTTCTTTTATTGTTTTAATAAAATCATTGTTTATAATATTCATTTCCATTGAACTTAGTCTTATTCTTGCATTTATTGTTGAAAGTGAAGCAAGCAAATCTTTAAGCTCTTTGTTAAAATCTTGCCCCCAAGCAGAAAGATTAATACCAGTTAAAACTATTTCTCGACTTTGACGCGCAACTTGAAAACACTCAACTAAACATTCCTCCAAACTTTTACTACGACATCTACCACGCAAAAATGGAATTAAGCAATAAGAACAAAAGTTATTGCAACCATCTTGAACTTTTACATATGCTCTTGTCCTGTGCTTTATTGGGGTTGGCATTTTCTCAAAATCTAATGGTGGTTCTACAACATAAGCACCTTTTTCATTAATTAAATCAGGAACTAATTGTTTACTGCTTGTTCCTAAAACTATTCCTACATTTTTTTTATTAACAAAATTATTTGGATTATGTTGACTTGCACAACCACAAACCAAAATTTTTGCATTAGGACAAGCTTTATTAATTTTTGAAACCATTTGTCTTGACTTACGCTCAGCCTCATTTGTTACAGCACAAGTAGATAATATAACTAAGTCACAATCACTTTCCAAATCATTTACCACTTCGTAACCTTTGTCAACAAACATTTTTGCAATACTGTCTGCTTCATACTGGTTAACTTTGCAACCTAGTGTTAACATAGCAATTTTCATTTTTTTCTCCAAACATCTTTTTATTTAGTAAATTATAACAAAATTTAATTTTTGTTTAAACTATAACTTAAAAATCTTTTTTCCACAGGTTTAATTCGTACATAATAACTGATGATAAAGCAACAGCTGAAGTTTCTGCCCTTAAAATGTTTTTCCCTAATGATAAACATTTAGCACCCAAATTTTTAAATTTTTCAACTTCTTCACTTGAAAATCCACCCTCACTACCAACTATTAATGCAATATTTTCATTTATGTTTAATCCCTTAATTACATCTTTAGCACTTGAATTTTCATTTTCATAAGCCAAAAATATTTGTGAAAAGCTTTTTAATTGATTTAAACACTGATTAAATGAAACAACATTATCAATTACTGGCGGAAAAACTCTTCCACATTGTTTACAAGCTTCTATTGCCAATCTGTTTAGTTTTGCTTGCTTATTATCACTTGCTTTTACCGTTGTAAAACTGCTTGTAAATGGAACAATATTTGTAACACCCAATTCGGTACATTTTTCAACTGCCCATTCCATTCTTTCGCCTTTTATAATTGCTTGAAACAATGTTATATTATAGTTAGGTTTAGCCATTAAAATTTTTTGCTGAATTTGTGCTATAGTCTTATTTTTGTTTATTTCTTTTATGCAACAATCAAGAACAAGCCCATCAATTGTTCCAACCGTAATATTATCACCAATTTTACATCGCAAAACCTTGCTTAAATGCAAATGTTCCGAACCTGTAATTGTTACATAATCATTATTTATATCACTTTCATTTATAAAAAATCTTCTTGCCATTTTAGTCCTTTAATTAAATTTTTAACTAATGTTATCATTATAAATACTAAAAGTCAACAAATAAAAAATTAGTAAAAATTAAAAATTCGCCTAACTAAGGCGAATTTTTAAAGCGATTTTAACTTGCTTAAATAGCGTGAATATTGTTCATAATTAGATTCTGATAACAAATTAGAAAATTCTTTTATCATATCTTTTTTCTTTCTGTCTAAGCTTTTAGGTAGTTCAACACAAACCTTTATATACATATCTCCGTAAACATTCCTATTAAGATGTTTAATACCCTTGCCTTTAAGCTTTAAAATAGTGTTTGGTTGAGTGTTTTCAGGGATATTAAGTTCAAGCTTACCTTCTAAGCTTGGAATAACCACTTTACCCCCTAATAAAGCAATTTGGAAAGGCACTGGTAAATCTAGTTTTATATCAAAGCCATCTCGTTGTAACATTTTATGATTTTCAACGGAAATAACAATTTGTAAATCTCCATTAGGACCGCCCCGCAAACCAGCATCACCATAACCACGCAATGTTAAAACTTGACCATCATCAATACCAGCTGGTATATCAACTGTTATTGAACTGTTAGTTCTTGCATAACCTTTACCTGAACAGTGTTCACATTTTTCTTTAACAATTTTACCTGTTCCACCACATCGTTTACAAGCACCAACATTTACCATACGCCCAAACAAAGTATTCTGTTCATATCGAACTTGACCAGAACCTCCACAATCAGGGCAAGTATTAAAACCAGTTCCGTTTTTTGCACCTGTTCCGTTACAATGAGAACAAGCTTCAGTTCTTACAAGGTTTATTGTTCGTTTTACACCAAAAACAGCTTCTTCAAATTTAAGTTGCAATTTTAATGTTAATGTATTTCCAGCAACCGCAGATGACCTTGTTGAACTACTTCCTCCAAAACCAGAAAACATATTAAATATGTCTTCAAATCCACCAAAACTACCAAAGCCATTTCCAAATCCGCCACCAAATCCACCAGCACCTGAAGCACCTGCTCCACCACCAAAAAAGTCATTTGGATTTGGTCCATTTGCGTTGCCATATTTATCATAGTTTGCTTTTTTAGTGGCATCACTTAAAACTTCATAGGCTTCGTTTATTTCCTTAAATTTGGTGGCTGCATCAGGGCTTTTGTTAAGGTCAGGGTGATATTGTTTTGCTAATTTTCTGTAAGCGCTTTTTATTTCATCACTACTAGCAGATTTATTAATACCCAAAGTTTCATAATAGTTTTTTGCCACTTTTTTATCTCCGTTTTTTTATTTTATATTAGTCATTAGATTTTTTAATATCATCGGCATCAACTTCAACTTCTGGGCCTTTTCCTGGTTCTTGTTGTCCAGCTTCTTGTTGTGCTGTGTTTGCTTGATATAATTTTGAAATTATAGCATTGCTTTTATTTGTTAATTCATCAAGCGCTTTTTGAATTGCATCTTTATCATCTTTTTTAAATTCTTCTTTAGCCTTTTCAATTGATTCTTCTAATTCTTTTTTCTCGGTTTCAGAAATTTTATCTGAATTTTCTTTTAATGTTTTTTCTAATGCAAAAACAATACTGTCTGCGTGGTTTCTTAAATCTACAATTTCACGACGCTTTTTGTCTTCTTCAGCAAATTGTTGTGCATCTTTAATAGCTTTTTCAATATCTTCTTCTTTCATATTAGAACTTGAAGTAATAGTAATACTTTGTTCTTTATTTGTTCCCAAATCTTTTGCTGAAACATGAACAATTCCATTTGCATCTATATCAAAAGTAACTTCAATTTGTGGTACACCACGAGGTGCTGGTGGAATGTCGGTTAAACTAAATCTTCCTAATGTTTTGTTTCCAGAAGCAAATTCTCTTTCACCTTGTAAAACATGGATATCAACACCTGGTTGATTGTCGGTAGCAGTTGAGAATACTTGTGATTTTTTAGCAGGTATAGTTGTGTTTCGTTCAATTAATTTTGTAAACACACCACCCAATGTTTCAATACCCAATGATAAAGGAGTAACATCAAGTAAAAGAACATCTTTAACATCACCAGCCAATACTCCACCTTGAATTGCTGCACCAACAGCAACACATTCATCTGGGTTAATTCCCTTAAATGCTTCTTTACCTGCAAATTTGTTAACAGCCTCAACAACAGCAGGAATACGAGTACTACCACCAACCAAAATAATTTTATCAACCTTATCTTTTGTTAAATTAGCATCTTTCAAAGCATCTTCTGTTAATTTAATTGTTTGCTCAACAAAATCTGATGTTATATCATTAAATTTAGCACGAGTTAATTCAAATTCTAAGTGTTTAGGACCATTAGCATCTGCAGTGATGAAAGGTAAACTAATTGTAGTTTTTGTTGTAGCAGAAAGGTCAATTTTAGCTTTTTCTGCAGCTTCTTTCAATCTTTGAACAGCGCTTCTGTCCTTGCTTAAATCAATTCCGTTGTTATCCTTGAAGTCTTTTACTAATAATTCTATAATTCTTTGGTCAAAGTCATCACCACCCAAACGGTTATTACCCTTTGTTGCCAAAACTTCAAAAACTCCATCACCTACTTCCAAAATCGATACATCAAATGTACCACCACCAAGGTCGTATACCAAAATTTTTTGACTTTTATTTTCAGCTTTGTCTAAACCATAAGCCAATGCAGCAGCGGTTGGTTCGTTTATAATTCTTAAAACATCTAAACCGGCAATTTTACCAGCATCTTTTGTAGCTTGTCGTTGACTGTCTGTAAAATAAGCAGGAACAGTAATTACTGCTTGTGTTACTTTTTGTCCTAAATATGATTCAGCATCTGTTTTTAATTTTGTTAAAATCATTGCTGAAATTTCTTGTGGTGTATATTCTTTGTCAAAAACTTTAACTTTGTAATCTGTTCCCATTTCTCGTTTAATACTAGAAATAGTTGTATCTGGATTAGCTACAGCCTGTCTTTTTGCAACTTGCCCAACCAATCTTTCACCATCTTTTGTAAATCCAACAACACTTGGTGTTGTTCTTGAACCTTCTGCGTTTGCAATTACAACAGGTTCACCACCTTCCATAACTGCTACACAACTGTTTGTTGTTCCTAAGTCAATTCCTATAATTTTTGCCATAATATTTTATCTCCTTAATTTAATTTTAATATATTTAGCAATTTCTTGCGTTAGTTTTATTTTGATATTTTCACCAAACTATATCTTACAACACCATTTGGTGATATAAAACCTTTTTGTAATTCTTCAAGAACTATATCTGGTTCTGTACCTTCAACTTGTTCAGTTAGCAAAGCATTATGCAAGTTATGGTCAAATTTTTCACCAACTGCTTTTATTGGTGTAATACTTAAACCTTCCAAGGCTTTCAAATATTCTCGTTCAATCATTAAAAGCCCTTGTTTAGTTTCATTATCCAACTCTTGTTTTAATGCACTGTTAATCGCATCATAAGAAGGTAACAAAACCTTAACTGCTTCAAAAATTCCTTTTTGATATGCTTCAAGCTCAAGTTTTGAATTTCTTTTCTTATAATTTTCAAAATCAGCTTTAAGTTGCTGTAACATCTTAGTCAATGCCAAACTGTTTTCTTTTTCAATTTGTAGCTTTAAATTTAAGTCTTGGGGGGGTATAATATCTCCCTCTTCGGGAACAGTTGGGTCAAAATACGGGTCAATTGTTGCCTTTTCTTCTTCACTTATTTTCATTTCCGTATCTAACTGGTCAATATTCTTTTTTTGATGTTTTGACATTTTTCACTTCCTTTTAATTTTTTAATCATTGTCATTCTTTTCATCAGTATTAACATTGTTTTGAAGTGTCTTCATATTTTGAAATTCGCCAACAACAAATTTTAATGCACTTGCTATTTTTGCATAATCCATTCGTTGAGGTCCAATAATTCCTACACTTGCAATACTTTCACCATCAACTTCATAATCTGTTGTAGCAATTGCACATTCCTGCAAATCTTCAACAGGTATTTCCGAACCTATTTTAAAACGAACACTTTTTTCATCTACTTCATGTTTAAGCGCTTGAGACATTTCTTCAGAATTGTGCATAACATTTAAAATTTTTTTCGCTTTTTCCGGATTTTCGGTATACTCGGGATTTTCCAATAATTTCAACTCACCCGAACTTATAATTTTTGAATTGTTTTCCAATGCCTCAATTAAACCTGTAAATGCTTTTAAAAGTGCATCAAAAATTTCTTTGTACTCTAACAATTCCTTTTTCATAGACTGTTTATATTCGTTCATATTTTTAATCATACTTGCAATTGTTTGGTTTGCAAATGTTTGAGTTAAAAAATTGCTAGCATCAGTAAAAGTTTGCATAACTACTGTGCTTTTTATATCCATAGTATTATTTATAACACCACTGTTTGTTTCAATTAAAATTAAAGCTTGGCCTGTTAATAAAGGAATTATTTTTATATTTTTAATGACCAACTTTTCAAATCCGTGTAACATTACTACAGATGGATAATTTGTTGCTTTACTAACAACAGAAGCAATTTCATTTATAATATCACCCAAATAAACCGTTCGATTATTAAATAAAGTTTGTATGTCAGCTAATGCTTTTTTATCCAAAGGAATATCACCCATCATTGAATTTACATAAAACCTATAACCTTTACTTGTTGGAACTCTACCACCTGATGTGTGTATTTGACGCAAAAAACCCATAGCTTCCAAAGCGTTCAATTCATTTCGTAAAGTTGCCGTACTTATTTTTTCTTCAAATTTGTTTTGTACAGCACTGCTTGTTATAGGGCTTGCTTGTTGAATGTAATCCTCTACTGCAGAAATTAAAATCCGCTTTTTCCTTTCACTTAAATTTGTGTATTCTTCTTTTTCCAAAATCCCCCCTTAGCACTAATTGTACTATTATTGTTAGCACTCGTTTGGTAAGACTGCTAATATTATATTATGCGTTTTTTTATTTGTCAACCACTAAATGCCAAAATTTTTTAAATTTTTTTAAATTTTTTTTATAAACAAAAAAACAAGTCTAAAAAGACTTGTTTATTTAGATGCTAAAACTTATTGTACGAAAAGTTCATTACATATTTTTTGATAATTCTGAACTTTCTAAATTTTTAGATGCCTCTTCTTCTACCATATTTGAAATTTTACTGATTGGCGGAACATAAAGCTTAAATGAATTTAAACTTGAAACATATTGAGGAATTGGTTTAACCTTTTTCATTTCAGGAGCAAATGAACTATAAGGCCTTACATAAGAAAACCTATAATGATTTTTTACATCTTCAATAGTTTCAACATAATCTTTAATTTGCTCTGTTTTATTGCTCATAACAACACCCCTTAAATTCATACTGCTGTTAGTCTATCATAGTTTTTAAAAAAAATCAATACCCAATTTTAATTAAAAAAATTCTTGAATAATTAAATTTAAAATTTCTGGTTTTAAAACTTTAACATAACCATCAAACACAACTATGCTTCTGTTTTTTAAAAGTTTTAATATTTGTTTTTCATAATCTTTAATAAAATGCGTTTTAAATCTTTTTGTGTATTCGAAAATATTTAAACCTTTTGTTGTTCTTAACGACAACATAATAAATTCTTTTTTTGCAGAATCCAAAGTTTCCTTTTCTATATTTAATTTATTATTAGGATTTTTTAAATACTGGTTTAATTGTTCAGTATTTTCCCAGTGAACACCATCAAAAAAACTAAATGCACCAACACCAAAACCAATAAATTCTCCACGGTTCCAATAGTTTAAATTATGCTTACTTTCAAAACCTTTTTGTGAAAAATTGCTAATTTCATATTGTAAAAATCCATTTTTTTCAAGTTTTTTGCAAGTTTTTTTGTAAATCATAACTGACTTATTATCACTTGGCATTTTATATTTACCTTTTTTTACTTCATCAAATAATGGTGTATTCTCCTCTAAAATTAATCCATATGCTGATATATGTGTTACATAATTTTTAAAAACTTTTTTTAAAGTTTTCCTAACATCAAACCAATTTTGTTTAGGTAGCCCAATCATAATATCTGCACTTATATTATAAATACCAGCCTTTTTTAAAAAACATATTGCATTTTCAAAATCTTTATAATTATGTGGTCTTTTTAATATTTTCAATAATTTTTTATTAGATGCTTGCAAGCCCACACTAACACGATTTACTCCACATTTTTGCCACTCAATAGCTTTTTCTAATGTTAAAGAATTTGGATTAGCTTCAACAGTTATTTCAGCGTTTTCTACAACTAAAAAACTTTTCTTGATGCTATTTACAATTTTTGAAATACTGCCTAATGGAAGAATTGATGGTGTGCCACCACCAACATATATGGTTTTTATTTCACAATTTTTACACTCTTTACTTCGAATTTTTATCTCTTTGATTAGTGAATTAATATATTTATCAAAAAATTTTTCACAATTAGTATAAGAAACAAAATTGCAATATGAACATTTTGATTTACAAAACGGAATATGTATATAAAGCGAAATTCCCTTCATAATTTTAACCTTTAAATTTATATAAAAAATTTTTATTTTTGTTTAATTTAAAATGCTAATCAATTTTTAAAATGGATATAAAAGCATCAGAAGGAACCTCAACTGTGCCAAGCATTCGCATTTTCTTTTTACCTTCTTTTTGCTTTTCAAGTAGTTTTCGTTTTCTTGTTATATCACCACCATAACATTTGGCTAAAACATCTTTCCTAACAGCTTTTACAGTTTCCCTTGCAATAATTTTTCCACCAACAGCTGCTTGAATTGGAATTTCAAACTGTTGCCTTGGAATAACATCTTTTAATTTTTCTGCAATTGCTTTTCCACGCTCATACGCTTTATCTTTATGAACAATTAATGATAATGCATCACAAACTTCACCATTTAACATAAGGTCAAGCTTAACTAAATGACTTTGCTTATAACCGCTTATTTCATAATCTAAACTTGCATAACCACGAGTTCTACTTTTAAGGCTATCAAAAAAATCATATATAATTTCATTTAAAGGAATTTCATATTCCATTCTCACTCGCTTATCATCTAAATACTGAACATCAACACTAACACCTCGTCGTTGTTGACATAAATCCATTATAGACCCCATATATTCAGGAGGTGTAAAAATACTCATCTTTACAAAAGGTTCTTCCATATACTCAATTTCTGTTGCAGGAGGTAAATTGCTTGGATTGCTAACTTGCAAAACTGAACCATCGGTTTTATAAACATTATAACTAACACCAGGTGCTGTTGTTATAATGTCAAGATTAAATTCACGCTCTAGTCTTTCTTGAATAACTTCCATATGTAATAAACCTAAAAAACCGCATCTAAAACCATATCCTAATGCTACACTGGTTTCAGGTTGAAATTCAAGTGAACTATCATTTAATTGAAGTTTTTCTAAAGCGTCCTTAAGTTCGCCATATTTATTACCATCAACAGGAAAAACCCCTGAAAAAACAACAGGCATAACTTGCTTATAACCTGGCAACGCTTTTTCGGTAGGATTATCTGCATTTGTAATTGTATCGCCAACATGAGCTTCACTTACAGTTTTTATACTAGCGGCAATATAACCTACATCACCCGCCATAAGGCAGTTAGTAGGTTTAGGAGATGGTGTAAAATAGCCAACCTCAGTAACATCAAACCGATTTCCACCTTGCATAAACTTTATTTTATCACCAACTTTTACACTTCCATCAAATACTCGAACTAAACATATAGCACCTTTAAAATTATCATAATAACTATCAAAAACAAGACACTTTAAAGGAGCATCTTCATTTCCTTTTGGTGCTGGAAATTCAGAAATAATTGCATCTAAAACTTGTTCTATGTTTATTCCTTCTTTAGCCGAAATTTCAGGAGCGTGCATTGCTGGTATTCCAATTACTTCTTCAATTTCTTGCTTAACTTTTTCTGGATTAGCACTTGGTAAATCAATTTTATTAATAACAGGTAAAATTTCTAAGTTATTATCTAAAGCTAAATAAACATTTGCTAATGTTTGAGCTTCAACGCCTTGACCAGCATCTACAATCAAAATGGCACCTTCACAAGCAGCAAGAGAACGGCTTACTTCATATGTAAAGTCAACATGACCTGGTGTATCAATTAAATTTAAAATATATTCTTGCTCACCTTTTTTATACTTCATTCTAGTTGGAGTTAGTTTTATTGTTATTCCACGCTCACGCTCTAAATCCATACTATCTAAAATTTGATTTGTAATATCACGAGATTGTAATGTACCAGTTTTTTCAATTAATCTATCAGCTAATGTGCTTTTCCCGTGGTCTATGTGCGCAACTATACAAAAATTGCGAATAAATTTTTGCCTATCTGTCATTTTTAGTTTCCTTTTAATTAGTATCAACATTATATCAAAAAAAAAGGTAATTTTGCAATAGAATTAAAATAATTTGATATAAAGTTATTTAAATTGCTAGCAATAAATAAATAGAAATGATAAAATTATGGTATAAAATTATTTGGAGTTTTTGTAATGGATATTTTTAATAGTTGGATTGTTAATAAACCAATTGCACATCGTGGATTTTTTAATTATTCTGATGCTCCTGAAAATTCGTTAAAATCATTTGAACGAGCAATTGAAAAAGGATATGCTATTGAACTTGATGTTCATATAATTGCTGATGATACCATAATTGTTTTTCACGATAAAGAATTAAGTAGAATGACAGGAAAAGATGGATATACAAAAAATCTTACACTAGAAAAGTTAAAAGATTATAAACTAGGAAAATCAAATGAAACCATTCCTACTTTAAAGCAAGTTTTTGATTTAGTAAATGGTAGAACACCAATTTTAATAGAAATAAAAGATTTTTCATTAAACGATTGTAAATTAGAAAAACAACTTTTAAAACTTATGCGTGAATATAAGGGAGAGTTAGCAATACAATCTTTTAATCCATTTTCACTTGCTTGGTTTGCTAAAAATGCACCCGAATATTGGCGTGGAATTTTAAGTTCATTTTTTAATAAAAATGACCCAGACACACCAAAATCGTGGTTTAGAAGATATATTTTAAAACGGATGTTTTTAAATAAAAATGCAAAACCTAATTTTATATCTTATAACATTGAAAATTTACCTAATCGATTTGTTAATAAATATAAAAATCTTCCACTTCTAGGGTGGACAGTAAAATCTCAAAAACAATATTTAGATAAAGTAAAATTTGTTGATAACATTATTTTTCAAGATTTTGAACCAAAAATTTAAAATTTTACTAAAAAAGTACATATTTCAATTTTGCCCTTTATATTCATAAAACTATTCACAAAATCAAAATGCATAGCACTTTGCATAGTACTTGCATAATACTAAAAAATAAAAAAGAGGATACAATTTAACCCTCTTTTTTAATTTAATTACTAAATAATTGCTTTTATAAATTCTTCTGCATTAAATGGTTCAATGTCATCAACACCTTCACCCGTTCCAATAAATGTAACAGGCACATTATATTCTTTTGAAATTGCCAAAACAACGCCACCTTTTGCAGTTCCATCAAGTTTAGTAAGTACTAAACCATCAATATCAATAGCTTCATCAAAATACTCAACCTGACTTAATGCATTTTGCCCTGTTGTAGCATCTAGTACTAAAAATTTTTTATAACAAACATCTTCCCATTTTGTTGATACAATTTTAGAAATCTTTTTTAGCTCTTCCATTAAATTAACTTTATTATGAAGTCGCCCTGCTGTATCAATAATTACAACATCGTTACCTTTGGCTTTTGCACTTGTTATACCATCAAAAACAACACTTGCTGGGTCACTACCCTCGTTGTTTTTTATGATTTTTACATTAACCCTTTTAGCCCATTCTGTTAACTGTTCTGCCGCTGCCGCTCTAAATGTATCTCCTGCAACCAAAAGAACATTTTTTCCCATATTCTTATAATAATTAGCAAGTTTACCAATAGTTGTTGTTTTTCCAACACCATTCACACCTACCACCATTATTACTAAAGGATATTCAATTTCAGGTAATTCATTTTCATTTAAAATTTCAACCATAATTTCACGCAATACTTGCTTTACATCTTCTTGATTTCGTAACTTGCGCTTTGCAGAAACTGCTCGTAGTTTTTTTACTATCTCTTCAGAAGTTGAAGCACCCATATCAGCAGATATCAAAGCAAATTCAAGTTCATCAAAAAATTCATCATCAAGTTTTCCCTTTGAAAACACTGAAAGCAATTTATTGTCTATTGCTGTTTTTGTTTTTTTAAAAGCTTCTTTTATTTTACTAAAAAATCCCATAATACACCTAACAGTTTTTATTTATTATTGCATACATTTTTATATCTTTATACTTATCTAATTTAAAATAATGTTCTTTTAATGTTCCCTCAAACACAAAACCACACTTTTCCATCACTTTAGCACTTGCTATGTTTTCAACATAACATTTTCCTATAATTCGATGTAAATTTAATTTTTTAAAACCAAATTCAACAACAGCTTTTAAAACTTCTGTTGCGTAACCCTTATTCCAATTTTTTTCATCTATCCAATAACTTATTTCAGCATTTCGATGTGTTTTATTTAAATTTTCTAATGCAATACTACCAATCAATTCATTGTTGTGTTTTTCAATTATTGCAAAACTTAAAGAGTTTCCTATTTTCAATAATTTTTTAGAATTTTTAACCCAAGCTTTAGCATTTTTAATTGTAAAAGGATAAGGCATATTTAATAAATTTTTTGATAAATTTGGATTATTACATATTTTGGCTATCTGACTAATATGGTAAGTTTGAAATAATTTTATAATTGTTTTTTCTGTTTCTATTTTTAAATTATTTAACTTAGTAATAATTTTCATAATTTCTCCAACAAATTAGCTAATAATTATTTTGCTGTTTGAATTGCATCACTAAGTTTAACACTAACAACCTTACTTACACCTTTTTCTTCCATAGTTACACCAAACAAACTATCTGCTAATTCCATTGTAGGTTTACGGTGAGTTATAACAATAAACTGCGTATCTTGCGCAAAATTGTGTAAATATTTTGCAAATCTTTCAACATTTGCATCATCTAATGCAGCTTCAATTTCATCTAATAAACAGAATGGCATTGGACGAAGCTTCAAAATTGCAAATAAAATTGCAATTGCTGTTAAAGCTTTTTCACCACCACTTAATAAACTTAAACTTTGAAGTTTCTTTCCTGGTGGCTCAGCAATAATATCAATTCCAGCTGTTAATATATCATCACTTTCTGTTAAAATTAATCTAGCGTTACCGCCCCCAAATAATTCACGGAAAATTCGAGAGAAATTGTTATTAATTTTTTCAAACTCAGTTTCAAATTTAACTGTCATTTGTTCACTTAATTCTTTTATTATAGAAAGAACATCACTTTCTGTTTTTGTTAAATCGTCCATTCCAACAGTATATTCTTGATATCTTTCATCTAATAATTTACTATCTTCAATTGCATTAACATTAACATAACCAAGTGCACTTATAGATTTTTTCAATTCATTAATTCGCTTTTGACCCTCAACATTATCATAATTTTCAACTTTTAAATCAAGTGCTGTGTTATATGTTAATTCATAATCTTCAAAAATTTTATCTTTCATTGTTTCAATGTTAATATCAATTTGACTAAGTTTTGCCTCTTCCTGATAAACCCGTTCTTGTGCTTTATTCATTTCTACAGAAATACGCTCTCGCTCCTCTGCTATTACATTTAACAATGCGTGTATTTTTTCTTTTGTTTGTTCAAGTTCAACAATTTTATTTCGCACATCTGCTACTTCTTGTTCATCTTTTCCCATTCGCTCAATATCTTTATTAGCATCAAGCTGAATAGCAGTTTCAAGTGTTTGAGTGTTTTTTGCTAATAAACTGTTATTTTCATCAATACTATCACTTAACATTGATTGTTCACTTAATAACCTTACAATGTCTGCATCTAAGGAAGAAATTTCACTTTCTTTTGTTGCAATTTCAACACGAAGTTCGGTTAATTGTTCAGATAATTTTTCGCGTTGAACCCGAAGCTGTTCATTCCTTTGCAAACGCAAAGAACCAGTATTTTTAACATCAATTCCATTTGTTTTTTCCAAGGTTTTAATGTTTGCAATTTCAGAATCAATAAATTCTTTTTTTGCTAAAAGTTTTGCCTGCTCTTCTTTTATTTCGGCAAGTTCTTTTGATAATTCTGCACTAAGTTCCTTTTTACTATCAAGTAAAGTTTCTTTATTTGCTAAGTTAACATCACAATTGTGTAGTTCGTTAACTATTTGTTCAATGCTTAAATTAAGCTCTTCTATTTTAGATTGATGCTTTGTTACCGAATTTTGCATTAATTCAACATTATTAGCAAGCTCTTTTATTTTATCACCAATCGTTTCTATTTCTCGTTCACGAGAAAGTAAATTATTAATTTCTGTTTTTTTGCTTCCACCAGTTATTGAACCAGCTGGGTTAATAATATCCCCTTCAAGTGTAACAATTTTAAATGAAAAAGAACTTTGTTTAGCCATTGAAACAGCGGTTTCCATATTATCCACAATAACAGTTGAACCAAGCAATCCTTTAAAAACCGGCTCAAGACTTTTGTCATATTCTATAAGCTCGTTAGCAACACCAAAGCAACCTTTTGAATTTAATAAACTTAAGTGTTGAGAAGGTATGTATCTTGGTTTAAGTGAATTAATAGGTAAAAAAGTTGCACGACCATAATTTTTTGATTTTAAATATTGAACCAAATATTTTGCATCTTCTTCACTTTTTGTAACAACATTTTGAACACCTGAACCCAATGCCATTTCAATTGCTGTTTCATACTGACTTGGAACCTTTATTAATTCAGCAACAACACCAACTATATTTCGTTTTAATACCGAATCTTTTGAACTATCTACAAGCAAACGCTTAACCGTTCCATTAAAGCCTTCATATTCTGCGTGCATTTCTTTAAGCATTTTTTCTCGACTTTGAAGAATAGCCAACTTATTCAAATTATCAG
Source organism: uncultured Clostridia bacterium (assembly GCA_944384415.1). Lineage (GTDB taxonomy): Bacteria > Bacillota > Clostridia > Christensenellales > UBA1242 > UBA7584. The sequence continues at coordinate 49,908 of CALWTF010000018.1, read as the reverse complement.
CTAATTGCATTTGTTTTTCTTTTGTTTGTGCAACAACCTGTGCTAAATTCTCCTTGTAAGCTAATAACTTATCATTTGCTTGCTTACGCTCAATTTCAGTTTTATCCCTATCTTCTTGTGCTTGTTTTTCAGCCTTTAAAGAAAGTTGTAACTTATCATTTACCAATTCTTCTCTTGCCCCTAATTCATCACTTCTTTCAATTAACGAATTAGCTTCAGCATCTAATCTTGAAGATTTTGCCTTTATATCAGAAATTTTATCAAATTGGTCAAACATTTGTTTTTGAGAATTATCAGCTTCACTTTCAACAATATGTAATTCATCACAAATTTGACTGTATATGTTTTGAACCTCATCAGTTTTAGCTCGTAACGAATTTAATAAATTTTGATATTCTTGTTTTTCGTTTTGCTTTTCTAATAATATATTATTAATAGATTCAAATTTAGCTCGCTCTTCCTCTAACTCTTGAGTTATTCTTCCTATTTGTTCACGCATATAAGTCATTTTTTCTTTTGCAAGCCTTTGGTCACCAGCTTGTTTTTCCAACTCAACAGTTAAAGTCAAAATTTGGTCATTTAACATTTTAATTTGAAGGTCAATTTCTTTTATACTTTCCATACTTTTAGCGTGCCTTGCATTGCAATCTTCAATTTGTGAAGTTTTAATTGCCACTTCCTCATTAAAACCATTAATTTTTGTTTGTATAGCATCTTTAACTTGATTTGCACTTTCATAGTGATAAATATAATTGTTAACTTCTAAATTTTTCAATTCTTCTTTATATGTTAAATACTTTTTAGCATCTTCTGCTTGTTTTTTCATTGGCCCTAATTGACGCTCAATTTCACTCATTATATCTTGCATACGGGTTATATTATCACGAGTTCTTTCTAATTTTCTTTCTGCTTCTTCTTTTCTTGCTTTAAACTTAGCGATACCAGCAGCTTCTTCAAATATTGCCCTACGATTTTCTGGCTTACTGCTAATAATTTCTTCAACTTTACCCTGACCAATAATCGAATAACCATCACGCCCTATTCCACTATCGTGTAATAAATTAGTAATATCTTTTAATAAACAAGGCGTTCTGTTTAAAGCATATTCTCTTTCACCTGAACGAAATAATTTTCTTGTAATAACAACTTCATCATAATCAGTGTTAAATGTGTGGTCGGTATTATCAAACACAAGAGAAACTTCACAATATGATAAACTTTTTCTGCTTTCACTTCCTTTAAAAATAACATCTTGCATATTTGAACCACGCAAAAGTTTTGGGCTTTGTTCACCCAAAACCCATCTTATTGCATCAGCAACATTACTTTTTCCGCAACCATTAGGACCAACAATTGCTGTAACACCTTTATCAAAATTTATGTTAAGTTTATCGGCAAAAGATTTAAAACCCGAAACTTCAATTCTTTTAAAACTCATTAATTTACCCCTTGTAAATCTATTTCAAAACTTCAAGTTCATTTTTCTCAATACATTCAATAGCTTGCTTTGCAACTTGTTGTTCAGCTTCTTTTTTACTTAAACAAGTAAATACAGGACCACCTTTATTGTTTATGAATATTTGAATTGTGTACAATCTTTCGTGAGGTTTCCCTTGTTCATTTATAACTTTGTACTCACAAATGTTTTTTGGATTTCGTTGCAAAATTTCTTGTAAAATTGTTTTATAATCCTGAACTGATAAATCTGCTATTTTTACCGTTGCATCTTCATTATTTAAACCCAATTTACACCATACCCAATTTTTAGCATTTTCATAGTTTGAATCTAAATATATTGCACCTAAAATTGCCTCAAACAAATCGGCTTTCACACTTGGCAATGTTTTTAACTCTTGGTCTTTTTTACCTTTATTTACAAACATATAATTAGAAACATCTAAATTATTCATAATTTGATAAAGGTTTTTTTCATTAACCATATGACTACGCATTGTGCTAAGTTTTCCCTCACGCTCAGAACTGTGCAAAAACAACCATTCTGCAACACATAAACCTAAAACCGAGTCACCCAAAAACTCTAATCTTTGATTGTTTTTTAGTTTTTTAGTATTTGCGTATGTGCTATGAGTAAAAGCAGTTATCAAAAGTTCTTTTTTATTAAATTTATACCCTAACTTTTGTTCTATATCTTCAATATCAAATTGAAAATCATCAATTTCCATTAACAACCTCAAATTCAGTAAAATCAATTTTTTCAAGTTCTTGCTCAATTGTTTGATTTATATTTGATGATGCAAGTTTTTTAAGTTGTTGTATGGTTGAATAAAACTCGGCAGCCTTACTTGAACCATGAGCTTTAACAACTAATTGTTTTACACCCAAAAATGGAGAGCCACCTAATTTAGATTGGTCAAATTTTTTCAGTGTATTTTTTAATGGTTTTTTAATTAACAATCCACCTATTTTAGATGTAAAACTTGATTTGATACTACCTTTAACCAATTTCATTAAAATTTTTATTGCACCCTCTGTTCCTTTAAGTAAAACATTTCCTGAGAACCCATCAGATACAACAACATCGTATTTACCAGACAATAAATCACAAGCTTCCATATTTCCAACAAAATTTATTGGCAATTTTTTTAGCAATGGTAATGCTTGTTTAACAAGTTCATTTCCTTTTGCATCTTCAACACCAACATTAAGCAATGCAACCTTAGGGTTTTGTATTCCCATAATTTTTTCCATATACAAGCTTCCCATAAGTGCAAATTGTGCCAAATTTATTGGCTTACAATCCATATTGGCCCCACAATCAGTTAGCATAACTGAACCACCTGTTTGTGTTGGCAAAATAGGGGCAAGTGCAGGACGATTAACACCTTTTATTCTACCTATTTTTAAAACTGCCCCTGAAAGCAAAGCACCAGTACTTCCAGCAGAAATCAAGCCAACAATTTGGTTATCTTGTTTTAATTTTTCTATGGCTACAACCAAAGAACTATCTTTTTTTGTTCTTATAGCCTCAACAGGAGCTTCATTACAATCAATTATTTCAGTTGCATTAACAATCTGCAACCTTTTTTCGTCATAACCTTTTCCTTTTAACTCAGCTTTTATTTCTTCTTCTTTACCAACTAAAACAATTTCTAAATCTTTATCAGAAAACAAAGCCAGCAAAGTAGCTTTTATAACTTCTGTTGGAGCATTGTCACCACCGAAAGCATCAATAATAATTTTCATAATATATCCCTTAATAATAAATTTGATTTAATTATACAATATCCCCAACTTAAACACAACTAAAATAAATAAAAAAACCCCTAAAACACACTAAAATAGTAGGTTTTTAAGTTTTTTATACTTAAATGTAAATAAAAAAAGAGAAGCCCACATTACTTCTCTTCTTTCTTTTCTTTCTCTACAACAAGACGCTCTTGACCATCATAATAACCGCAATTTTTACAAACACGGTGATTTAATTTAGGTTCGTGGCAATGTGGACATTCAGATATAGATGGACCAGTAATTTTCCAATTAGCATATCGTGAATGTTTTCTTGCTTTAGAGGTTCTAGATTTAGGAACAGCCATTTGCGTTCAACCTCCATAATTAATATGTAAAAATAATTACGAAATCAATTATACATAAATTAACTAGCTTTGTCAATAATTTTTTGTTAAGAACATTAAAATATAAAATTATTTAGCAAAACTACAAAACACATAAAATAAAATGTTATTCAAATTTGTATATTAATTTGAATTATTTGTTTGCTAATTTTAGCCATTTTATTATATAATAATTTTTAGAATTATTTTTGGAGTGTAACATAATGAAACTTTGCGCAGTTATATGTGAATATAATCCTTTTCATAATGGACACGCTTATCACATAAAAAAAAGTTTGGAAAAATCACAATGTGATGGTGTTATTTGTATTATGAATGGTAATTTTAGCCAACGGGGCGAACCTACAATTGTTGATAAACAAGTTCGTGCAGAAATGGCAATTGCTGGTGGTGCTAGTGCTGTTGTTCAAATACCAACATATTTCGCTACAACAAATGCCGAAATATTTGCATTAGCAGCTGTTAAAATTGCAGCAAGTTTTGATGATGTTACCCATATTTCATTTGGTAGTGAATGTGGTGACATAAAAAGTATAATGGAATTAGCAAACTTTTTATATAGTGAACCTAACTTTTTTAAAAATAAAATAAAAGAAAATTTAAAAGAAGGTTTTTCACTAGGTGCATCAAAAACAAAAGCACTTGCTGAAAGTATACAAGAAAAATTAGTGTGTTTTTCAAATCCACAAGTTGTTATGGAACTTTTAACCAAACCAAACAATATACTTGCAGTTGAGTATGTAAAATCTTTATTAAAAATTAAAAATAAAAAAATAACCCCTATAACAATTAAAAGAGCTAATCCGTTTAATATTTATGATAATGCTGAACTAGATTTTAAATTATCTGATGCTTCTTACCTTAGAAACTCACTCACAAAAACAAAACGAGTTGGTAAATTAAAAAAATATATTCCACCAAATAGTTACTATATTTTTAGTCAACATTTAAAACAAAATCACTTACCTGATTATGATATGTGGGGTCAGTTTGCATTGTTTAAATTAAGAACAACTTCGGCTGGTGAATTAAAACTTAATTATGATGTTGTTGAAGGTATTGAAAATAAATTAATATCGTGCGCAAGAGAAAGTGTTGCGTATGAACAATTTTTAGAGCTCACCTGTTCTAGAAGATACACTAGAAACCGAATTCAACGAATTGTAACCGCTTGTATGTTAAATCTTAGAGCTGATGTTGTTAAAAAAATTTATACTATTCCATATTTACCATATGTAAAAGTTTTAGCTTGTAAAGATGATAAAAAATTAATTGCCTCTATTCATAACTCTTCAAACAGTATTATTATTACTAGAAAAAGTGATGTTATAAAAGCAGAGAAAGATGAGTTTGCTAAAACTTTGATGTTTGCAGAAGACCGAGCAAATAGTTTATATCAAATGTTATTACGCCTTAATAAAATAAAACAAGCCAAACTTTCATCTATAAGTGATGTTTTTGATAAAACAACTTTTATATAAAAAATAGGCTTTTAGTCTGCTATTTTTGAAACTAATATAAAAAAGGGACTTTACTTTATGTGTAGAGTTCCTTTTCTTTTATTATGCTAATTTCAAAAAGAGTTAATTTTACGCCCTATTTTATTTTTCTTAACATATCCATTTTTGATAATTTGTATGGTACTTTTATTTTTATAAGTTCTTGAACCTTTAAAGCATCATCAATTTGTTCATTATTTTGATTATACATTTCTTCTACAATAAATGTTTTGTTAAAATTTTCACCTGGTGACAAAATTTCAAGTGTATCACCAACTTTAAACCTATTGCGTTGTTCAACTGTTGCAAAACCATTTTTATCGCTATCTTCAACAACAACAGCCATAAATTCTGCTGTACTAACTGGCAAACTACTTTCTAAAAATTCGGTATTACCTTCGTTAAGGTAAAAACCTGTTGTAAATTTACGATGACTGCTTTTTTCAAGTTCTTCAACCCACTGAGAATTTGGTTTAAAATTTTTCGGGTCTTTTTCAAATAAATCTAATACTCTTCTATATGTATTGACTACGGTTGCTACATAATAGTTTGATTTCATTCGCCCTTCAATTTTAAAACTTGTTACTCCTGCTTTTACCATATCATCAATATGATTTACCATACATAAATCTTTACTGTTTAAAATATAAGTACCATTGTTATCTTCTTGAATTTCAAGTTCATTATCTTCACTTCTTGAAACTTCTCGTATTTTATATTGCCAACGACAAGCTTGAACGCATTGTCCCCTGTTACTATCACGATTGGCAAGATAGTTTGAAAGCAAGCACCTTCCTGAATAACTAATACACATTGCTCCGTGAACAAATGCTTCAAGTTCAACTTCTTTTGGAATGTAATCACGAATTTCTGCAATTTCATTTAAACTTAATTCTCTAGCTAAAATTATTCTAGTTGCACCAGCATCTGCCCAAAATTTTGCCGAATATTTATTTGAAGCACATGCCTGAGTAGAAAGATGTATTGGTAAATTTGGAACAACTTGTTTGGCTAAACTTAAAATGCCCGCATCTGATACTATAATAGCATCTGCACCTGCTTTTTCCAAAAACTGCAAATAGTCACTTAACCCCACAAAATCATCATTATGTGCCTGAATATTAACAGTTATATATGCTTTTTTTGCAAGTTTATGCGCATATTGTATATATTTTTCTAATTCATCATTTTGAAAATTATCACTAAAAGCACGCAGTCCCCATCTTTTACCAGCAAAATAACACGCATCTGCACCATAATAAAAAGCTGTTTCTAACTTTTCTTTATCACCAGCAGGTGCTAAAAGCTCAAATTTCATAACTCGTTTCTCCTTTTAAATTTAACAATAGCCAAACCATCACCAATATTTAAAATTTTGCTTTCTAATCTTTCATCATTTAAAATTGTTTCATTAAACTGTTTTAAAACTTTTACTGTATTTTCAAATCTATGTTCTTTTATAGGATTTTCACCTTGAACCATTCCACGAAACAAAACATTGTCGGCAACTAAAATTCCATCTTTTTTTAATAATGGTAAAAGCAAATTTAATATTTCTAAATAAAATCCTTTTGGACCGTCCAAAAAAATCAAATCAAATTTTTGGTCATTAAATTTAGTTAAAGTTTTTAAACAATCACCTTCAACTATTTCAACTCTATCACTTAAACCTAATTTTTCAAAATTTTGTTTAGCAAGTTTTATATTTGGTACACTGGCTTCACAACTTGTTAAAAAAGCATTACAACTTTTTAACATAACCGCCCCAGAATAGCCAATTGCCATTCCTACTTCTAAAATTTTTTTAGGTTGTATTTCTTTACATAAATTTTCTAAAAAAATTCTTGTATCTTTTAAAATAACTGGAATTTTGTTTTTTCTTGCAAAAACTTCCATTTCATCTAAATAATCCAAAATTTCCCCTTTCTATACAACAACCGCAATAATTATTGGTCTGCGTTTTGTTTTTTTCAAGAAAAAGCCTGTTAATGTTTTTCTTATAATAGCTTTTATATTTGAAATATCTTGTCCTTTAAGGTCAGTATTTTTTAAAGTGTTTGAAATTAACTGTTTGCCTTCTTCTATAAGGTCATTTGCTTCGTGTGGATACATAAGACCCCTAGGCAAAAGCTCTGGTTCTGATGTAATTGTTCCAGTTTTAGTATTTATTCCTATAACAGCAACACAAATACCATCTTCGCTCATTTGAATTCTATCACGAAGAACAATGCTATCTGAATCACCCATTCCTAAACCATCAACTAAAACTTCACCAGCTTGAACTTCACCGCACTTCCTTATTCCATTTTTGCCAACTTCAACTACCATTCCATTTTCTGGAATAACAATGTTTTCTGGTTTTATTCCCATTTCTATTGCTAATTTTTCGTGGCTTTTTTGATGTTTTAATTCACCGTGAACAGGCATAAAATAACGAGGTTTTAGAAGTTTGTGAATTATCATAAATTCACCCTTGCACGCGTGCCCTGATGCGTGAACACTTGCAAGTTCGTTGTAAATAACATTTGCACCACTACTCATCAATTCATTAATAAGGTTTGAAACTGCTTTTTCATTTCCAGGAACTGGTGAAGATGAAAACACAACAGTATCGTTAGGCCCCAAGTAAATCCCTGGAAAATCGCCTCTGGACATTCTTGCTAATGCAGTAGTTGGTTGTCCTTGACTTCCTGTACCTAAAATTACCAATTCTTCATCTTTATAATTTTTTATTGCTCCCATATCAATAATAATATTTTTATCATATCTAACTTCACCTATTTTCATAGCAACTTCAAGGTTTCCAATCATACTTCTACCAGCAAAAGCTACTTTACGCCCATATTTTTTTGACAATTCTAAAATTTGTTGCACACGATGAACATTTGAAGCAAAGACAGTTATTATTAATCGTTTTGTTTTATTTGTTTCAAAAATACTTGCCAGTGTATCACGAACAACTCGTTCACTCATAGAAAAATTATCAAATTCAACATTAGTACTTTCACTTAGCAACAATAACACGCCCTTATTCCCTAATTCACCCATACGAGCAAGGTCTGTTGTTTCACCAGAAATAGGTGTAAAGTCAATTTTAAAATCACCTGTATGAAAAACCAAACCAACAGGTGTAGTGATTGCCAAAGCATATGCACCAGCAACTGAATGGTTTACATTTATAAACTCAACTTGAAAACAACCTATTTTAACAGCATCGTGTGGATTAACAACTTTTCCATTTAATTTAAGTTTAGGAAATTCACGCAATTTATTTTGAATAAAAGCTAATGACAACTTACTTCCATATACAGGGGCTTTAACAGTATCTAGAAAATATGGCAAGCTTCCTATATGGTCTTCGTGAGCATGTGTAATAACTACACCTTTAATTTTTGATGCATTTTCTTTAAGATAGGTCATATCAGGTATTACTAAATCAACACCTGGCATATCCTCTTCAGGAAATGCTACACCACAATCTATAACTAAAATATCATCACCGTAAACAAGAGCAGTCATATTTTTGCCAACTTCACCAACACCACCAAAAAACATTACTTTTAATTTATTTTTTGAATTTCTGTTAAATGCGTGATTAAAATGTTTTTGATTATTGTTAAATGATGATTTATTTTTTTGATTAATATCACTAAATGCTTTATTTTGCATTTGATTTTGATTGTTGTTTCTGCCAAAAATACGCTTTTTTATATTTGGAGCAACAGAAACAACTTCCTGGTTATCGCCAGAAACTTGTTTATTTTCATTATTCAAAGTTAACTTCTCCTTTTATTTACTAAATAATAAATATACTAATTTAATTTAAACAATAAATTTTATATCGGTTATTCTTTCGCGCTCTTCCATCTTTTTGGGAGATATAATACGGTCTTTATCAATATAATATCTTAATCCGTTATAGTGGAAATATAATATATTAGAAAGTATACCATAATAAACCACAGTTGCAGGCATTGAAATTATAAAACCTACTCCACAAGTTAATATGCCTAAACCAAAATTTATAGCAAAAACTAAAATAATAACCATTAAGTGAGCCGAAAAAATCGACCTAAAATTTTTAAATACTAATTTAAAATTAACTTTTAAGCCTTGCCAAACACCCAAATTAGCTACAACTATTGCGGGTGTCCACAACGCAAATAAACTTTGTCTTAAACTTACAAGCAACACAAATAGTAACACAATTATAAACGGAGCTATCATTGACACAATTCCACCTAAAATAAACAATTTAAGTGAAAATATGGTTGCTATAATAATTATTATATCAATTGGCAAAGTTGTTACTAATCTAGCAAATGCATATTTTATAGACCTTTTGAAATTAGAAATGTAACAACCTAAAAAATTTAACTTAACGCAACTACCCATATAACAATAAACAGTTTCAATTAAAGGTATTTCCATTAAAGAAATTATAAATGCACCCAATATTATAACTATTATAAAAAACAAAATAATCAAAGGTAAAAGTTGTTCAGAGTTTTCAAGGATTATAGACCACAATTGGTCTACCAAACTTGAAACATTTGCTAAAATAACATCAAGCCTAATATTTAATATGTTGTCGGTAAAAAATTTACCCACACTTTCAAAAAAGCCATTTGCTACTAATTGTTCAACCAACGAATAACAACTAGCCAAAGTAATACCAAAAACAATTATTAGCCAAACAATTTGATATAAAAAAACTTTCCACAATAATTTGGGTTGATTTAAACAAACCCTAAAAGTATTATCTAAAATCATATAATCCCCTAACGAATATCATAATATTGCCTGTTATCATATCTGCTTATATCATTGCTTTTAAAAACAAGAGTCATTGCATAAATACAAATAAATGGCATTATAAACAAAATTATCAAGCAGTTTGTTAATAATACTAAATTTATTGCACAACCAATCAAAGTAAACATTAAACTAATAGTTAAAAAAATTAATATTAAAAAAGTATTTTCTTTTATGTTCTTATTTAGAACATGCACAGCATCACCTATTGCAGCGTTTAATGGCGAGCCCATTATAATTGAATCAACACAAGTTATTGCTAATAACACAAATAACCAAAACATTGCAAACAAGTTAATTAAAGTTAAAAATATAATTAATATCCAACTTAATGCAAGCACATTTAAATGTGTAAAAAATACATAATGAACTAAAAGCATTAAACACAAATTAATAATATTTAAAATAAAATAACCAATTGAAATTAAAACAAAACTAAATAATACATTTAAAAAGTTTTGATTTAAAGCTTCAAAATTCAATTTAAAATTAAACTTGCCTACCCTAAAATGAGCTTCTATTTTTGCATAAAGAATACTGATACAAACAGCAACTATTATTAAACCTAAAAACCAAAGTAAAACCGATGTCCAACTAAATTGGAAAAGATAATTAAAAAAATCACCAAAACTATTTAGCGATAACGAAGAATAATTCCATAAAAGTTCAATAGATTTGAAAGGATTAAGTAAAAGCCCTATATAAACTGAAGGAATAATTCCAAAAAGCAAAATTGCCCAAAAATTTTTTAAATAATATTTGGTTACAGACTTTATATTTTCCATATAACTTACCCAACTTACATATATTAAATTACTATTCTATATTATTATATAAGAAAAGCAAAATAAAATCAAACAAATTATTGTACAAACTTAATGGAAAGTTACTTTATATTGTTTTTATCTAATTACTGTTGAATAAAAGTTTAACACACATAAAAATTTTTGTCAACTCCAAGTTAAATAAAAAAAGAGGTTTTTTCAACCTCTTTTTTTATTTAAAATATGTAACTATAATTCTATTCAAAGTTTTTTATGTTTTCATTATCACATAAATTTTCTGATTGTTGTTCATTTAAGTTATCTTTTTTGTTAATATCTTGCTCAACATCTATATTATCATCTTTATCTTGATTTTGTTCAACATTAGGATATGTAACAATACCTAGAACAACAAAAATTCCTAAAATACCATTTATTATAGACATATAAACTTCTTCATTTATTTCTAACCCCAAAGGCTTACCCACCGCTTGTAATAACAATAAACAGGCACTTGCCAAAGAAAGCCAGAAACTGTAGCTTTTTATTTGAGCTAAAAAATTAATAAGCACTAGCAGCCTCCTTTTTTACAAAACATAATGTTTTAATAGTTAAAACATTTGCACTTACAACACTTAATTCTTTGTCAATTTTTTTAAGCAAACCATATTTATGAGTCAAATTGTCTACAAGCAACATATATTTTTTTTCTCGTTTTGAACTGTCTTTTAACAAATATATTAATAAACTTAAAAACATAACAGCCCAAATCCCATTAGAAATAGCCATTTCAATTGCTTGTTCAAACATTTTATTTATTTACCTTTATCCAGTTAACAATGCTATTGTACCAATCTTGACCCACTTCGTTTTTTAAAGAATTTTGTTCATCATTTAAAAAGTTTAGTGCATCTTGTTTGCTCAAACTTCCAACATAATTAAACAATGTTTGAGCCTTTTGAGTTTGCTTTTGATTAGAAATGTCACTTAATTGTTGTTCAATATCTTTTAAAGAATATGGCATCTCTTCTGAATTTTGCATTTCTTTTGTTATATTTTGAATTTCTTTTTCTAGTTTATTTGCATATGCAATATCAAAATTTGATAAAGCATTTTCTTTTTCAGTTTCCAATAATGTCTTTTTTAAATTATAAATATTTTGTTGAACATAAAAGTCTTCTTTTAACATTTCAGTTTCTTTTTGTAAATTAGAATCAATCTCTTTTAATCCATTTTCATATATACTTGAATATCTCCAACCACTTTCTAAAGCTTGTTGTTTTAAATCAGCTTTTGTTTTTTCAGCCGAATCAACTAAACCTTGTTTCTGTGAAAGCAATTTATTTTTTTCATCTGTTTTATTAGAATTGAAATTTCTTAAATCTTGTTGATATTCACTTTCAATATTGTTTAAATTTTGTGTTTTATAATCTTGCAAATTTTGTTCTGCTTTAACTTTTGCAACATCTGTAATTGTATCATAATAGTTTTTTCTTTCATTCCAAATTTGTTCTTCACCTGAAAATTTTTCATCTATTTCCTTGAATTTATTTTGAACAGTTTCAGGCAACGAAGTTTTAACATTACTATTAGTAATATTTTCAATTTTATACTTTTGTGCCATAAAAGCTCCTCCATTATATAAATAATTTGTATATTTTTTTTGATGTAGAAAATAAGTTATAAAATTTCTACTTTTGTATGTCGCATTTTGATACACTGTGCATAACCCCATTTTTTCTTACATTATAAGCGAACTCACCTTCACTATACCATTGCCCATCACAAACAAACCTTGGCAAACTTAACTTATTGTTTGTAAAATTAAAAATCCGTTCGTAAATTCTGTTTATATACGAATAATAGATATATAGTTGTCCATCTTCTTTGTAACAAGCAAATGGATTAATTCCTTTTCCTACATACAATGGGAAAGTTTCATTTTCAACTGGAACTAAATAATAATTTTCTGGCAACGAATACTCAACATCGGAACTCAAACATATTTTAGTTTTATCCAAATTGTATGGAACAATATAAATATCGTCATCATCATTTAAAAATATTGGTAAACAACTAAATTGTTGTGAATTATTACCAATGTTAAAGGTTGTAAAAACATCTACAACATTCCCTACCGTTTCTGGTATTGAAACCAAAGCAATTTCGGTAGCGTATCTATAATCTGTAATTAATGCAGTTTTCCATACTCCATCAGTATAAGTTTTATAAAATAATATCATAGAAAATGTGTGATTTGGTCGTCTTGTTGCACCTAAGTTATAACCGTAACTTATTAAATTTTCATAATTATTAAATTCAACAGGTGCAATTATAGACACCATACCTAATGTTGATGCCAAAGACCAACTCATTTTATCACCCTTATTATAAACATTAAACCACAAAACCTGTACAGCACCTAAATCAGTAACATAATAAAAGTTCAAACCATAAAAAAGGCTTCCATCATCTTTTATACATCTGTTAATACAAATTTTTTTATTAGCAATAAATCCCGAAGTTGGTATTGAAGCATTTGATACTGCATTATAATCAGAAGTGTTCCAATCTTTCAATTTTTTGGTTATAGCATCGTGCTCCCATAAACGCAAATATCTACAAAAATTTCCAAAATGATAAACTGAAGCAGTGCCTACACCAATACTTTTTGAGTTTTGATAATCATATGCAATAATTCCACCTTCATTTTCATAAAAAAAACATCTTTTTCCACACATTTTTATCCGAATATATTGCATACATATTCTAACATTTGTTCCCGAAACCTGGTTTAAATGTGTCATTTTCATTTTAAAATCTTGTTTTTCACCCGTTGGAAAGAAATCAAATTCAAACGAATACAACTCTTCTTCATCTTCACAATAAACTTCTTTTGAGTATATTAAATTTGAATCTATATAAAAATCCAATCTTGCACTTCCATAAACTCCTTGCACATATGCCCTAGCAGAAAATGTTACATAAATTTTTGTAGGAAATTCCTTATCAGATTTAAAACTAACTATTTTATATGTTGAATCAGCTGTCATTCTGGCATCTATATTGTAAAAAGTATTTATTTCCTGATATGTATGAATACTTTTAAGTTCATTATCTATACAATTTATGTTTTTAAAAGTTTGTAAATTTTCAACATCTTGCAACTCATTATTTAAGTTGGTTATATCATCTTGAACAGTTGTTAACTTGTTTTGTATCGTATTAACATCTTCATTAATATTTTCAATGGAAGTTAATAACTCTTGATAGTCACTATCAACATCGTTTAACGAATTTTGAATAATTTGAACATCAGCTTCCAAACCACTAATATCATTATTTAAAGATAACCAATTTGCATTAATTGTTTCAATATCAACATTACAATCTGCAATTGTATTTTTTAATGTAGAATAAAGGTTTTTTAAAGCTTCAATTTTTTCTTCTAACTCTTCAATCAAAAGGTAAGCTTCTTTTCCCCATTTGTTATTAAAATTATCATTCATACCATCACCTATACCAAAGCGATTTCTATTTGTGGATTAGATATATTACAATTTGCAGTTTCCGAAATTATGTCAATTTTAAAAATACTAGCTCTTAAAGCGGTTGCTAATCTTCTTGGTTTTGAACTTCCTTTAATTTTATATGTATGAGTTGTATCATCAGCTTTAATTTTTAATATAATATCTTCTTGAGTGTTTATATAAAAATTTTTTAATACCTTAATTTTATCAGGATAACCCAAATCGGTTTGAGGAGAACTCCACACTTTTTTAGTAGGAGTACCAAAAATCAAGCCATCGTGTGTTAGTTCACCAAGTTTATTTTTATAATCAGATGCAAAACAAGCCACAATCTTGTGAATTGTTTCAAACTGTATTGCAGTTAAATTACAGATATTTACCCCTCTTAAAATTGAATATTCACCAGAATTTATATCATATTCAATCAAGCAATTGTTTTTGCTATCTTCATTAATTTCACTGCCTACAGTTTCATTATCTTTAAAATTTAATCTACAAGCAACATAATATTTACCATCTAAAAAAGCACCAACAGCATTTTGGTTTGGCGCATTTTCCAATAAACTTTCAAACCCCAAATTTATTTTATTAATATTTAAACCATCAAAATTGTATATACCATCTTTACACAACATAAAAATATAATCACCACATAAAGTTGCAGTTTTACCATATATTTGCGAATTAGATAATGATAAATTTTTTATTACAAACTCAGTTTCATCACCAAATCCCGATAATCTTGAAATTCCATAATCTCTTATCAAATATAAGTAATTATTGTGAGATATTAAGTTATTAATACAACCTCTTTCATCAACCACTTTTATGTAACCACCATTAAACACTTCAGGAACCCAATTACAAGGATTAGTGTCATCAGAAAACCAAAGCTCATCTTTTTCTTTTCCAACAACGGCAAACAATCTTCCTGCATGTTCGGCAAGAGAAAAAAATTTAGGAGCAGTATTATATCTAACCAAATTCATATAACCATCTACACTTGAAAGTGAATCATTAGTTGCTTGACTACAAAAAACCATTCTATAATCATCAGAAAAATACATATTAATTCCAATCGGTGTTTTTTCAAATGTATAATTGTTTACTTTTATAAATTCAGTTAGTGTAGTCATAAATAATGTGTAATATAGATAACTATCAGCAAAAATTAATAAAAGCGGACTATATCTTTCCTGTTGATGCCTTCTAAAAACATATACAGCTTTCACCTCAGAAACAGTGCTAGGAACATTAAGGTTTTTTTCTCCAAAATACAGTTTATCCCCGCTTTCAGTTTCAGTATAAGCATCAATAGTTAATTCCTTAAAACCCATTCCTTGAACTAACGCCCCTGAATTAAAATCAAAGTTGTATGACAAAGTTGCAACATTTAAAGGTAAAATATTTTGTTCAATTTTTGTATTTAATCCTGAAGAAAAATTAGATAACTTAACTTTTAAAATTGTTTGATTACTAACCGGAAGTATATCATTATAAAACATTATAACCACCCCCTGTCATACATTCTAATATTAGAATTACGCCTAGAAGCCACAAGTAAAGATTGCTGAAATCTAATATCCCAAGCATTTGCTTCTGAAAAAAGTCCTTTTAATAAATAATATCTAGATGTAACACCATAAGCCATAGTTCTTGCATCTATTTTAAAATGAACATCTAAAACATCATTTACATTGTTTACAAAACTAGGTGCGTATGTATAATTAACCGTATAACTACCGTTTTCACAACTTAGAAATGTTGGAAAACATGTATGTTTTTGTTTTAAGCCTGAAGCATTTTTTATCCATAAAATTTCTATTAATGTTTTAGCAAATTTTGAATATTCAAATTTTTTATTATTAATAGTTATGTTTTCTATTGTTTTCAAAGGCAAATACATATATGCTATTGACTGATTCACATCATTAACGCAAGCAATTAATTGCTCAATTTGTAAAGCTTGTTCATCAGTTGCAACCTCATTACCGCCAAATTCTGTTAAACTTAAAAATTCCTCAAGTCCTAAATTTCTACATGTTATTTTTAAAACATCTAAAACAGTCATTACTATCTCCTTTTAAGCCCATTTTGTTGAATAGGCATCATTAAAACTAACATCACCTTCTCGGTGATTAGCAAAAGAAAACATTTCTTTTAACTTCCATTCAGATTTATCTTTTATTACTCTTAAAGCCTCATTTTCAATTTTTTTATTATTTTCATCTATTTCGGCAATAAGTTTTTTAAAATTTTCTCTTTTTGTTTTTCTAACAAAACTTAAAGTTCTAGCATCTAAATTTTTATAAGGAACAACCAAACAAAATGTATTTGCTTGTTTATAATTATGAACTTCATACCTGTTTTTCTTTAAATTAAAACAAATAAAATATCCACTATCAATTTGTTTAATTCTTTCCACAATATCAAAAACATCTCTTAAAATTTTTATTAACATTATATTTATCCTTTTAAAAACAAAGGTGAGCTATATTTAGCTCACCCATTTGTTAAGATATTGTCAATTTACCTTGACCACCTGGTTTATCACAAATCAGTTCAGCATATTTAACCAAAGTTGCTGTATGTATTGGATAACCTTCTTTTTGTTTTAAAATCTGCCCTTTATCATTTGAAATCCATTCCCAATCACAAAGTTGATGAAGTTTAAAATCATCACTATTCAACATATAAATCTCACAACTTTCAACAAATCTATCTGTTATAAATGGAATACCATTAAAGCTAATAGCTTTATATCCACCTTCCAAATTCATAACATCTAAATTAAGTTTTGAACTAGCTATTAAAGATTGATATTTCCTTCTTGCATCAAATGACCCAGTTATAAAATTAATTTTTGCGCCTTTTTGTTCATCAAGTTCATCTATTACTTCCATTAATGATGAAATACTAAAATTAGAAGATGTAACAGTTTTTGTTGTTGGCTTTAAAAATTCATAGTCAGAAACATTCAAACCATACAAATTTGAACCACCAAAAATTGCACCTAATCCAGTAATTTCTTTGTCTTTACTTCCTTGTAAATATAAAGAAACTACATTATCTTCATCAGCCATATCTGCAGTTGCAGCAACATCAAAAGTTAATGTGTTTAATTCATAATCCCAGCTTAAAATTCTTGCTGTGTGTGAGAAAACTGAATTTACATAAATATCAACACTCATACCTACCATTAAATTGTTTAAGCTTTCAGCCGTAAAAGTGTATCCACCACTACTAGTTGCAACACCAGTTGTAAGCAAACCACTTCCATTACCATATAGCATTCTACTCATATTGAATCTGCTTGCACTTAACATACCTTCAATTTCGGCATTAAGCAAATTAACAAACGCACCAGCTTCATTAGAAGATGCACGAAGTGCTTTGTCTGATATTTCAATTGTTCCATACAAATTTTTTAAAGTTGATGTAAACAAAACATAATTATTATATCCACTAGAAGGTAAACTTCCTGTTTCAGTTCCAGCACCAACACCACCATTAACTCCATAAGGAACCAATTTTTTAACATTTTTTCCAACAACATCAACACTTGTTTTTTCAATTTTTGCTAAAAATGGATGAGTGTTAGTATTAAGTTGATTAGCAACTACATCTAAATACATTGTTTTTAAAGCCTCATTAGCTGTTGATAAAGTAACCATAAATCCTCCTTTTATGCAAGTTTTGTTAACATACATTGACTGCCTGGTTTATTACAAACTAACTCGGCATATTTAACCAATGTAGCAAAATATCTTGCATATCCTTCCTTTTGTTTTAAAATTGAACCATCTTCATTACACAACCACTCCCAATCACAAAGCTGATGCATAACAAAATCATTTGTATTAAGTAAATACATAGTTCCATCTGGAACAAATCTATCACTAACCAATGGTATACCATTATATGATAATGATTGATAACCACCATTTAAGTTTGTAGTATCTATATTTCTAGAATTTGATAATAATGTTGAAGCAAATTTTCTTTTAACAGCAGATGTAGTAACTAAAAAATTAATATCATTTCCCGTTCTTAACGAAACCTCATCAATAGCTGTTTGTAAATAAATCTCATTAAAAGTTTCAGATGAGGTTTTTTCTTTTTGATAACTATTAAGCCATGGATATAAAGTTCTACTTAAACCGTAAATTGAACCACTTGTTTCAAACACTTTACCCAATCCAGAAATTTCACTATCTTTACTGTTTTGAACATATATTTGCGCCCCAGATGCAGCTGATTGAAAAGTTGATGTTATATTTTTTGAAACTTGAATAGTTTTATTATTTCTATCTATTTTTAAAATTCTAATTCCAGTAAAATCAGAAATTTGAGTTCCAGAGCTTGAATAAATATCAATAAGCATACCCTCAATTAAATTTTGAACATTATTACAAGTTATTAAATTAGTAGTACTTGATGCAGAAGAAATACTAGCCAACAAACCTGAACCATTTCCATATAACATACGACCTAAATTAAATTTGCTAGCTTGTAACAATCCTTCCATTTCTGCATTTAATAAATTTACAAAAGCACCAGCATCATCAGCAGATGCACGAATAGCTTTATCTGAAATCTCTATAGTACCAAATAAATTTTTTAATGAACTTGTAAAAAGAACATATTTATTTTCTGCCGATTTAGGAAGAACTCCTCCCTCATCACCAGCACCAACACCACCGTTAATTCCATATGGTGCAAGTTTTTGTACTTCACGCCCATAAACATCTGCATTAGAATTTTTTATTTGATTATATAACGCATTAGTTTGTGTATTAAGTTGATTAGCTACAACATCTAAATAAATATCTTTTAATGCATTTTGGGCAGTTGTCATTGTAACCATATATATCTCCCTTATTTAAAAATTTGTTTAACTAATTCCTTTGCTTCTTCTAAAGTTTTTGGTGAATATGGTTTCGTTTCCGAAATTCCACTACCATCATTTTTTGAAAAAACAGGAGGAATAAAATCATGTTTTTTCAAGTCTGAAAGATATTCTTTTATAATAGCCTTTTTAACTTTTTCATTTTGAGTTATAGATAAAAAATTATTCTCATCATTTATAAACTCATCATCAGATTTAAAATTGTTTTCTAAATATTTAGTCCAAGCAGTTAAAAGGGGTTGAGAAGATTCTTGCACAACCTTATCTTTTACAATCAAATCACAAATTTCTTTTGAAAAATTTTTAGCTTTAGGATTATTTTTTAAAAAATTTTCAACCTGATTATCCCAATCGTCTTGCTCCCAAATTTTTATCGACTTTTCCAAATTGTTTGAAAAAGTCGATATAAAGTTATCGTTTTTTTCATTTTTTTTAAAATTTTTTTGCAAATTCGAAAGAGTTTGACTTTTCTTTGTAAATTCTTTTTCTAAATTTTCATATGCTATTTTTAAACTTTCAACATCTTTAAACTTACCTACAGGGGAGCCTTCATCATTTAATAAAGGTTGTTCCCCTTCTTTTATTTCTTCCATATTACACCTCATTATTTATCAATTGTTTTTCTGACTCGATTTCAAGTTTTTTAAATCTTTTATGCTCTCTTATGTGTTCCAACATTTTTTCTTTTAACAAAACATCGCGCGAACAATCTTTTTCAAAATCACCACTTAACATATAACTAATGTGGGTTTGTATGTGTAAGTCATGATTATGAATTTCTAAAACCTCAACATCTTCATTCGTTGCAAATTTTACATTTTCATTTCTTGCATTCTGAATTTGAATTTCACGCTCATCTAATGCATCTTCCCAAATTCCAAAACCTAAAAGTTGCAATATTTTATTACGCATTGAATTTGTTAATTTTCCATTTTCATCTGCAAGTATGCCCAATTTTAAAAGGTCTAATATCATTGTTCTTTTTTGCGCTATTGAACGACCAACTTCAGTCTCAGTATCAAACACTATATCATCTGATGTTATATCACTTCTATTCCAAAAGAAAAATTCACTTTTTCCATTTTTACCAACAATTCGCCCCATTCTTTCATAAACAGCAAATTGTTTGTATAATCTTAAAATCTGTTGTGAAATATTTTTAACAGCAAAATTTATACTTTCACCAGTTGAAGAAATTCTTGCATCTTCTTGTTCAATAATTAATTCCAAAGCAACACCACTCAAATTATCTAAATTTATTGATGAAGAATTAAAGAAATCTGTTATTCCGCTTATATTTTCAAATTCATTTTGCAACCTAATTTCTTCTTCACTAAAATTGCTTGGAACATTGTCTAGTGTTAACATTTTAGGAGTTGCTGAACCTTGCCTATAAACCAAAACTTTGCCTGGCGACAATCCTTCTTCTTCCAAAACATCTACATCAACAGAGCCATCTTCAACCGTTAAAATTCCCATACTTAATCTATTTATAAATTCGTGTTTACGATTTTTAACCGCATTATACGCTCTTTGAACTGGTATCATTCTTTCTATAACACTAGTTCCCCAAAACAATGAAGGTTGTTCAACAGAAATCTGTCTAACAAAAGGTAAACCTCGCTCACCATTTTTTAAATTTTTATATGGTAATTCTCCATCATAAATTAAATTATCACCAGCAACAACCAACATTCTTCCATTTGGATATTTTTTAGATGGTGTTTCATATTTTTCCAAAACCATTACCTGATTATGTTTTAATGTTTTAAATATTTTTGCAGTTTTAAAACTTCTTGAAAAACCACCATTTTGTTGAACATTAGATAAAGATATTGTATCCATATCACAACCTTCAACTTTAACATTCCACAGTTTTTCAACAATATCAGCATCATATGATTTAGCATGAATAATACTTTTACATTGTGAAATATCTTCAGCAGTATTACTGTCAGGATATATCTCAAAAGGAGAACATACAATCACATCAACTTCTCCTTCATAAATTTTAGTTCCATCAGAATCCATTCCAATTATTTGTCCCGATTTATCATTCCAAACAACTTTATAAAATGATGTTCCACAAACTTCACTCCATTTTGTTGCAGAAGAAATTAGGTTTTGTATATTCAACTTATTTTGAACTGAATCTAAAATATTTTTACTAACTTTAGCACTACCTAAATCATCTTCATCACCACTAGCTGGAACAACAGTCATAACAGGTCTTACTTTTGTTAATTTTGAAATCCTTGTTTCAACCAAAGGAGCTATATGATTAAAAACTCCACGCTCTTCCCAAAAAAATTGTTTTTCATAATCATTCTTTATTTGGTCCGCACTTACATCACAATATTGATTTCCTAATAAAAAATTTAAATTAAGTTGCCATTGAGTTTCAAAAGGCTTTCTTTCTTCCTGCCTTTTTTTAAAATCCTCCCACAACAACTTTACTGTTTCTTCTTTTGTTTTTTGTTTAGATGTTTTTATATTTTTACGCATTTTACCTCCAAAATTTAAAAAATATTTTATATATTTAATAATTAATTGATATAAATTATATATTTTTTTATTTTTAATTAAATATTTTTCGCATTTTATTCGCTATATTTTAAAATTTGCTCATCGGTCTGTTTTATAGCTTTTAAAAGTCTTGCTTTTTCAGCATACAATTCATCATCAGTCAATTTTGATAAATCATCTTTTTCACTTTGAAAAAAATATTCTAATAAAGCACGCGCTGCTGGTATATCAGGAGGAATATGTTTAGTTGTAACTTTTTTCTTTTGTAAAAACAATTTTCCGTTTTCATCAACTAAAAATTCCTCAGTAGTTTCATCAACAGAATAACCCATAGCTTTTTTAAAAAGCGCTTTTGCAAGTTTTTTGTTTTCAATTTTATTATCCAATTTTAAATCAAATCTCCTTATTAATCTTATATCTACTTAAATATTTGTTTTTGTTAATAAAATTTTTAGCCATCAATTTCTCCTTATGTTTTTGTACTTCGGTTTTAACAATGGTTTGATTAGGAGCCTCAGGACGAGACATTACATAATAACGCAGTTCATCAAGAGAATGGTCATCTTTTTTTACTGGAACATCTGCATCAGACCACCAATAGCTTTTAAACTCTCTAATCATATTTACACAAGTTGAAAAAATAAAAAGTTTACTTCTACCAGATGATGATTTTAGTAAACTTTTTACTCTTGAAATTCCAGAAAACAAATCTTTATTTACTTTTGTATTAACTGCTATTCCATTTTCATAAAATAATTCAGCAACGCTTTTTGTTGAAGATAATGTTTTTTGGTTTGCAGCAGAATCTATAAGTGCATTAACCATACCATTTTTTAATGGCCAATTTAATTCTTCACATTTTTTTCTAATTTCTTTTGCGTGCCATTCAACAGTTTTTGATGCTGCATAATGTTCCGCTATAACCCAAATGTTTTCATCATAATCAACAGCATACCAATGAGCACTTAATGGATTATGTAATCCAGGGTCTATACTAATATTATCAAACCATTCGCGAGGAACAGAAAAAGGTTCAACCACATTAACATTAACATCAAATTCACTATAAACCATTCCACTATTACACACAAACTTTCCATATCTTCTGCTTTCCAACTCTTCAGAACTTAAAGAATTTGTAAGAGCAATCAATTCTTCTTTATTCAAATAAGGATTATCAGCCCATTCCATATGAATACACCAAACTTCTAAATCGTTTTTTTCATTTAAGTAAATTTCATTGTAAACCCAAGTTAAACCTTTAAGCGGTGTCATAGTTCCAAATATTTGTCCACATCTATCCAACACACGCATTCTACATTCTAAATAAATATCATAAGGAGGTTCTTCATCAAACCATACATAATCCAAACTTGTACCTTGAAATTTTTCTCGACCTTGGTCGCAACTTTTAAAAGCAATTTTACTTAAAGTTCCAAAAATATTTTTTATTAAAATGTAATCAATAACACCATTCATAGGAGAATCGCTTCTTCCGTTAATCATAACAATTTTGTCAATCCAATCTGGATTTAAAAAAGACAATATTTTTTCTTGTGCAACATCTCTTTGAACTTGATGACTCAAAGAAACAACCCAACCTTCGGTAGCTTTTTCTATTTTTTTATAAGGATGATTACCTCTTGCTATCCATACAACTTCTGCAGCACCACATTGACTTTTACCACTTCTATTTCCACCAAAAACCCACCTATTTCTTTTACAACATTTATGAAACTCTATTTGTTTTTTATGAATAATTTTACCACTGTTGTACATTTTTATTTTATCTTTTTTCAATCTTGATAGTATTTCATTTTGTATTTTATTAAGCTGAACCAAATTTTTAAGTTCATTCATTTTATCTCCTTTTTTGAAGTTGTAATCGAAAAAATAAAACATTTTATATTTTTTTATGTTTATTTTTTGCATTAAAAAACAATAATTGCAAATAGAAATACAATTATTGTTTGATAATATTTAGTTAAAGGTGTAATATGAACAATTTAAAAATTATTATGTTATGTTCTATTTTGTTTTTAGTTTCTATTTATAGTAACAATTTATCATTCGTTTGTGCTGATAGTTCTAGTGAGTATTTGAGAATTGTATCATCAAATACTTTTCTTTACAGAACAGCAAATATTGATGAAAATTATGAAAATCTTTATTTTGAATTACCACAAACTTATTTTGTAAAATTAATAGATAATTCAAACGAAAATTTTTATAAAGTAGAATATAATAATTTAATTGGATATGTAAAAAAAAGTGAAGTAATAAAAGTAAACGGAACACCACAACAACCATATTTAAATAATGTTACCTTTAAACTTAATGGAACTGCTAACGCAGTTTTATTTTCTCAACCTAACAACACATCAAAATATATTGGTACAATACCTTTCAATGCTGAAAATATTTTATTTTGGGGTAAAATAACAGGTCAAAATGCTTTACCTAATTTAGGCAATGAATGGTATTATTGCACTTATACAAGCTTTGAACAAGGTATCATTTCCGGATATATATATGCGCCATTAACTACATTAGTTTCTAACATTCCAGAAAATAATGAAAATTTAAGTGAATCTACACCAGCAAATTCTACACCTATACAAGAAATATTAGCTCCAGAAATTCAAAAACCTAGTAATATAATTATTATTTCAATTCTGGTTATATTTGCTTTGTTGATTTTAATTCTACTTTTTAAACCAAACAAAAAAGCAAAAAAAGCAAAGCTTTATAACAACTCAAATCTTTTACCTCAAAATCAGGAACAATTTTTAGAATTTAACGATAAAGATAATTTTTAACACTACTTGAATAAATTGTATTTATACTATATAAATTTATTTTCTTTTTTGAAGATGAAGAAATTTTTAAATCAGGTCTTCTAGATTTTTCAACAATCGAGTTATAAATACCAACCAACCAAGGTTCAGTTAATATATATTTTTTTAAAGAATCAATATTAAATCCATTTTTTTCAAACTGCATAAAACATTTTAAAATCGCTTTATCCAAAATTCTATTAACGGTTCTAGGACTAACTTTTATCATTGTGGAAATTTCAGCAACAGTTCTTCTATCAAAATAGAATAAAACAAGAACTTTTCTTAAATTATCATCTAAGAACTGAACGCTATCCTCTACCATAAATTTTAAAATTAAAAGTGCTTTTTTCCTTTCAATTAAATCTATCACACTTTCTGTTATAGCAATAGTATCATCATAACCATATGAGTTTAAATGCGACATAGCACTTCGTTCCAAAACCTGTTTATCAATTACTCTACAAATCCTGCCAATATAATTATAAGCTTGTAAAACAGTTTTTGCCCAAATTTTTTTCTCCATTTTTTATCTCCTATTTATCTTTTTTGTAAAAAAGTCATAACACTAACAAGCCATTGGATTTAACCAACTGCTTGCATTTTATAATAACATTTTTGTATTTGTCAATACCTTGCGACACATTTTTGAAAAATATTTTACAAAAATAATTTTGTTCTAAATTATAACTTTTTATTCTTAATTTTAGAACATATGTTCTTATTTTAAACAAATTAAACTGACAAAGTCTGTCACATTTACAAATAAATAGCAAAAATAATAAATTTACTTTTAAAGTGTTTGATTATTCAACAAAATTTGCTATAATACCCTTGTAACAAAGGGGTGTTTAAAATGGTAATAAAAAGAACTTATTTATTTTCAATAACAGCTTTTTTATTGTTTTTGTTTACAATAATTTCTCCAAATCAAACACCAGTTTTGGCAAATAATGATTTTTCAACAGTTGTAACAAAATTTGAAATCAACAACAACCTCACAACTGGTCAAGAAAGTTTTTCAGATATATCAATTGTTAATAATAATTTATATGTATCCGACAAAAACTTACCTAGTAAAATTTTATATTATGATTTAGATAATCCAGACATCAATAATGAACTTCTTCTTAACGATAACTATTATCCAACAAATATAGTTTACAATTATTACACTAAAGAGTTTTATTTTTCTGATTCATTAACATTTGGAATAAAAAATGCTAATAGCAATACTGATTTTAAAGACTATTATCAAAATGACTCACCTGATGCCGATGCCATTTCAATGCAAAACATTTTTGATTGTGCAATTAGTATGAATGGAACAGTTTTCGCCTTAACTTTAAATTCTAACAATAATTCAATCATTGTTTATAAAACATCACAATCTGAAAGGTTTTATTTATTAACAGATTTTTCTGAATCAGATATTTTAAAAAATTTTACATTAAATTCAAAATCCAGAATTGTTTGCGACATATACGGCGATAATATATGGTTCACAATAAATAACCAAATTTTTCAATACAATATTGAACAAGGAATTGTTAATAATAGCTTCAAAATTCCTGAATTAGAAAATTATGACCAAATAATTGACATAAAAACAGACCATCTTGATAATTTGATTTTATTCATAGAAAAAGCTACAGGTCAAATACAATTTGTTAAATGTAATACCACAGATGAACCTTTAATTTATACCGATAACGAAAATAAGATTAAAGGAAACGGTTTTGCAATAGATTTTGAAAATGGAATAATTTATACTTTTACCGATAATGAAATTTTTGAAATAAAAATATATTATGGAAATAATAATTTCTTAAATGAAATGAAAAATTTACAAGATGTAGTAGACTGGGAAAATCTTGTTTTAACATCAACATTAGATTGTTTAACACCAATAAAATCTTCTATTACACTTTATCCTTACAATAATTTATACAAATCAGGAATTGAAATTAGCTGTAATATGATATTGATTCAAGAAATTAAAAACTCAATGTTTGATTTTGTTTTAATTAACAGTTTAGGAACTAAAAATTTAACTGGATATGTTTTAAAAGAAGATGTATCTAAAACAACAGAAAAACAAATTGGACCAAATCAAGTTTCGCCAATCTTTACAAATACTGCAATATATAGATATCCTTCAAGCTTATTAAATGATAATGATAACGAAGTTATAATTACAACAATTAAAAAAATATCACAAAATGAACCACCTATTTTTACCGTTTTATCTTCAACGGTTTATCCAACGGATAATAATAATGTTGATTTTTACGCAATACAATATGGGGATATTATAGGCTATGTTGATAAAAACTCAGTTATTGATGTTTTAATTAAACCGCTTGATAGAATTTTTGTAGGAAATGCTGAAACCAAAAATGATATTCAAATATATTCAGACTATTCTCTTTCAATAAAATCTTACACTTTAAATAAAAACACCAAAGTTCAAATTGAAAGTACAACAAACGGTGTTTCAAAAATATATTGGCTTAATGATGATATTGTTTTTGTGGGATATACTCAATCAACAAATTTAAATGACGGAACACTTTCAACAACGCAATTAATTGGAATAATTTTAATGGCTTCCACCCTTTTAATTGCAATAATTATAATTTGCATTGGAGCAAGAATTCATAAGAAAAATAAAAACAAATTAGTTGAATAGTTTAAATTATAATTAAAAAATAAGGATAAAAAAATGAAGTTTGAAAGTAATAATTTTTTAATTGAATATGACGAAAAAGATGAATTATTAATAAATGAAATTACAAAAAATTTAGAAAGTATAAGTAAACCTATTTTAAACTTTTTTGAAATTAAAAAATTATCCAAAAAACTAAATATTATCATTTATCACGACTTACAAGATTTTATTAATTTTCGCACTAAAAATGGTAAATATCCACAAAGATATAAATCTTGGAATGTTGCAAGCGCAGAAATGGGAAATGTTCATATTTTATCGTTAGAGCTTTATAAACAAGCAGACAACCACCACAACTGTGATTTTAACGACTATTTAAAAACCATTACGCACGAATTTGTTCATGTTTGTCATGAAGAAATTTTATTAAATAAAAATATAATGCCTGCATTAATTATGGAAGGAATAGCTACACAACTTGCAAAACAGCCTTATTATATTAACCATATTGATTGTACCGCTGAAGAATTAACAAAAAATTTTTATCAGATTAAAAACTGCTATCGCTATGCTCACACAATTATGGGATATATGTTAAAAAATAAAAGTCATAATGAAATTTTAAAAATATTACGAGAACCTCATAAAGTTGATGTTGATAGTTTAATAAAAGAAACTAATAATTTTTTAAAGGAAACAGAACCAGTTCAAATTAAAGAAAAATAAAATAAGTTTTAGATAAGCTAAAACTTATTTTATTTTACCGAGTTAAAAATACAACCTAACACCGAATTGTTTAATTTAAACTCTTTATTTATTTTAGAGCATTCAATTATATTAAATTGTTCATTGTCAAAATTTCTTAAATCTAAATATTTATTATAATTATGTTTACCTAAGTTGTTAATAGTGTTGCTATTTAATAATTCAAAATAGCATTGAGAAATTTTATATCGACGAATTTTATATTTAGCATTTTTATCAACATAAGTCAAATTTTCTTTATAACTACAATTACTACAAGTATTATTATAAACAGTTTTAAAAGGACAATGGCAAAATGTCATTAATGCAAAATCACCAAAAGAATAAACTGTGTTTTCATTTACATTAAAATCATTAACTGATTGCTCAACAGAAACAACTCCACCACAACAACCCAATTCAGCAAA
Organism: uncultured Clostridia bacterium; assembly: GCA_944384415.1. GTDB lineage: Bacteria > Bacillota > Clostridia > Christensenellales > UBA1242 > UBA7584. The sequence goes on along the minus strand of CALWTF010000018.1, from coordinate 21,592 downwards.
AAAACTTTCAGAAAAATTGTTGAACATATTTAACCCAGTTCCAACAAAAACATCAAACCCTTTTTCTAAATAATACAAACCATAAATATTGTTAGCCACTAATACCAAATGTTTGTTTGAATTTATAATTTTTTCAATAATTAAAATATCTTTATGGTTAGCAATTATAGGTAATAAAATTCCTAAATTTATTTTTAAGTTTTTATTATGAAATGATTTTATTTTTAAAGCCAAATCTTTGTTAAATTCAGATGGAGCAAATACAAACAAATCAGAATTTTGAACAGTTATATTTTTATTAAAAATTTCAAAATTATCAAAAATATATACATTTTTATATTTATTTTTCATTTTTTGTGGTTGTTTTTTTGTAATTGTATCAATCATTAAATCATTACAAGTAGCTATTGAACTTGTATTATTTTTAATTATATTTTGCTTTAGAAGTTCTAAAGCATTTCTTCTTAATTCATTTAAAACAGATTTTGGAATAAACACACCATCAGTATCAACAATACAAGTTTCAATATTAAAATATGTATCCCCTGTTTTTCTAAACTGAGTTATTATTTCATCTTGCGAAGTAACGCAATTTTTTGCTTTTTGACAAATAAATTCACTTTGTTTTTCAATTGTAACATTAGCGCTTTGTATTACAACTTTTAAAGCATTGTTTTGTTTTGCATAAACCTTCACATTGCAACCAATTTCTTTTTTGATATTTATCAAGTTTTCTTCTGTTTTGAAATCTAAAATTAAATTAACCACCCAACCAGGTTTTATTTGATGTTTTGTATACACACAATATAAATCATTTTTTATTTTATCAACATTACCCACACCAATGCTTAGTTGCTCTAAATTGTTTTCAAAAAATTTCAACCCATCACCATTATTAATTTGATGTGTTGTTTTTATAATTACTTTATACAAATTCTTAAATGGTTTCACATCTTCAACAGTACCTATAGGTATTCCTAAATGATTTTGAACAGATGTATAAATTATATTATTAGGTACACCATTTTTCAAGTATGATTCAAAATTAAAATTACCACGATTAAAAACTTTTTTTAATTTATAAATTTCATTTTCAAAATCTAATTCTTTATTTTTATAAATATAATCAATAGCTTTTCTGTATGATTTTACAGCCTGAGCAACATAACCTGTTCTTCGCAATCTTCCTTCAATTTTAAAACTTTTAACACCTGCATCTATCAATAATTTTAAATTTTTAATTAAACACAAATCAGCTGGAGATAACAAATAGCCTTGCTTTAATATTTCGTTTTTAAACTGTGAATTATAAACCATACGGCAATATTGTTTACACCTTCCCCTGTTTCCGCTTTCACCTGAACATAAAGCACTAAAATAACAATTGCCACTAAAAGCAACACAAAGAGCACCTTGAACAAAATATTCAATTTCAAGATTTGTATTCTTTTTAATATCAATAATATCTTCAAGTTTTGTTTCTCTAGAAAGCACCACACGACTAAAACCAAGCTTTTCAGCCATCTTTGCACCTTGCAAATTATGAATTCCCATTTGAGTGCTTGAATGCAAACAAATATTAGGAAAACAACTTTTTAAAATTTTTGCAACACCAAAATCCTGCACTAAGAAAGCGTCAACTTTTGCTAATACTGCACTTTTTACCATATTTAAAAACTGTTCGATTTCACAATTTTTAACTAGTGTATTAACAGTTACAAAAACTTTACAATTAAATAAATGTGCCATTTGTACCACTTCAGCAATATTATCCGTTGTAAAATTTTCAGCTTTTGCCCGTGCATTAAAATCTTTTAATCCTAAATATACTGCATCAGCACCATTAAATATTGCCGCCTTAAATGATTGCATATCTCCAGCAGGTGCTAACAACTCAACTTCCATAATCTTTTCTTCTTTTATTTTTTAGGTATTATAACATTAAAATTTAACAATCGCAATAAAAAATAAAAAAGTCCAAGCAAATTTCACCTGAACTTTTTAATTAAAAAACGCTATAATTATGATTAACTGGCATTTCAACATCTAATTTATCAATTGGTAAATCTAATATCTTTTCAATATTATTTTCGGTCGAAATTTTATTAATAGAAACTTCAAAAGCTGTTCTGATTTCTATTTCATTATTTTCAACTTTTTTTTGATATTGTCTACTTTGAATTCTTCCTGTAAGATAAACTTTTTCTCCAATACTTAACTCACTTACAAAACGAGCATTCCGCCCCCAAGCTATACAAGGAAGATAATCTGATTTATTATATGCACGATTTACTGCAACTAACATATCACAAATTTCACGCTTAAATGGAGTGGTTCTGAACACTGGTTCTTTACACACATAACCTGTTAATTCAATTATATTAGAATTTAAGTTTTTTATTGGCTCACAAATTTCACGAACAAAAACTGTTAAAATTAATTTACTTTTTCCATTTACAATTTTATTGTAACTTCTAAACTGTCCCAAAACAGCTATTGTAGAACCTACAGTTAAATTTTTTTCAGCAAACAATCTTTCAGAAATTGTAATAGGTATTATATCAGATTGTTCAGATAATCTTTGCACTTTTAAATTTATATCGTAAAAACCTTCTCCATAAATTTCATGGCTAAAAACTGGCTCACATACCACTTCGCCACATAAATATACCTTATTATTTAAAGACAATTCAAAATTCATTTTTACTCTCCTGTTTATTTTACTTTTTTATCTGCACACCGGCACGATTAATTTCATAGTTATCAAATGCTACCAATTGCCCAACGCTGGTAACTTTATAACCTTGCATTATTAATCTATCCAAAATTATTGGTAACGCATCAAGTATGTGGTCTGAATTATTATGGCATAAAATAATTGAGCCATTTTTAACTTTCGACAAAACACGACTTGATATTTCTTTTGCACTTATACCTTTCCAATCAAGTGAATCAACATCCCATTGTATTGGTAAAAGCCCCAAATTGTTGGCAACTTCTAAACTTGTATTATTGTATGCACCAAATGGTGACCTAAACAATTTTACATCAGTATCTACAACTTTTTTTATTAATTCATTACATGTAGTAAGTTCTAATTCTATCTGTTCTTTGCTTAACTTTGTAAAATCTGGGTGCGTATTACTATGATTACCTATTTCGAAACCATTATCATAAATTTTTTTAACTATATCTGGATATTTTTCCACCCAAAATCCAACCAAAAAAAATGTAGCATTTACATTATACTGTTTTAAAATGTCCATAATACCTTCTGTTTTATCTGCACCCCAAGCAGCATCAAAAGAAATTGCTACAGTTTTTTCTTCAGTTTGAACAGAATAAACAGGTACTTTCCTTAAATCATCGCCAAAAAATACAGATGCTGCCACATTTTCACCCATTGGAACAGCCAATAAAATACAAGCAATTATAATCACGCAACAAAATGCAAGTGTAGTTTTTTTTAATATTAAAAATTTCATATTTTGGACTACTCTCCAATTGTAATTTATTTTTTTTAAATTATAGTTGCAAATTAACGACATATTTTGGAATAAAAATTAAATAAAAATCGTTTCTTGTCGAAAACTATGCCTCCTATTTATTTTTATGAAATAATGCCAGTTTTTAGAACATATTAAAAATAAAAAAGAAGTTATTCTTAACTTCTTTTTAAACAAATTTACACATTATTATTATAAACAGAAATAATTTTTCCCTTTTCTTTAAACATTTGTTTTCCTTTTGTAGCTCTGTTTTCAATAGCAATAGATTCACTATCAAAAGTAAATAAAGTATTTTCTGTTTCCACAACAAAATTTTCAGGGAAAGTGCAATGATAAACAAATTTAACTTTATCTTTTGCACCCATAGTTAATAATCTCACACCTTTTCTATACCGTGGTAATTTATCTATTTGTGCAATAATAACTCGTTTCATATATCCCAACTCAGTGATAACTGCAAGTTCGCCCTCATCATTTGTTATTCCAGCATATATAACTTTATCACCTTCATATAAATTAATTCCTCTAACACCACCACTAATTCTACCTTGTGCTGGAACATCATTTTTAAATGCAAACAAAACTTGACCTTGTTCAGTAGCAAATATCATATCACTAGCTTCTTCATCAAACACCACTGCAACAACTTTGTCATCATCTCGAATTTTAACAGCTTGAAAATATGATTTTTGAACATCATAATCTTTAAAAGCAGTTCTTTTTACAAAGCCTTGTTGAGTGAAGAACAATAAATCTTGTTTATCAAACCTTGCTTGAACAATAGCTATTATATGCTCATCTAATCCAAATTCAGCAAATACCTCCCTTGGATTTATACCCTTATCACGATATTTACAAATTGGTATAGACTTTGCATCAAGTTTTATACAATAACCTTTATCAGTAAATGCCAATAAAGTTTCATCTGTCATTGCATTTAAAATTATTGTATGAACCTGACTCAATTTTGAACCTTCTTTAAAGGTTTTATTTGCGCTTGAATAATCTTTTTTAGCAACTGCTTTTAAATAACCTTGAGCAGTTACACAAACAACAATTTCTTCTGGCTTATCTAAATCTATTGTCTCTAAAACTTCTGTATCTTTTTGACTTATAATTTGAGTTTTTCTTGGTGTACGATACTTCTTTTTAATTTCAAGCAATTCTTCTTTTACAATTTGAAGTTGTAAAGCAACTGAGTTAATAATAGCAGTTAAATGTTTAATTTTTAATTCCAATTCAGCAATTTCATTTGTTATTTTATTTACTTCCAAATTAGTTAATCTTGCTAAACGCATATCTAAAATAGCTTGTGCTTGTTTTTCTGAAAGCATAAATCTATCTTTCAATTTAACTTTTGCATCAACTGGAGAACTAGCTTTTTTAATTATTGCAACAACTTCATCAATATTTTTTATTGCAATTAATAGGCCTTGTAATATATGCAACCTGTCTTTTGCAACCGCTAAATCATATTTACTACGACGCAAAATTATTTCTTTTTGATAATTAACATAATAAGCTATAATTTCTTTAAGACCTAATGTCCTAGGTTTTCCACCAGCAATAACAACCATATTTATACCAAAAGAACACTCTAAATCTGTTGATTTCAAAAGCATATCTATAATTGCTTTTGGATTACCATCTTTTTTAACCGAAATTACTGCTCGAATACCTTGCCTATCACTTTCATCTCTAACATCTGCAATGTCCCAAAGAACACCTTTCTTTTCTTCTCTTAACTCAACAATTGTTTGTAATAATTTTGCTTTATTAACCTGATATGGAAATTCGGTTATAACAATATTCTTTCTTTCGCCCTTCGATTCTTCAATATGATATTTTGCCCTTAAAGTTATTTTTCCCTTACCAGTTGAATATGCTTTATCAATTTCATTTAAAATCATATTTGCACCAGTTGGAAAATCTGGCCCCTTTATAAAATGCATTAAATTATTTAAACTTATTTTAGGGTCATCAATATAAGCAACAACAGCATCAATAACTTCACCAAGATTGTGTGGAGGAATGTTTGTAGCTAAGCCAACTGCAATACCAGTTGAACCATTTACAAGCAAATTAGGAAAACGACCAGGTAGCATTTCTGGTTCCTTTAATGTATCATCAAAATTCAAACTCCATTTAACTGTATCTTTTTCTAAATCACGCAATAATTCCATAGCTAATGGTGCCAATTTAGCTTCTGTATAACGCATAGCAGCAGCACCATCACCATCGTTAGAACCAAAATTACCGTGTCCTTGAACTAAAATGTCACGCATATTGTGTGTTTGAGCCATACGCACCATAGCATCGTAAATAGAAGTATCACCGTGTGGGTGATATTTACCTAAGCAGTCACCAACAATACGAGCAGATTTCCTATATGGTTTATCTGGTTCTAACCCTAATTCAAGCATTGTGTAAAGTATTCTTCGCTGAACAGGTTTTAATCCGTCTTCAATTCTAGGTAATGCTCGGTCTAAGATTACATATTCACTATATGGAATCATACTATCATGCAAAACTTCATCTAAAGATTTACTAATAATTCCACCAGCAACAATTTCATCTTTTTCATTGTTTTTATTATCATTAATCATTACTTCATCATTTTCTTTCATAAGCACCTATCCTAATTTGCAGTAAAGCTATCTTCCTTATTAAAGTTTGCATGTTCACTTATATAAAGTTTTCTAGCCTCAATATTATCACCCATTAAGGTAGTTATCATTAAATCTGCATTTGCAGCATCATCAACCGTAACACGCAATAAAGACCTTTCTTTTGGATTCATAGTGGTTTGCCATAATTGTTCAGGATTCATTTCACCTAAACCTTTATATCTCTGTAAACTATAACCTTTTCCAAATTTTTCTAAAACCCCAGGTAGTTCAGCATCACTATAAACATATTCTACTTTTTCTTTTTTTTGAACTTTATACAGTGGTGGTAAACCAATATATAAATGACCATTAGTAACCAATTCTTTCATATATCTGAAAAAGAATGTTATTAAAATTGCTCTGATATGCGCACCATCTTGGTCTGCATCTGATAAAATAATAACTTTGTGATATTTTAATGACGTAATATCAAAATCTTCTCCAATTCCAGTTCCTAATGCGCTTATTATAGTTCTTATCTCTTCATTTGCTAAAACTTGAGCAAGCCTTTTTTTCTCAGCATTAAGTGGCTTTCCTCGTAATGGTAAAATAGCTTGAAAATATCTATCCCTTGCTTGCTTTGCACTTCCACCAGCCGAGTCACCCTCAACTATGAACAATTCATTATTTTCAGCAGTTTTACCTGTACAACTACTAAGTTTTCCAACTAAATTATAACTTTCAATACTATTTTTTTGCCGAGTTATTTCTTTTGCTTTTCTTGCAGCTTCACGAACTTTTGCTGCTGCTTTTCCTTTTTTTAAAGCCAATTCTAATGTGTTTTTATTAGAATTATCTTCAAAATAAGTTACCAACTGATTGTAAACTATATTTTCAACTTCATTTTTTATTTCTGGATTTCCTAACTTTGTTTTGGTTTGTCCTTCAAATTGAACATTTCTCATTTTTATTGCCAAAACTAAAGTCATACCTTCACGGTAATCTTCACCTAAAAGATTTTGTTCTTTATCTTTGATAATATTAAAACGACGCCCCATATCATTAAAAGCTCTGGTAATTGCACTTTTTAAACCTGTTTCGTGCGTACCACCTTCACTTGTTGGTATGTTATTAACATAACTAAAAACATTCTCAGTATAAGAATCAGTGTATTGAAAAGCACACGAAACCTCAACTAAATCAGACTTACCCTCAATATAAACTGGTTCAACATTTTCAATATTTTTGTTTGTATTAAGATATATAACAAAATCTCGTAAACCACCTGAATATTTATATACTTGTTTAAAAGGATTTCCATTTCTAGTTTTGGTCATATCAACAAAAACAATTTCAATACCTTTATTTAAAAAAGCCAATTCTCGTAATCGTTTTGAAATTATTTCAGCACTAAAAGTACAATCTTCAAAAACTCGGTCATCAGGTAAAAATCGAACTTTTGTACCAAACTCATCAGTATCTCCAATCATTTTTAAATGTTTTACAGGTACACCACTGCTAATTTTACCTTTCTTTTCTATACTTTCAAAACGCATTTCATATTTTTTGCCATCTCGACAAACAGTAACATCAAGCCATCTTGATAAGGCATTAGTAACAGAAGCACCAACTCCGTGTAAACCACCAGAATAATTATAGTTATTATCACCAAATTTTCCACCTGCATGTAATTGAGTGAAAACAACCTCAACACCAGATACACCCATTTGTGGGTGAATATCAACTGGAATACCTCTTCCATCATCTTGTACTTCAGCACTACCATCTTCATATAAAGTTACAGTTATTTTGTTTCCAAAACCATTAGAAATTTCATCAATACTATTATCAACAATTTCCCAAAGAATGTGGTGTAACCCCTTCAACCCCGTAGTTCCAATATACATTCCAGGGCGCATACGAACAGCATCTAACCCCTCCAAAATAACAATATCTTTTGAATCATAAGTCTTCTCTTGTTTTGCCAAATTAATAAACCTCGCTTTTTAAAATTGCTAATATATACTTTATTCTATCATAATTTCAACAAAAATCAAAAAGATTATTTCCTTTTTTAATAAACTTTTTAAAATATTTTATAAAAATTGGGCATAATTTACTATTAAAGGAGTAATATGAACACTATTATATTAACAGGTGGTGGAACAGCAGGACACATTATGCCTAATATTGCACTTCTACCAAAACTAAAAACATATTTTAACAGAATTGTTTACATCGGCAGTTTTAATGGAATGGAAAAACAAATGATACAATCTTATCCAGAAATTGAGTTTTATCCAATAACAACAGTAAAATTTGCAAGAAAATTTACATTAAGCAACTTAAAAATCCCATTTTTACTTCATAAAGGAATAAAAGAGGCTGAAAAACTTATAAAAGAAATAAAACCTAATGTAATATTTAGTAAAGGAGGGTTTGTAAGTGTTCCTGTAGTTTGGGCTGGAAGTAAACATAAAATACCAATAGTTATGCATGAAAGTGATTTTTCATTAGGACTAGCAAACAGAATTTCTAAAAATAAAGCAAACTGTATTTTAACAACCTTCCCTCAAACCGCATCTTTATTAAAAAATGGTATTTATGTTGGGTCTCCAGTAAAAGAAAATATTTTTATATGCAATAAATCAAAAATTAAAGAACAACTAAACATTCAAAATAATGTTCCAATATTATTAATAATTGGAGGAAGTTTGGGTTCAGAAAAAATAAATAATATGGTTTGGGAAAACATTAATTACCTTACAAATAATTTTTTCATTATACACTTAACCGGTAAAAATAAACTAAACAAAAGTATAACTTCAAAAAATTACATTCAAATGGAATATTATGATAAAATAGAAGAACTTTTCAATATTTCAGATTTTGCAATAACTCGAGGAGGTTCAAACACAATATGGGAACTTTTTGCTTTGAAAATTCCTATGATAATAATTCCTTTAAGTAAAAAAATTAGTAGAGGTGACCAAATTCAAAATGCGCTTTACTTTGAAAAACATAATTATGGTTTAGCAATTTTAGAAGATGAATTAACAAATACATTATTAAAAAATAAACTAAACATTTTAATTGAAAATAAACAAAAATTCAAAGAAGCAATGATTAAAAATTCCAATGAAAATGCATTACAAAAAATTTTTGAATATATATGCAATTTCACAAAAAAACAAGCATAAAATTATGCTTGTTTTTATTATTAAAAATTAGAACATATGTTTGACTTTTTAAATTTATTGTGTTATATTATTCTTAAATTAATAAATAAAGGACAAATTAACAAATGACATTTACTATCATCGCAATAGCTTTCGAACTTATGCAAAAAGGAAAAACAACAGCAACCCACCTTGCAGAAAAATATGAAATAAGCAAAAGAACCATTTATCGCTATGTTGATTATCTTTCAGCGTGTGGCTTTCCTATTATTACTGTTAATGGTAGAAATGGTGGTATTATAATAGATAAAAACTTTACTTTTAAAAATTTATGCTTAACTAAACAGCAAATATGTTTTTTATTGCACCTTTGTGAAAATTTTAAATTGAAAAATGAAATGATATTTGAATTAATTGAAAAACTTAAATTAAATATGAATAAATATTCATAAAATGTTTATTTATTCATTTTGTTGTTTTTAATTTTTGCAAATTCCACAACAGCTTTTGTATTAAAAACATAGTCAAGTTTCAAACTTTCATCTCTTCTTATAATTGCCAAATTTATTAATTTATTTAACATACTTCCAAAAGTGTATCCATTTTTTCTCCATAAGTAAAAAGCCAAAGAACCAGGTATTGTGTTTATTTCATTCAACCATACTTTTCCCTTATCGTCTATAAAAAAATCCATTCTTAAAACACCAAAACAATCACATCCTTTAAAAGCTTTTTTAGCATAATGTTCAATTTGATTTTTTACATTTGTTTCTAATTCGCAATCTATTTCCCTTTTTACTTTTTTATTTAAGTATTTATCATCAAAATTTAAAAAATCACCTTTCACTTCTACTTTTTCTAAAATTGAACATTCAATTTTAATACCGTCACCAATACACGCTATATTCACTTCAGAAAAATTTTCAATAGCTTTTTCAACAATAATTTTATTATCAAAATGACTTGCAAAATTAACAGCTTCTAAAAGTTCTTGAACATTTTTGCATTTAGAAATACCAACACTACTTCCTAATCTTGCAGGTTTCACAATAACTGGAAATCCGACATATCTTTTTATGTTAGTTATATATTTGTTTTTATCATTTTCAAATTCTTTTGAAAAAAACCAATAAAATCTAGGTGTTGGAATTTTTAAACTTTTTAAAACACTTTTACAAATAACCTTATCCATTGCAATTGCCGAACCACTAACACCCGAACTTGTAAAAGGAATATTGCAAAGTTGAAGCAATCCTTGCAAACTTCCATCTTCACCATTGCTACCGTGCATACACATAACTACTGCATTTATATTTACTTTTTTTATAAACATTTTATTAACTATAAATAATTCTGAATGTGGAGCTTTGAAAAAACAGTTCTTTAATTTTTTAGCATTAAATAATTCGTAAAATTCCAAATTTTTTAAATTATCCCCAGTCCACCATTCCCCCTGTTTGGTAATATAAATAGGTATTATGTTATATGCGGGACTTAAATTTTTAATTGTTTGCATTCCTGTGATTATAGAAATATCATGTTCTACTGATTTACCACCAAAAATTACTGCTATTGTCTTCATAATTTTCACCACCCTTTTAAAAATGATATATGAAAAAAGAAGCAAATAGTTTACATATTGCTTCTTTTAAGTGTAATTATCTGGCAAATCATTCTCCCATAAAATAATATCACCTTTCATTATTAATTCAGATATAATTTTTTGTGCATCTTGAAAAGTTTGTGCTTGTAAAATTTTATTTTCATCAAAATTTTTATCTAGTAATCCTTGCCTAATAGATAAATAATGTTGTTTATTTACTATTACAACTAAATCAGCTACAGAAGCCATTCTTTCACCGAATTCATAGTTTGCAAGTCGTTCAATTTTCCCAAGTTCAACCAATCCAGGGGTTATTATAATTTTTCTTCTATCTTTAAACATTGATAAAACTTCTAATGCTTGTGTACTTCCTTCAATGCTTGCATTATAAGCATCATCCAAAATAGTAACATCATTTTCAGCTTTTATCATTTGCAAACGATGTTCCACCGAATTTAACTTTTCAATACCTTTTTTAATTTGTTCAACCGATAATCCTAACTTTAAAGCCAAAGGCACACACATAACAAGGTTTGAAATGTTATGTTTTCCTAAAAGTTTAGTGTGGCAATCAATTTTTTCTTTTTCAATATGCAATGAAAAATCTGTTCCATCAGTTGTTGTAACAATATTATCAGCCCAAACACTTGCATTACTATTATTTAAAATTGATACACAAGTTTTTTCACATTTAAATTTTTTATATATTGAAGAAATTGTTGAATCATCAATATTAAAAACACAAAAACCGCTTTCACCTAAATATTCTGGTAATTCACTTTTAGTTTTTACTATATTTTCAACTGTTTTAAAAGTGGCAAGATGTTGTTCGGCAATTGAAGTAACAATACCATATTTAGGTTCAACAATTTCACATAACTCTTTAATATCCCCCAATTGTCTTGCTCCCATTTCAGCTATCAAAACCTGATGTCCAGGAGATAAAAATTGTATAACTGTTTTTGTAATTCCCATTGGAGTGTTATAGTTCATAGGTGTTACACAAACATTATATTTTTCACTTAAAATTGTGTATAAAAAATTTTTAACACTTGTTTTTCCATAACTTCCCGTAATTCCAATTTTTATAAGTTTTGGGTAATCTTTCAATTTTTTTCTTGCCTGATAAATATATTTCTTGTTTATCATATTTTCAATTGGTTTCATAATCCAATGAACAAACGGAACAATCACTGGTAATACAATTGGAGTTAAAGCAACTGCACCAAATCTATAAATATCTATAAACATTGAGGATAAAATAATTAATCCAAAAGACACAATAAAGTTAACTACAAAAAGTAAAATCATACTACGAGTCATTCTATTGGTCATTTTTAAAGGGGTTTTTTTAGGTGCGGAATAAACATTTTTTATAAAAAAAATTGACAATGCAAAATAAACAATTAAACCTATATATGCTAAATAATCCAAATGAGCATTAAATATGGCATTTGTAACAATCATAGCAGCAGAACTCAATAAAGCAAGCATTACTAATCTTACAAAATATTTCGCTCTGGTATTTTTTAACCAATCAAAGTATCCTCTAATATGATATCCACTTAGTTGAATTATTTGCATAAATTTATATCCTTCAAAGCATAAAAGAACAGCATTTATAACTGCTAAGCCAAGCCCTATCCATAAATCCACATTCTCAACAGACCAAAATTCAATCATATTCCCCCCAAAACTGTAAACATATTTTACAAAAGTTTACTTCATCATCAACAAAACTAAAATGACCACCTTTAATTATATTTAAAGAACTATTGTCAATATATTTAAAAAATTGTTTTGCCATTTTAAGTGATGTTTGTTTATCATTTTTCCCCCAGATAAGTTTAGTAGGTATTTTTATTTTTTTTATATTTTCAGTTAAATCTTCATTTACAACTTTTACAAAAACTTTTTTCATCACTCCACTAAGATTTTTATAATCTTGTGAACCAAATTTTTCAAGACACTTTGGATTTTTATATCCTAAGTTTACCATATTTTTTAATTTTTTAAAGCGTTTTATTTTTATTTTTTCAAAAATATTTAACTTTCTTCTAATACCTGCACTGTCAACCAACACTAATTTTTCAATTTTATTAGTTTTTTCCAAAAGTTTTATTGCAACTCTTCCACCAAAAGAATGAGCTACAACATAACATTTTTCAATTTTTAATTTGTTTAAAAACATTAAAACTGCCTCTGCATAATCATCAACAGACCAAACAAAATTAGGTGTTTCACTTCTTCCAAATCCCCAAAAATCTAGGCAAACACATTTATAAAAATTGCATAAAGTTTTTACAACTCCATTAAAACTTTCCTTATTACTTCCCCAACCATGAAGAAATAGAACAATTTTCCCTTCACCTTTTATTAAAAAATCAGTTTTTGGAAGAACTAACATATTACTCCTATAAAACTTTTTTCATCAAAATTGCATTTTCTCTTTTGGAATAATACTGCTTTCTTTCACCAATTTTCTCAAAGCCCATTTTTTGATAAAGTGATAAGGCAGGATAATTATGGTCATTAACTTCAAGCAAAACATTTTTTACATTGTTGTTTTGAGCTTGTTCAAACACAAAATTTAAAAGCTTCATTCCCAACCCTTGTAACCTAGCATTTTTTAAAACAACTATTCGTAAAATTTCATATTCATCAGTTAAATCTATTATTGAAACATATCCTAAAGCTTTTTCTTTACTTTTTAAAATCCAACATTTATAACTTTTATTTTCAAAACTTTGTTCTAAAGAAGTTTTGCTCCATTGCAAATCAATTGGGTCATCTTGACTTTCCATTTCGCATAAAACATCAATATCATTTAATGTTCCTTGTATTATTTTTATTTCATCTTCTTTATAAATTAATTTTTCGGCTTGACTAGTTCTTAAATATAAAGGAGCAATATTTTCAAATGTGTCATATTTGTTTTCCTCAATTTTGTTTAAAACACATTTATTTAAACTTTGAGGTGTAAAATTTTCTGACTCTACAATAAAATCTGCCCAACTATTTTTTTCATTATTATTACAATATACAAATTCAACTTCATCACTATATACAGAATGTATATAACCCGAAAAATGTTTAAACTTACTCAACATTGGTTCAGAAATAGCTATCAATTTATTGTTTTTGCTTTCAAAAATTTGATAATAAACCATATCTGCACCAGCATTGATTACTGAGCAAACAGGTTTTTCACATTTATCTTTACGATTAAAAATATTATATGCTAAAACTTCCAACGAGTTTACGCCAACACATTTACAGCCCTTAACATAACAAAAAGTTTTAGCAACTGCCAAACCAATTCTAATACCAGTAAAAGAACCAGGCCCAATAACAACTCCAACAAAATCAAGATTATCTATAGTTGTATTTGCTTTTACAAGCAAATTTTCTAGTAATGGAAACAATGTTTCGCTATGTTTAGAAAAACCAGCATCAACAAAAAATTCTTTTCCATCATTAATTAAAGAAATTTGTGTACCTATTCCTGTGGTGTTCAAAGATAAAACTTTCATATTCCCTCCACTTCAAACTTGCGGGTATTTGTTTCAAGTGTACTAATTTTAATTTTAATACAGTCACTAGGTAAAATTTCAATACAACACTCTGGCCATTCTATAATACAAATACCTTCACCACTATTTATAATATCACTAAACCCTAATTCTTCTATTTCAGATAAAGTTTCAATCCTATACATATCAAAATGATAAATAGGCACCACGCCTTCATATTCATTCATAATTGTAAAAGTGGGACTTGTAACAATTTCTTTAACACCTAATTCTTTTGCTAAAGATTTTGTAAAAGTGGTTTTACCCGAACCTAAATCACCAAAAAGAAGGATAATATTACCCTTCTTTAATTTTGATGCTATAATTTTAGCAAATTTTACCGTATCTTCTAAACTGTTTGATATAAATTCCATACTTATCTTTTTTACTTAATATTATTTATCTTCAAAATTTTTTGAATCAGATTTTTTATTTTCTTTTTTCGCTGTTTTTATAGCTAATTTTTTAGATGCTTTTTCTTCTTTTGCGCCTTCTTTTTCAATCTTCTGTTTTAATTTTATCTGACTTTTTAAATTTTTCTTTTCTTCTAATTCTGCTTTTTTCTTTTCTTTTTCCAAAACTTTATCTATGCCAGATAAAGTAAAAACATTTTTACCATCATTCCACAACTTTTCTAAATGATAAAAGGTTCTAGTTTCTTGTGTAAATATATGAACAATAACTTCACCATAATCCAAAACACACCATTCACCAACACCTTCACGACGAAAAGGTTTAATGTTTGATAACTTTAACTTTTCTTCAAGTTCATCAGTTAAAGATTTTGCGTGAGTTGTGTTTAATGCAGTAGCAACTACAAACCAATCAGCTAAACTACTTAAATGAGCAACATTTATCATAACAATATCAGAAGCCTTTTTCTCATCTAAAATTTTAGCAATATCAATTGCCAAACTGCGATATTCACTTATTTGTTCTGTTTTCATAAACATTACTCCTTAATTATTTGTTTGAACTACTTTCAGCATTTACCAACTGCTAATATTCATTCTTTTTAATTATATCAACCAAAACTTGAAAAGTCAAATAAACACTGCATAGACATTTAAAAAATGTCAACAATTAAAAAAGAAAAATGGAGAATATTATGACAAAAACTAAACTTTCAGATATTATTGATTGTATTTTGATAACTTTATTTGTATTTATATTACTTTTTAGTTGGATAAAATTTTATACTAAAAACATAATATTGTCAATTTTGATAGGTATTTTTGCTACTTTTTTATTAATTTTTATATATTTTTTTGTAAAATCTAAAAAAATTAAAAAAACCGAGTTATCAAAAAAACAAAAACAGCTAGCACAAAATTGCGCATTACAGTTAAGTTTTAGCACACAAAAATCAACTATAAATTACTTTGAAAAATTGTTAAATAACAACTATAACATTACAAAGCATACAAATTTTTTAATACTAAAAAATAATAATCAAAAAATTTTATTTGCACCATTATTTAACACTGAAAAAATTAAAAATACAAACTTAGCTCAATTATATGCCATAGCAAAAGAAAAAAATTGTTCCATTTTAATAATTTCTGGAATTCAAGCAGATGAAGAAGTAAAAAATTTAAGTTTAAAAATAAAAAATATAAAAATTGAAATTTGGGATTGTTTTACAACTTATAATAAACTTATAAAAGACAAAAATCTATTACCTGATGAAACAGTTGATACATCTATATCAAAGTTAAATATTAAACAAATTTTAAAATATGCATTTGACCGTAAAAGAATGAAAAATTATTTATTGTTTGGATTAATTCTTATTATATCAAGTTTTTTTGTATATTATAAAATATATTATTTAATATTTGGTACTATAATGATAATAATAGCATTATTAACTATTATTTTGCCTCATAAACAAAAAATAACATCATAAATTGATGTTATTTTTTGTTTTTCAATCTATTAACTTCTCTTCTTGTTTGTTTATCTGTTTTTTTAAATAATACAAATTTATTACCAATAACTTGTACAACATCAGATTTTGTTTTAGAAGCTAGTTCATATGCTGCATCTTTTGTTTCTAATCCACTATTGTCAAGAACAGAAATTTTAATAATTTTTCTTGCATAAAGTGCTTGGTCAGCAGTTTGAACTGTTTCCAAAGAAATTCCATCTTTTCCTATTTGAATTATCGCATCAATTTTTTGTGCTTGAGCGCGTAGTTCTGCGCGTTGTTTTGATGTTAACATTTTTTACTCCTCATAAATAAATTCTAAATCGCCTATAAAAATAGTATCTCCAGCTTTTAATCCCATTGTTTTTAAATGAGAAATAATTCCATCTTTACGAACTCTTCGTTGCAAATAAAGCAAACTTTCTTCATCAGAAACCAGTATGCGTCGATTTAATTCAATAATTCTACCACCACTTACTTTGTATGTGTTATCATTAATTTTTTCGTATTTTATTGAATTAGTATCACGAGTATCAAAATCAAAATCTTCACTTTCAATTTGTTCAATTGGAGGTAAATTATCAAGCTCAGCAAATATTGCATCTACAAGTTCATTAAGTCCTTTATGGTTTTGAGCAGATATTACAAAAACTTTTGATTTACTAAATTTTGATTTTTTAAGTTTTTTATTAAATTCATCAATTTGATTTTCATCTAACAACATATCTGCCTTATTTAAAACTACAATTTGTGGTCTACTCGATAATATTTCACTATATTTTTCCAACTCATTGTTTATAGCTTCAAAATCATCAAAAGCTTTCCTTCCTTCACTTTCTGAAATATCCACAAGATGTAAAATTATACGAGTTCTTTCAATATGTCTTAAAAACTCGTGTCCTAATCCAACCCCTTCACTTGCACCTTCTATAAGTCCAGGAATATCAGCCAGTACGCAAGTTTTATCAAATCGTTTTAAAACACCTAAATTTGGTGAAAGTGTAGTAAAATGATAATTTGCAATTTTAGGTTTTGCATCAGTTATACTAGCCAATAATGTTGATTTACCCACATTAGGAAAACCTACCAACCCAACATCTGCAATTGTTTTAAGCTCTAATATTACCTCGTGTTCTTCAGTAATTTGCCCTAATTGACTATATCTTGGTGCTTGATGCCTACTACTAGCAAAACATTGATTTCCTTTTCCACCTAAACCACCTTTTAATAAAACAAAAGTTTTATTATCTTCAAACATATCAACAATAACCTTGTTTGTTTTAAAATCTTTAACAACCGTTCCACAAGGAACTGTTATAATTAAATCTTCACCACTTTTACCAGTGCAATTACAACCTGAACCCTTACTACCATTTTGAGCACGAAAATGTTTTTGAAATCTAAAATCAACTAAAGTATTTATAGATGAATCAGATTTTAAAATAATGTCACCACCTTTTCCACCATCTCCACCATCTGGACCACCATTGGGTACATATTTTTCACGACGAAAAGTGGCAGCACCATCACCGCCATTACCTGCCTTAACATAAATTTTTACTTTATCTACAAACATAATTACCCCTTATAATAATTGCATAATTCTTTAAACTTACATAATTGACATTTTGGATTTTTTGCCGAGCAATAATATCTTCCGAATAAAACCAATAATAAATGTGTTTGATGATTCAAATAGTTTGGATAATTTTTTATCCACTGCTTTTCTGTATCCAAAGGATTTTTGGCATTTACTAATCCTAACCTATTTGCTACTCTGAAAAAATGTGTATCAACACCAACTACCGATTCATTATTGATAATTGATGAAACAACATTTGCCACTTTCCTACCAACCCCAGGTAATTGCATTAATTCAGCAGATGATTTTGGAAGTTCTGAATTGAATTTTTCCACTAAAATTTTACTTGTACTAATAATATTTTTTGCTTTATTTCTAAAAAATCCAGTTGAATAAATATATTTTTCCAAAGTTTCCTGAGAAATATTTGCAAAATCGTTTGGCGTTTTAAAATTTTTAAACAATTCACTAGTAACTTGATTAACTCTTTTATCTGTACATTGAGCACTCAATATAACAGCAACTAACAATTCGAAATCACTAGAATATTTTAACTCACAATAAGGTTCAGGAAATAATTTATTTAGCTCTTCAAATATTGTTTTTATCTTTTGTTGTTTATCCAAACTTTTCATATTTATATTATAACATATAATTATTCTTTTTTATATAGTTTTTAAATAATTTTTAAAAATCTTTTTATAACTCAATTATCCTTGACAAAAACTTGCACAAAAAATATACTTATTTTTATATGGAGGTGTGTTTTGAATTTTTATAATTTTGATGTTTGGAGTAAAAAAATCTATAATGCAATAAAGCACAAAAAACACAAAAAAATAATTTTACTTGCTGGTGCTTCATGTTCAGGGAAAAGTTTCAACGCTTTAAGACTTGCAAAACAACTTGGTTGTTGGGGGAAAAAGGTTGCAGTAATTTCTTCTGATAACTATTATAAAAGTTTTGCTCGCATAATTACTGAAAAAACATATTTACACAATAATTTCAACGAACAAGTAAATAAAATTTTTCCACAAGTTTTAAAAATTGTATATGAAAACACAAAAAATGTTATATTAAGTGAAAAATTTAATGCCCAAAATTTTGAAAAAATAAACAAACAACTTTGTGAACTGTTACCTGCTGACACTGCTAAAAATTTTATGATAGCTTTACACAAAGAATACTTATCATATAATTTTGATGAACCATCAGCTTTAGATTTTGATAGACTAGCAGAAGATATTAATATGTTAACAACAATTAAGGATAAAGAAGTATATTATCCTTCTTATCAGTTTGACTTATGCGAATCTGTTTTTTCTGCCGAAAATAAAATTATAAGTAAAGATTATGATTATATAATTATTGAGGGGCTTTTTGTTTTAAGGCCTGAACTTTTACAAAAAATAAATCCTAAATATATTTTAAAAACAGCAGTAAATTGTGATATTTCAACTATGTTATCAAGGCTTTTAAATAGAAATGTCAACAGCAAACGAGCTGCCAATACTCAAGAAAAAATTATACTTTCTTTCGTTACAAATATAATTCCTTCTTATATTAGATATATTCAACCTACATTACAGGAAGCGAATTTAGTTGTAGATTCAACACCAGAAACCAACGAAATTGAAGATGTAAAATGGCAAAGAAAATATCCCGTTTCAGATGATATAATAAAAATTATTGAAAACAACAAATTAAAACTGGTTTCATCAACAATACAGTATGATTTTTTATTAGAGCATTATAATCCAGTTACAAATGAACATATAGACATAACATTAAGAAAAGAAAATAATACTTTAAATAAATTGACAATAAAATCAAACAAATTAAAAAACACCAATAGTTTTGATAATTTAGAAGAATTTAATCTTATTAAAATTTTACCTGAAAGAACAAAAAATATTAACTTACTTATAAAAATGTTTTCACAAGCAAAATATATACCAACAATAATAATAAAGAAAGAGCGAAAAATATATGAATATAATGGTTATAAATTCAAATTAGACTATATTCCAGAACTAGGAAATTTTATTGAGTTATTCCCTATGCCAATCAAAAATTTAAAACACATAATAAAATTATTAAATCTAAACACAACCAAACAAGTTACTTATTTTGATATTTATAAACAAGTAATACTAAATAAAGAACATCAACTTAAAGCTATCGAATTAAAAGTTGTTAATCCAGATAAAAATCAACTTGAAACTGAATTTGTTAAACAAAATGTTATTCAATATTTATTACCTTTTGAAAATATGGAAGTTCAAAATATATTAAAAAATATTTTTAAAAATGAAATAGATATATCTATACTGGGTACATGTTATATTGAAGAGATTGAAAGTAATTTTAGTATAGTAGCACTTGATGTTGAAGAAGGAAGAATATTTTTTAAACAAAAACTTAATATAGATGAAGCTAAAAAAATTATTGAAAAATATAATAAAACACAAAAGCATATAACTAGATATAATATTGTAAAATCATTTTTATTAACAGCAAATATTGATGAAGATGGTAATAATTATAAAATAAGAATTCGTTTTGACCGAGATAGATATAATTTAGAAAAAGCTATAGGATTTACAAAAACATTTTTAAATGATAAAACAAATTTTACTGCGCTTGATAAAATACCTAAAATTTCTAAAACAAAACTTGAAGAAGAAATGCCAGAATTGATAGAAAAAAATTCAACCAAAAAGAAATCAACTAAAAAAACAAAAGAAAAAGATAATAAACCAACCAAAAAGAAATCAAAAAAATAACATTATACAAAAATTAATAAAATAAGGAAATTATAGTGGAAATTACTAAAATATTTACAGAAGAAGAAATTGTTAAATTTTATGAAAATAATTTTGCTAACATTAAACAAACAACAATCAATATTAAACCTGAATTAATAAAAATTGGTTGGTTTGTTAAAGAAAATTTTTTATACCAAAACCAACAAATAGAACAAGCCGTTATCTTTACAAGCGAAGAATTGTTTTATGTTCACGGAAAAACTTGTTTATTTTCCAATAAAGAGATAAAAGAAAAAAATGCTTCTTATAAAGAATTAATTAATGAAAAATTAGAAACAAAAAGTAGTAATCAGTTTGAATCAAAACAAACAGGAAGAATATTGTAGGTTATCTTTTTATATCAAATTTAAAAAAGCAGAGTTAAAACTCTGCTTTTTTAATAAATAATAAAAAAAAGAATGATGCATTTCTCAACACATCATTCTTAAATTGCATATAATCAATTTTAATATTCTTAATAAAAATAACTGGTTTTTTATTTAATCTTGCAATTCTTGGGTTTGAGTAAACACTCAATGTAAGACTTTCACTTACCCTAACCAACCTTGGTTGGTCTAAAAATACCCACCAAAAGTAAAACTTTTGGTTTTGTCGACAAAGGTCGAGGCTCTTAACCTCTCCTTAAAAGGAGGTGATCCAGCCGCACCTTCTGATACGGCTACCTTGTTACGACTTCACCCCAGTCATTGGTTTTGCCTTAGGCACCTGCCTCCCTTGCGGGTTAGCTCAGCGACTTTGGGCACCCCCAACTCCCATGGCGTGACGGGCGGTGTGTACAAG
>CALWTF010000017.1 GCA_944384415.1 uncultured Clostridia bacterium | reverse complement strand
AATGTCTAAAAATTTGCAAATTGAAAATTATAATAACAACCTATGACAACGGCAGAAGTATTCGTTTTTTTTGCAATTAAGAGAGAATTAAGTGCAAAAAGAAAACATAGGTGGTTTTTACCTATGTTTCTCTTTAATATTCTGCTAGTTTCAAAATTGCTTGACTAAACTTCATTTTTTTATATTGCATAGTACTTTTTACGCATAGTTTTGTTATTTTATTGTTAAAATAACTATATAAGAAAAAGTATATACAGTATTTTAAATGTTACAAAATGTAATTAATTAATAAAAAATATTTGCTTTTTCTTTTATATTATAATAGAATGAGTATATAGAATTATAAAAATTTAGGGGGATAAAATGGCGGAAACAAATATTAAGAATACCGCTTCAAGTGATTTAAACGATTCTGTTTCAACACGAAAAGAGGAACAGTTGGATTTGGTAAAAGTTGATAGTGATAAAGGTAAAAGAAAAAACAAAAAGGCAAAACGGGGGCGACCTCCAATTGTTCGTCGTGGTCGTCCTCCAAAGAATTCAGCAAAGGCTAGGAAAATAGCAAAAGAAAGGGCATTACAGCAAAAAACAATCAATCAAGATGAACCTAAAAATGGTGAAAAAGTGGTTGTTCACAAAAATGCTTTATATAAAGATGATGTAAATTTTAATGATGACTTGCGATTACATTATATAAATAATTCAAAACCAAAAGTTGAACTTGTTGCTGCACTTTCTTATATTTTGTTCTTTTTACCATTTATTTGGTTTAAAGATGAAAAATTTGCAAAATATCATTCTAATCAAGGTTTATTATTGTTATTGTTTGCTATTGTAACTTATGGTGTTTCAACAGCTTTATATTTTATTTGGTTGCCTTTAGGTATGATTTTTTTACCTTTAACATTTATTTTTAATATTATATTCTTAAATATTGGCATTTATAATGCTTGTTATGGAAGGGCAGACCCACTGCCATTTATTGGTAGATTTAAAATTATTGATTGGGAAAAGAATACGCATAATTAATAAAAAGCACTTTACTTTAAAAGTGCTTTTTATTTTTCAATCATAAAAATAAAAAGGCTTGCAAAAACAAACCTTTTTGGTGGACAGTGGTGGATTCGAACCACCGAAGTCTTCCGACAACAGATTTACAGTCTGCTCCATTTGGCCGCTCTGGAAACTGTCCATAGTTACTGGTGAAACAAAATGCAAACACCAGTTTATTAACTATTCTCACAACAAGTGTGAGAATGGAGCTGGCGAGAGGAATCGAACCTCCAACCTGCTGATTACAAGTCAGCTGCTCTACCGTTGAGCCACGCCAGCATATGGTGCCCCAGGGGAGAATCGAACTCCCGACACAAGGATTTTCAGTCCTTTGCTCTACCGACTGAGCTACCGGGGCATATAAAGCAAAATGCTTTATGTGGGCCGATGTTTTTTTATGGTGGGACTTCAAGGACTCGAACCTTGGACCGATCGGTTATGAGCCGATTGCTCTAACCAACTGAGCTAAAGTCCCTCAAAAAACCCTTGTTACTGGGTAAAAAAATGGCGACCTGGAAGAGACTCGAACTCTCGACCTCCTCCGTGACAGGGAGGCGCTCTAACCAACTGAGCTACCAGGCCTTATTAAGTATGCTATAATAGTGTTATATCAATAGCAATGGTCGGGATGGAGGGACTCGAACCCCCGGTCCCTTGATCCCAAATCAAGTGCGTTAGCCAACTGCGCTACATCCCGTTGGAAATGTGATATAACATTTTTATAATACATTATTTTATTAATATTGTCAACAGATTTTCATAAATTTTTATTAATTTTTTATTTATAAAAATTTTTGTTATATCCTTAATAAAAATTAATCTTCATTTTCATCACTTGCCTCAAATAAATCAATAAAATCACAATTAACAGTTTTGGCGGATTTTATAATATGATATCCATATTTGTCGCGCATTTTATCAATAATTTTATCAAGTTTTTGCATATTATTGTGTTTTTTACTTTCAAACATTTTTATTTGTGTTTTTGTGTCATTTTGTTCCAAAGAACTAACCGAAACTCTAATTGCACGCAGGCAAAGAGTGTCTACTTTCCAATATTTATGCAACATTGAAATAGCGAAATCAGAAATTTCACTTGCTATATTTGTTGATTCACACATACTTTGTGAATGTGATGATGTTGTTAAATCCCAATTTTTTAACCAAACATGAACAGTTTTTCCCTTTACATTTTTTTGGCGCATTCGAAAAGCTACTTTTTCAGAAATTGTACAAATAAGAGTTTCAATTTCATCAATAGATTTTAAGTCGTATTTTGTTGTATAACCATTTCCAACACTTTTTGTAACAGTTGCGGTATTACAAGAAGCTATTTTTGTGTCATCAGTTCCGTTTGCTATTTTAGAAAGTTTTTCACCAATTATTCCAAATTTTTGTTTTAATAAATTAACATCTGCATCGGCAAGTTCATTTATTGTGTGTATATTTAGTTTTGTTAATTTTTCATATGTTTTTTTACCTATCATAATAAGTGAATTTACAGGTAAATTTCCTATTTTTTGCTTGAAATTATTTTTATTTATTATTGTTGTAGCGTTTGGTTTTTTTAGGTCACTTCCTAGTTTTGCAAAATATTTATTAAATGAAACCCCTACTGATATAGTAAGACCAGTTTCTTCAAAAACTATTTTACGCAATTTATTTGCAATTTGTTCACCAGTTCCAAAAAGGTGAGTAAAATCTGTTACATCAAGCCAACATTCATCTGGTCCAAAACTTTCTACTTTATCGGTAAATCTTGTATAAATTTCAAAAATTTGTCTACTATATTGTTGATAAATTGAATGTTGTGGAGGAAGACAAATAAGGTTAGGACAAAGTTGTTTTGCCTCCCAAAGTACATGTCCTGTTTTGATGCCTCTTTTTTTTGCTATTTCGTTTTTTGCAAGAACAACACCGTGTCGCATTTGAGGATTTCCAGCAACAACTACTGGCATTGTTTTTAATTTAGGATTTAAAACACATTCAACTGATGCATAAAAATTGTTTATATCACAGTGCAAAATAACAGGTTCTTTATCCATAACAACTCCATATTTTGTTCGTTTGTTCTAATTATAGCATAAGTTTTTTTTAATGTCCATATATTAAACAAATTTTGAATAAAATTAGTTTAAATGTTTTGCAAAAGTGTGAATTTTGTTATATACTTATATAACATTGGAGGAATTTATGAAGATAAGGCTTTACAATGCTTATGTTATAACTTGTAATGATAATTTTGATATATATGAAAATGGTGAAGTTTGGATTGAAGATGATAAAATAGTTTATGTTGGTCCACCAAAAATAAATTTTATGGCAGATAAGGTTGTAAATTGTTGGGGTGACATTGTTATGCCAGGTTTAATAAATGCACATTCACATGTTCCAATGCAAATTTTTCGAGGTGTTGCGGAAGATTGCGATTTTCAAAATTGGTGGTATGATAACATTCGTCCATTTGAGGAAATTATAACTGAAGATGATATGTACTGGTCAACAATGCTTTCAATTGCTGAGATGGTTCGTGGTGGAACAACTAGCACTTTAACAACTTATTTTCATCAACCAAGTATGACACAAGCATTTGAAACAAGTGGTATGCGTGCAGCAATAGGTGTTGATGTAAAATATCGGGTTCCTGCTGAAGTTAGAAAAAAAGAGTGGGAGAACAGGCACGCTTCATTAGATAAGGGGAACCCTTTGGTAACATTTTTTGTTTCTAGTCATTCAATATTTACTGTTGATGAACAGGGTTTAAATGATTGTACATCAATTGCCAAAAAATATGGTTTACCACAATGTATTCATCTTTGTGAAACATTAAATGAGGTTGGAAATTGTGTTAAAGAGCGTGGCGTTACACCAGTTGAATATTTAGAACAAGAGGGATTTTTTGATTATCCAACAGTTATAGCTCATGGTGTACATGTTGATAAAAATGATATAGAGATATTAAAAAAATATGATGTTAGTGTTGCTATTAATATGGGCAGTAATTTAAAACTTGCAAGTGGTATAGCTCCTGTTACTTCTTATTTAGAAAAAGGTGTAAATCTTTGTTTAGGTACAGATAGTGTGGCTTCAAATAATGCTTTAAATATGTTTAGAGAAATGTATTTAGTTTCGACAGTTCAAAAAGGCTATTTAAAAGATGCAAAAGTTGTTTCTGCAAAAGATGTAATTTTAATGGCAACTCGTGGTGGTGCAAAAGCATTACAAATGGAAGATAAAATTGGTCAACTAACGGCGGGTTATCAAGCGGACCTTATTAGAATAAGTATAAAAGAACCGCATTGGCAACCTATAAATAATGTTCTTTCTAACATTGTTTATTCTGCTGATGCTAGCGATGTTGTTATGACAGTTGTAGCTGGAAGTGTTCTTTACGAGAAAGGGAATTTTTATATAGGTCACAGTTATAGTTCAATTTGTGAGCATTGTTTACAAAATATACAAAGGTTAAAAGATACAATAAAAAAATCAAATTCCTAGGGGGATTGCATTATCAACTGGAATGATAAAAATTTATCTGATGATGAATTTACAACTGTAAATGTTGGTGAATTTTTTGATTTTGTTTCATCTTCACCTAATAAACAAAAAAATACCAATAAAACAGTGTGTTCTGTTTGCGGGTGTACAAGTAGCCAGTTTTTAGAAACTGGTTTTTTGGGGTGTTCTGAATGTTATAAAAATTTGTCAGAAGTTATTGAACCTGTTATTTTTCGTATGTTTGGTTTGAATGAGCATACAAGCAGTTTTTCTAAAAATTTTTTTGATGATGAACCTAGATTGAGTGAATTACAAGAGAAATTGAAAAAGGCCGTTATTGAAGAAAATTATGAGTATGCAAGTTTATTGAAAAAAGAAATTGATTGCATAAAACAAGGTGGTGAATAATGTTGCAATGTTTAGATAACTGTGTTTTAAGTAGTAGAATTAGACTTGCAAGAAACATAAAAGGGCTACCTTTTCCGTCACGAATGACTGAAAAACAGGCTTTAGATGAGGTAGTTATACCGTGTCAAAAAATTTTAAAAGGTAAAGAAATGCAATTTTTTTTACTTAAAAATATTGCGGCTTTAAATAAAGAAATGTTAATTGAAAAACATCTTGTAAGTAATGATTTAGTACATAATTCAAATTTAGGTGCTTTAATTTTAAACGATGACCAAACAATTAGTATAATGCTAAATGAAGAAGACCATTTTAGAGAACAGTGTATATTGAAGGGATTTAAACTTTTGCAAGCATGGGAAACATTAAATGAAATTGATGCATTATTTATGGAAAATTTAGAAATTGCGTATGATAAAAGATTAGGTTTTTTAACTGCTTGTCCAACCAATTTAGGAACGGCGATGCGTGCATCTATTATGTTATTTTTGCCAGGGTTAACTTTAACTTCTCGTATTAGTAAAGTTATTGATACAGTTAATAAACTTGGAATTGTTGTTCGTGGTGCATATGGTGAAAGTAGTAATGCTGAATGTTATTTTTATCAAGTTAGTAATTCAAGTTCTTTTGGAATAAACGAAGAAAATATAATAAATAATATAAATGATACAGTGGAAAAAATTTGTAATTTAGAACAAAAAGCAAGGCAAGATTTATATATGCGTAATCCTAACAAATTAAAAAGTGAAATATTACAAGCAGAAAATATTTTAGAAAACAGTTATTCAATCAATCATAATACCTTTTTGAAAATGTTTGCGAAAGTGAAGCTAGGTATAAGTTTAGGTATAATAAAAATAAGAAATCAACAGGAATTTGATGATTTAATTGAAGATTGTGCACCTGCGCAATTGCAAATATTAAATGGACGGGTTATGTCAATTGAAGAATGTGATATTGAGAGGGCAAAACTTTTAAATACATTTTTTAAAAATTTATAATAAGGAAGTGATGAAATGTATCAAGGATTTACAAGAATGGTTCAAAAAGTTTTACAAAATGCAAATGAATTAGCAATGAAAAGTGGACATGAACAATTGGGAACAGAACACTTGCTTTTTGGTATAATTTCGGTACAAGATTGTCTTTCAAGTAAATTACTTGCTAAATATGGTGTTACTCAGCAAACTTATTTACAGCTATTTGATGAAAGTATGGAAAAGGGCAATAGTTTTTCTGACCCAGAAATTATTGAAGTTACGCCAAGAGTAAAAGAAATTTTGCGTGTTGGACAGGCGGTTGCTAATAATTTAGGACACGATTTTGTTGGAACTGAACATATTATGTTAGCTTTGTTGTCTAGTAATGAATGTGTTGCTGTAACCATGCTAGAACGAGGTTTTAAAGTTAATATAGAACATTTAAAACAAGAGGTAGTTAGTGCATTGCGTGATAGTAATGGTGGTGAACAAGAAGAGCAGTCAGTTACACAGGGTAACAGTGCTTTACCTAAAAAACTTTTAGATATGGGGATTGACCTTACAGAAAAAGCAAGAGAGAACAAACTTGACCCTGTTATAGGAAGAGAACAAGAAACTGAACGAGTTATTGAAATTTTATGTAGGAAAACAAAAAACAATCCAGTTTTAATTGGAGAAGCAGGTGTTGGAAAAAGTGCAGTTGTTGAGGGATTGGCACAAGCGATTGTTAAAGGCAATGTTCCTGACCAACTTAAAAATAAAATAGTTTATTCGCTTGAAATAGGTGGTTTGGTTGCGGGAACGAAATTTCGTGGAAGTATGGAAGAAAAATTAAAAGATGCAATAGAAACAATAATACAAAATGGAAATATTATAGTATTTATTGATGAATTGCACACTTTAGCACAAGCTGGTGGTGATAATGGCGAAATAAGTCCAGCTGATATGTTAAAACCTTATTTAGCTAGGGGAGAACTTCAAACAATAGGTGCTACGACTACTGACGAATATAGAAAATTTATAGAAAAAGATAAAGCACTTGAAAGAAGATTTCAGCCAATTATTGTTAATCCACCAAGTGTTGAACAAACTATTTTGATTTTAAATGGTTTAAGAGATTCTTTTGAAGCATTTCATAATGTTAAAATTACAGATGAAGCAATTGAATCTGCTGCACAGTTAAGTGATAGATATATTATGGATAGAAGTTTGCCAGACAAAGCGATTGACCTTATTGATGAAGCTAGTGCTAGAGCAAAAGTAAGTGGAACGGCAACCCCTGAACCATTAAAAGAAAAACAAGATTTGTTGACAAGGTTGGAAAACGATAAAAAAGAAGCAGTTATAGCTCAAAATTTTGAAATGGCTGCATCAATTCGCGACCAAATTGCAAAAGTTAGTAGCGAAATTGAAAAATGCGAAGATGAATATAACCAAGAAAGGCAAAACAATGTTCCAGTTATTCACAAAGAAGATATTGCTCGTGTGGTAAGTGCTTGGACTCATATCCCAGTTACAAAATTAACTTCAACTGAAAGGGAAAAATTGTTAAAATTGGAAGAAATTTTGCATAAGCGTGTTATCGGTCAAGATAAAGCAGTTGAGGTTGTTAGCAAGGCTATTCGAAGGGCTAGGGCAGGTTTAAAAGACCCAAATAGACCAATTGGTTCATTTTTGTTTTTAGGGCCAACTGGTGTTGGAAAAACCGAGTTAAGCAAAGCGTTAGCCGAGGCAATGTTTGATGATGAAAATCATATTATTAGATTAGATATGAGTGAATATATGGAAGCTCATTCGGTTAGTAAATTAATTGGTTCGCCTCCTGGATATATTGGACACGATGATGGTGGACAATTAACTGAACAGGTTCGACACAAACCTTATTCTGTTATTTTATTTGATGAAATAGAAAAAGCTCACCCAGATATATTCAACATTTTACTACAGGTGCTTGATGATGGAAGATTAACTGATAGCCACGGAAGAACTGTTAGTTTTAAAAATGCAATAGTAATTATGACAAGTAATGCAGGTGTTGGTGAAAGTGCATATCAAAAAAACAGAAAACAATTTCAACAAACTACTGACATTGAAGAAATTGAAAAATTAGATAATGAAGCAGAAGAGATTTTAATGAATGCCTTAAAAAAGCAATTTAGACCAGAATTTATTAATCGAATTGATTCAATTGTTATTTTTAAATCTTTAACTAAACAACAGTTGGCTTTAGTTGCAAAAATTTTAATAACTAAGCTTTCAAATAAGTTGAAATCTCAACAAATAGATATTAAATTAACCGAGGGTGCGTTAAGGTATTTGGTTGAAAAAGGTAATAATATCGAGTGGGGAGCAAGACCATTGCGTAGGGTTATTGAACAAGAAATTGAGGATAGATTGGCAGATGAAATTTTATCTTCAAAAATAGAGGGCGGAGCAAGAGTTACAATTGATGAAAAAGATGGTACATTAAAGATTAAATTTAATTCAATTAAACCTGCCTAATTATGTTTGTAATTTATAAGTAAATTATGATATAATAGTTATATAATGAAAAAGGAGCATACATTATGAAAATAGAAATTAGTTCTAAAAATTATACAGTAAGTAATAAATTAAAAGATATTATTGAAAAGAAAATAAGTCGTATGGACCGTTTCTTTAGTGATGATGCAGATGTTCGTGTTGTTTGTAAAAAAGAAAAAGATATTTGTCGTCTTGAACTTACTATAAAAGATAAGGGTATGTTATTCCGAAGTGAAGTTACATCAGATAATATGTATCAAAATATTGATATGGTTCTTCCAAAAGTTGAAAAACAAATTATCAAATATAGTTCTAAATTAAAAGACAAAATGCAAAAGAAAGCTTTAATGGAAAAAGATTGGTTGTTCCATGATGATGAAGAAGATAAGATAGTTGAAAAAATTGGTGTATCTAAAATTAAAAAATTTGATATTGTACCACTTAGTGTTGAAGATGCACAAATGTATTTAGAAAATAGTGACCATACTTTTTATATTTATCTAAATAATGAAACACATAAAGTTAATATTATGTACAGGCGTTCTGCAGGGGATTTTGGAATAATTGAACCAAATTACGATTAATAAATAAATTTCAAATAAAAAGAAGATAAAAAATTTTTATCTTCTTTTTTTGTTAAATTTTTATTTTTGGATTTTTAAACATTTTTTTCCAAACAAGAAACCATAAGGCTGCTAATATTTGAAGCGGTATGGCTATTAGAAATATTAACCAAATTTTTGGAGAACTGAAAACTAAGTATATAGAAAGACAAGTAGTCCAAATTAAAATTGTAACTGTTATAAATGTTGTAATATTGTTTCCCCAAAGGGAACTAAACACAGTTAATACGATTGCAGAAACTGGTAGTGCTAGTATAAAAACTATCCAAATTGGATATACATTTTTGGCAAAAATACTAAACATAACAAATAATATTGTTGCTACTAACCAAACTAAAATCACTGAAAGTATGGTTATTAAAAGTCTTTTATTTTTTAATATTGCGGGAATTTGAAAAAACTTATTACTTTTTGATTGTTTTGGTTTTTTTATTAAGTCATCAACAGTTATTCCAAATAGATCGGCAATTTGTTTTAATATAATTATGTCTGGAATTGCTTCTCCTCGTTCCCATTTGCTTACTGCTTTATCTGAATAATTTAATTTTTCAGCAAGTTCAACCTGGGTTAATTTGGCTTGTTTTCTATAAGTTGATATATTTTCAGCTATTGATTCTTTTATATTATCCATAAAAATATTATATCTGTATGTAAACACAAAATCAAGCGTTTTTTATGATATTATTTTTAATTCTACTGTTAGTAGAATTGACCAAAATACAACTCTACTTTTTATGATTTTGATTGTATAATTTAATAACTAAAAATATGTAGCCTTTTTTACTTAAATTAAATATAATAAGAAAGTGTACAATTTATTATTGCTTAAATGTAATTAAAATTTTGTATTATAAAATGAATCGATAGTATTAAATTGATTATAAAAATTAATTTTAAAATAAAAATATGTTTTATTGATATAAATCAAGGGGGTTAATGGTATGCAAGTTCCTAAAAATGCAAAAATAATGGTATTTGGGGATTCTGTACCAAAAGGTATTGTTACTGAAAATAATAAACTAAAAGTTTTAGATGATAATGTTGTTAATCTTTTGTCTAAACACTACGATGTTGAAATTCAAAATCAATCTGTTTATGGACAAACCTTAAAAAGAATTTGTGAAAAAGGTTTGATTGATGATTACATTAAAAACATTAAAAGAAAAAATAAAAATATAGTTGTTTTATCTATTGGTGGTAATGATGCTGATTTTAATTGGGTTGAAGTTGCAAAAACACCAAATGAAGAACATAAATCTAAAACTACGGTTGAAGAATTTACAAAACTTTTAAATGATACTATTACTAAACTTTTAAAGAAAAAAGTTACAGTAATTTTAACATCAATTCCACCTGTTAATGCTGAAAGATATTTTGATAAGGTTATATCAAAAGTTGCCGACCCTAAAAAAGTTTTGCAATTTTTAAATAACGATAAAACAAATATATACAGATATCAAGAAGCTATGAATATGGCAATAACAAAATGTGCTGTTAAACAAAAGTGTAAGCTTATAGATTTCCGTTCAAGTTTTTTAATGTGCCGAGATTATGACAAGTTGCTTTGTGAAGATGGTGTGCACCCTAATGAAGAAGGGCATAAATATATGGCAAAATTTATAATTGACCAAATAAATAATTGGAAATAAATATAAAAAATTTTATTAATAACTTGTTGCATATGTTTTATTTGCAAAAAAATGTTTAAAAAATTATATTTATATTGATTTTTAAATCAATTTTTTATTATTTAAAAAGGTTGTGTGTTATGTTTGAAAAATACAGGGGTATTATAATTAAAGATGGAAAATTATTAGTAATGAAAAGATTTAAAAACAATCAAAATTTTTATGTTTTTCCAGGTGGAACTTTAGAAAATGGTGAAACAGAAAAACAATGTTGCGAGCGAGAAATTTTTGAAGAGTTTGGAATTACTGTTAAAGCAAAAAATATGATTTATAAAATTAAACAGGGGAACACAATTCAAGGTTTTTTTGTTTGTGATTGGATTTCAGGTGATATACATAAAACAGATGCCGAAGAATATACATCAAATGATATTAATTTATATGGTACATATGAACCAACAACAATTCCTTTATCAGAAATTAAAAATTGCAACATATATCCTTATGAGGTTAAAAATCAACTGTTAAAAGATATTCAAAATTTTGGTTTGGCTCTTAATCGTCCTTTAATTGAATTTGATTGTAAAATAATATAAAAGCAAGGTAACATATACCTTGCTTTTATTATTTTTTATTATTTATTTTCTTCTGCTGTTGGATTAAGGTGAATTTTTCCATTGTTTATAATAGCAGAAATGATTAACCAAATTGCTGATGCGCAAACTAAACAATAGATTATTGATGAGCCAATGTTCATACCTTCTCCAAAAATAGCTGAAACTAGGTTAAAGTTAAAAATACCAACAAGCCCCCAATTTATTCCTCCAATTAATAGCAAAATAAATGCAATAAGGTTAACTATTCGCATCCACATCATAAAAATTACCTCCTTTTTCGTTAATATGTGCAAAATGTTTTAATTTATGTGTTATACACTAAATTTGTTTTTTAAATTTTAACGATATTTTAACAAAATATAAAAATTTTGAAGATATTTTTCTTGTTTTATGTTATAATGAAAAATGCTATATGTTTTATTAGGAGAAAATAATGTTGCATTTTAACGAGGATACAAGAGTAAAATTTCCAGCCACTGTTCATTTTTTAAGATTGGGTTATAGCTATCAGTCTATAAAAGGTGCTAATGTTGATTTTCATACTAAGATTTTTTTAAATCGTTTTAAGCCTGCTATTGAAAAAATTAATGGAAGGAAATATAGTGATGAAGAAATTTTTAAGTTAATTGATGAGATTAACTCTTTAATACAATTTAATGATTTAGGAAAAGAATTTTATAAAAGGCTAACATCGGTAGAGTATGAAACAAAACTTGTTGACTTTGAAAATATTGAAAATAATGATTTTGCTGTTGTTGATGAATTGCCGTTTAGTGTAAAAGAAGGTAGTGAAGAGGGTTCATTTAGGCCAGATATAAATATTTTGATAAATGGTATTCCTCTTTCATTTCTTGAAGTTAAACATCCTAACAACAGTGGTGGCATACAAGTTGAGTTTGAAAGAATGATAAATAAAAGATTAAAAAATGATGATTACAGAAAATATTTTAATCTTATTCAAATTGTGTCTTTTTCAAATAATATGGAATATGAAGAATCAGATGATGATATTGCCGAGGAGGTGAAGGCTGGTTCGTTTTATACAACACCTAATGGACAAAACACAACTTTTTCATTTTTTAGAGAAGATATAAAAGAATATCACGCAAGATACAACCTTAAAGAAGTTAGTGAAGAAACAATCAAATATATTGTAAAGGATGGGGGATACAATCCCGAAGAAATTGAAACTTCCGAGTTTCAAACAAATTTGCTTGATATTACACCTTGCAATAGATTTATCACATCTTTTTATGATAAAGAAAGATTTATGTATATGCTTCATTATGGTATTATGTATTTAACAGAAATAAAAAGGATACATAATGAAACCTTAAATAAATTTGAAGAAATTCCTGTAAAACAAAAACAAATTATGAGATATCCTCAATTTTTTGCTACTCGTGCTATTATTAAAAGACTTGGTGAAAAAAACAAAAATGGAATTATTTGGCACACTCAGGGTTCAGGGAAAACTGCACTAAGTGCATATGCAACCCGTGTAATTAAGGATTTTTTTACAAATAAAAATGTAAGTACTAAATTCTTTTTTATAGTAGATAGACTTGATTTAATGAAACAAGCAACAACAGAATTTGTTAATCGTGATTTTAATGTAATTAATGTAAATACAAAGGAAGAATTTTCCAAAGAGTTAAAAAAACCATTAAATAGTGCTAATAATGGCGTTGGAACAATTTGTATAGTAAATGTTCAAAAATTAATGGAAGAATCAAAAATGCCTAATGTGGATAATTTTTATGATGTTAAAGTACAAAGAATATTTTTTGTTGATGAAGCACATCGTTCATATAATTTGCACGGTGAATTTTATAAAAATCTTATGACTTGTGATAGTAATGGTATTTATATTGCAATGACTGGAACGCCACTTTTAACAAAAAAAGAAAGGTCAAATTTAAAGTTTGGTGATTATATACACAAATACTTTTATGATAAATCCATTGCCGATGGATATACATTAAGAATAAAAAAAGAGCAAATAGACACTGCAGCAAAAGCAGAAATTCGAGAAAATTTAGAGCTTGAAAATAAAAATTTAGATAGTAAAGATGTTTATGAATCTAATGATTATGTTGAAAGTATAAGTAAATATATTGAAAGAGATTTCAAACAATTTAGGCTTATAAACACCGATAATTCTATTGGTGGAATGATTGTTTGCAGGTCTAACAAACAAGCAAAACTTATAAATGAATGGTTTAATAAGAATAGCAGTTTAAAAACTGGTTTGGTTATGTCAGACAGCGAAAATACCGCGGTGCAAAATGTTATTAATGAACAAAATCAAATAAATTTTCGAGAAAATGGTTTTCCTGATATATTGGTTGTGCATTATATGTTAACTACAGGTTATGATGTAAAAAGATTGAAAAAAATGTATCTGTTGCGTGGTCCTCACGCACAGGCTTTGTTACAAACAATTTCAAGGGTAAATAGACCATATAAAAGCCCAACAGGAAAAGTTTATCAATATGGATACATAGTAGATTTTGTTGACATAGAAAAAGAATACAACAACACATTAAATGCATATATAAAAGAACTTGAAGATGATTTGAATGCTGATAGTGATGATGATGTTTCACTTTCTGGTTTAATTGTTGATAAAGATGATATAAAACGAAAATTTGATAGATTAAAACAAGAATTAAAGCTGTTTATTAACCAAGATAATATTGAATTGTTTGTTCAGATGATGCAACTTTATACTAAGGAAGCATTGTTTAAAATAAAAAAATTGTTAACAGCCATAAAAGAATGTTCAATAGAATTTAAACTTTCTAGGGCTGAAGAATACTATAACTTGATTGATATTGACAGAATTAACAAATATTTAAAAGCAGTTAATGATAGAATTTCATTTATTAATTTAACCACACAAACAATAAACACACTTGATATAATGAACAATAATGAAGTTGTAAGTGTTGTTTATGAATTTATAAAAACAAAAATTACAGTTCTTGATTTAGGAAAATTTGTGCTAACCGACCAAGAGTTTGAAAAAGTTAAATTACAATTAACAAATGTTCAAAACGAAATAAAAAAGAATAAGAACAAAAAAGATATAAAAATTCAAAAATTAGAAGATTTATTGAAACAAATTTTTGAAAAGTTACAAATGTTTGAATATGCTAGCCTTGATGAATTAAATGACGAGTTAAGATTTGCTTATGAGGAAGCAAAAAAATTAAATGAAGAAAATGAAAGATTATCTAAATCATATGGTGGAAGTTATGGTTTTGTTAAAACACTTAGTGATGCTGTGTTAGAAACAGAAATTGACCGTTCAATTATTGAAGCATTTTTAAAGGTGGTTTATGATAATATAAAAGATACAATTTATGATGATGTTTTAATTGTTCAAGGTAAAAAAGGTTTTGTAAATTCGCTAAAAACAAAAATCACGCAAGAATTGTTAACAAAAGAACTATATGCTAAAATAAAAGATAGTTATAATGTTTTATTAGAAATTTTATATACAAACTTGCTTATATATAAAGAAAGTATTTAGGAGAAATAAATGTCAGATTATACTAAATTGGAACAAAATATCAAAAATATTATTGATGACCTTCAAGGGCTTTGCAACACTAATGGTTTATCAAATACTGCTTCGGAAGAAATTATTGTTACATCAGTTTTTTTGTATAAATTTTTAAATGATAAATTTATTGCAAACTTAAAAAAATTTGCAAAAGATACAAATATGAGCATTGAAGATATAAAGCAAAACAAAAATAATTATTTAGATGCTTTTTATGATACTTATTCAAACGATGTTGCGTTTGCTTATGAAGATACAATTGAATATTTGGTAGGGCATATTGGTGATGATGATTTCTATAAACAATTTGATGAGGCTTTAATAAGAATTTCTAAATATCCTAAAAATAAAGCTTTTAGCATAGAAACTGCCGAGGGTGAGTTTAAACCTTTGTTTACACCTATTAGCGAATTTATTCCAACAACAAAAAGAAATGCTTTTGCAAAAAATATTTTTTCGTGCATAACATTGGATAAATTTGATTTTGGTGAAACCATTGAAGGTAACTATGATTTTTTTAGCACTATTTTTGAATACTTAATTCAAAACTATAATGTGGCAAGCGGAACTTATGCCGAATACTTTACACCGCAAGCATTATCAAGTGCAATTGCAAAAATTCTTGTTCATATGGCGCCAATTGAAGATAAATTATATGAAATTTATGACCCAAGCGCAGGTTCAGGTTCTTTGGTTTTGCATTTAGCAAACGAACTTGGTGAAGGCAAATTTGGAAACCGAGCAGTGGTTTTTACGCAAGATATTTCTCAAAAATCGGCAAGGTTTTTAAGAATTAATATGTTGTTAAATGGTTTAATGGAATCTTTAAATAATATAATTGAAGGTGATACCTTAAAAACTCCAGCACATTTTAAAATTCAAGGAGATGACAGTTCGGGGTTGAAAACTTTTGATTTTATAACTTCAAATCCACCATTTAAAACAGATTTTTCTTCAACAAGGAATGAAATTGAAGTTAATTGGAAAAACACTTCAAGATTTTTTGCCGGAGTTCCTAAAATTCCAAACACAAAAAAAGAATCTATGGCAATTTATCTTTGTTTTATACAACATATCTTATATTCGTTAAAAGATGGTGGAAAAGCAGCAATAGTTGTTCCAACTGGTTTTTTAACAGCACAATCTGGCATTGAAAAGAAAATTCGAGAACATATTGTTAATAACCATTGGCTTCGTGGTGTAATTTCAATGCCATCAAATATATTTGCAAACACAGGAACAAATGTTTCGGTGTTGTTTATAGATAAAACAAACAGAGATGGTGATGTTTTGCTTGTTGATGCTTCAAAATTGGGTGATAAAGTAAAAGTTGGTAAAAACCAAAAAACAGTTTTAAGTGATACAGAACTTGAAAAAATTGTAAAAACATTTACTGAACACATTGTGGAAGATGATTTTAGTATTGCTGTTTCTTATGAACAAATTAAAAATAAAAACTATTCTTTTTCTGCTGGACAATATTTTGATGTTAAAATTGAATATGTGCAATTAACCCAACAAGAATTTGATGCAAAAATTCAAGAATATACAAACAACCTAAATAACTTGTTTGCAGAAAATAAAACTCTTGAAGATGAAATAAAGAAAAGTCTTAAGGAGTTGAAGTATGAAACTTGAGGAAGTAGGATTATTTGTATCATTAAATCAGGGATTAGCAATAAACAAAACTACAGAACATTTGATAAGTAATAAGAAACAAGATAAATTTGTTTTACCACTATTAAGAATAGCAGATATGTTAGAAAATAAATTTACTAAATTTATTTCAACTGATGTGAACAAAAATGTTGTAGTTTCTCCAGAGGATATAATATATACTAGAACTGGTCAAATAGGATTGGTTTTTAAGGGATTTTGTGGAGTGGTGCACAATAACTCTTTTATAGTAAAATTGAATAGTAAAAAAATAGATAAAGATTATTTGTTTACAGTTTTAAATTCAACATTTTTTAAAAATCAAGCACTAATTAAAGCTAAGAACTCAGTACAATCTGATTTGACACATTCTATGTTTAAATCTATAAAAATACCTATTTTAACATTAAACGAGCAAAAACTGATTGCAAAAATATATAATATTTTAACTAAAAAAATAAATAACAATAATCAAATCAATTCACAGCTTGAAGAATTGGCGAAAACAATTTATGATTATTGGTTTTTGCAATTTGAATTTCCAAATGAACAAGGCAAACCTTATAAATCATCGGGTGGTAAAATGGTTTACAATGAACAATTAAAACGAGAAATCCCCGAAGGCTGGGAAGTTGTAAATATAAGGGATATTTGCAGTGTAACTTGGGGACAATGTCCAGATGGAGAAAACATACTATCTTCGAATTATAATGGAAATGATGCAATTTTATATTGTTCAGGGGCTGGTGATATGAGAAATGGTTTATTGGTAGATTGTCAAGCAAAAACAAATGCCAGTAGAAGATATGCACATAAAAATGATATTTTAATGTCGGTTGCAGGGTCTATTGGTGCTATGGCTATTTGTAATAATAAAATATCTTTAGGAAGAGCTGCTGCCGCCTTTACACCAAAAGAAAATAGACTATTGTATTCTTATTTAACTATATCAAAATTTATTAGTAGAATGAAAGATGTTTCAAGTGGTTCAATTCAAAAAGTTGTAAATGATAGTCATCTGAACGAAATGAATATTCCTTATTGTAAAGAAATTGTTAATAAATTTGCAATTTTTAATATTTTAATAAATATGGAAATAAAAAATGAAGAACAAAATAAAGAATTATCTTCGCTTCGTGATTTCTTGTTGCCACTTCTTATGAATGGGCAGGTAACTTTCAAAGAATAAACAAACAAAATCTTAAATTAAATTTTAATTAAAAAACGAACCTTGTTTTTTATAAGGTTCGTTTTATTCTTGTTTGGTGCGGTCGAGAGGACTTGAACCTCCACGATATTTAAACTATCACAAGATCCTTAGTCTTGCGCGTCTGCCATTCCGCCACGGCCGCATAATATAAAAATTAGATAATAATAGTATAACAGTTTTTGTTTTTATTGTCAAGTAAAAATAAAAACTATATATTTTTAATGTTTACTTTAATTTATATCACTGTAAATTTAAAGCTATGCTTTAATTAAATTTTATGTTTTTTGATTATTTTGTTTTAATTTATTTTAATTTAATTTTGTATTTATGTGCTAAAAACAAATAAAACTGTGCATAAAACTTGTTTTAAAAAATATTTTCAAAAACAGGGTTGACAAAAGTTGTGTGCTGTGCTATATTGCAAAAAAAATAAGTGAGGTATTATATTATGGTTAATAAAGAAAAATGTATTGGATGTGGTTCTTGCGTTAATATGTGTCCTGTTAATGCAATTTCATTTGATAAAGATGGAAAAGCTGTTATAGACAAAGAAAAATGCATTAAATGTTTAACTTGTGAGAATATTTGTCCAGTACAAGCAATTAAAATTGAAAAATAATTGAAAAGGAAACTAATATTTTGAGCAAAGATTTTTCAGGAATAGAGATTTCAGATTCATTATCTAAAATTCAAGATAAAACATTAAAAGATAGAATTGCACTTGTTGAAATAACTTCACACGAAATAAAATTGGTGCTTGCTTGGTATGGTGAAAATGGTTCTGGTTTTGAAGTTTATGATGAGTATGTTGAACCAGTTCGCATTTATGATGATATTGAGCGTGATGGTGTTATTAAACCTGCTGAAATTGCCGAAAGTAAACAAATTGTAACGATGTATCGTAAATTGTGTGATGCTCTTAAAATTGGTAAAAGCATTGCTTTTGCAACACACGATATTCGTTCAGCTAAAAACCATTATGGTTTTTTAGATGAAATGGAATTATCTTCGGGTTTTAAGTTTCATTTGTTAAGTGAAGATGAAGAAATAAATGCAGTTTATACTGGTGTTATTAACAGTTTGGATGTTGATAAGGGTGTTATTTTTAATATTGACAAAGAACAAACGCAAATTATTGCTTATGCAAGGCGAGTTATTTTGCAATATTCTACAATTCAATTTGGTTCTGACACTTTGAAAAAATTGTTTATGGATAA
Source organism: uncultured Clostridia bacterium (assembly GCA_944384415.1). Classification (GTDB taxonomy): domain Bacteria; phylum Bacillota; class Clostridia; order Christensenellales; family UBA1242; genus UBA7584. The sequence goes on along the minus strand of CALWTF010000017.1, from coordinate 24,908 downwards.
TGAAACAAATTTTGAAGAACAATGTGCAGTTATTCAAGAGTTTATAAAAAAACAGTGGCAAATGAATGATTGGGTTAATGAACTTGGAATAGAAGATTTGCAATTTGTTGGTGTTGGTCAAATTTTTTTAAGTGCGGGTAAAATAAGCAGAAAGGGTAAAAAATATCCTTTGGATATGCCACATAACTATGTTATGACAAAAAAAGATTTTGAAAATGTTTACAATGCCATTAAAAACCTAAAAGTTGATAAAGATGCGGTTATAAAAGGGGTTTCGCAAGAAAGTGCTGGAAGTATTGCTTGTGGGCTTAGTATGATAAGTGCTGCAATTGAAGTTTTTAATATTGAACAAATTAAAATTTCGGCAACTGATATAACCACTGGGGTATTGTTTAAACACTGTGTACCTATTACCAACGAAAAACCTATACAAGATTTGTTGGGGTATAGTTTACAAGTTAACCAAAGGTTTTACCAACCAAATCATACAAATGGCGCACATGTTTTTGAATTGGCAACTTTGTTGTTTAAGCAATTGCGAGTTATGCATCGATTGCCAAGGTCTTATATTAAACCACTTAAAATTGCTTGTTATATGGCAAACAGTGGTTCTAGAATTCGCTTTCAACCAACACATAAAGATTCATTACATGTTATTTTAAACTCTCAAATTTATGGCGCATCACACCGAGATTTAGTAACTGCTGCTTTTGTTGCTCATAGCCAATATAATGAAGAATTTTTGTTATCAGAATGGGTAAAGTATAAAGACATAGTTAATGATGAAGATTTACAAGCAGTAAAAAAACTATCTGTTATTGTAAGAATTGCTTCTAGTTTAGATTGTGTTAATCAAAATGCTGTAACTGACATAGTTTGTGATGTTTTAGGGGATTCTGTGATTATGAAAACAGTTACTGAAAGTGATATAACTTTTGTTTTAAGGGTTACTGCGGGTGCTGGTTCCGATTTTAAAAAGGTTTTTGGTAAAACACTTGAATTGCTTTAAAATGCAAACCGCCTACAAGGTGGTTTGCATTTATAATTGTTATATATTTAAAGTGTGACCAAAATAAATTTAAAATTATATAATAATTTAATATAGTTTAATTTAAGATTTAATTACTTTTAAAATTAATAGTATATGGCTAAAATATATATGCTAAAATTACTAAACTATTTACCTTAAAATTGATAATTTACAATTAGAAAATAAAAGGAAAAAGAAATGTCTGTTTTAGTATCAATTCTAACATGGATAAGTTTTGCATTAGGTGTTTTGTTTACAGTTATGTATGCTCACCAAATTTTTTATTTGTTTGTTGGTTTAATAAAACAACCCAAACTTAAAAAAACTGAGTTTCAAAAACATAAATTTGCAGTAATAATACCAGCCAAAAATGAGGAAGCAGTTGTAGGGCATTTGATAGATTCAATAAAAAATCAAAATTATCCATCAGATTTAATTGATATTATTGTTGGTGATGATGGAAGCACTGATAACACTGCCAAAATTGCAAACGAAAAAGGCGCAATAGTTATTACTAGAAATAACAGCGAAAAAAAGGGAAAAGGTTATTTATTGGAATATTTATTTAATATTTTGCTTAGTGATGATTATAAAAACAAAAATTATGAGGCCTTTTTGGTTTTAGATGCTGACAATTTGCTTGAAACTAACTATATTGAAGAAATAAACAAAGTTTTTGACAGTGGTTACGAGGTTATAACTAGTTACCGAAACAGTAAAAATTTTGGTCAAAACTGGATATCGTCAGGTTATGCAACTTGGTTTTTAAGAGAATCAAGATATTTGAATGGTCCAAGAATGGTGTTAAACACTAGTTGTGCTATTAGTGGAACTGGTTGGGTCATTTCAAAAAAGGTTATGGAAGAATTTGGTGGTTGGAAATGTGCATTATTAACTGAAGATATTGAATTTACTACTGATTATGTTTTAAAAGGTGGTAAAATAGGTTATGCTAAAGATGCAGTACTTTATGATGAACAACCATACACTTTTAAGCAATCTTGGAATCAAAGAAAACGATGGGCAAAAGGTTTTTATCAAGTTGTAGGTAAAAATGGTGGTAAACTTATAAAAAGCTTTTTTAGTAAAAATGGTTTTAGTTGTTATGATATGTTTACAACAATTGCGCCAGCATTATTAGTTAGTTTAGGAATGATGATAGTTGATTTAGGATTTTTTATATGCGGGCTTTGTATGTTAAGTTCTGAAATTATGATAGCTTCGGCTTTAACATTAGCAATACAACTAGCGTATTTTTATGCTTTATTGTTTGTGGTTGGTATGTTAACAATAATAACAGAATGGAAAAAAATACACACAACAACATTTAAAAAAATAATTACAATGTTTACTTTCCCTTTATTTATGTTCACATATTTCCCAATAGCTGTTACTGCGCTTTTTCAAAAGAATGTAACTTGGGTGCCAATTAAACACGACCAAAGTATTACTGTTAGTGACATAAAAAACAATAATACAATTGTTGAAATTGCAGATAGCTCAGATATTAATTGTGATGAAGATGAAGATGAACAAGCTACAAAAAAATTTGTAAATGGTTAAAAAAAACACGGAAATCTTCCGTGTTTTTTTATAAATTATTTTCTTCAGCAAACTTTTTAAAGTATTCAACACTTGGCAATTCATCAAAAACTTTTTTAATAATATCTGCCGCTTCATCCATAAGTTCTTTTGTGTGAGTGGCTGTGTAGCTTGTTCTTATTATAGCTTCACCAACAGGAACAGCAGGTGATATGCAAGGATTAACATAAACACCATTATCAAATAAAACTTTGCACGCATAAAAAGTTCTTATATCATCATATGTGTTTATTGGAATAATAGGTGCTTGACTTTCACGAATAGGTAAATTTCGAGCTTTTAAATTATTGCGCATATATTCTGTTATATCAAGCAAATTTTTAACCCTTTCAGGTTCTCTTTTTAAAATTCTTAATGAAGTTAGTGCACTTGCTACACAAGAAGGTGGTATTGATGCTGCAAATATAAATGGTCTTGATGTGTGTCGAATGTAGTTGCATACTTCTTTTTTGGCAACCATAAATCCACCTAAAGATGCTAGTGATTTACTGAAAGTTCCCATAATAATATCTACATCATTTTCTAATCCGAAATATTCAGCGGTACCTCTTCCGTGTTCGCCAAAAACACCTAAACCATGAGCATCATCAATCATAATTCGGGCACCATATTTTTTAGCAAGTTTAACAATTTCAGGTAATTTGCAAAGGTCACCCCCCATACTAAAAACACCATCAGTTACAATTAAACAACCCTTATCTTCTGGAACAAGTTGCAGTTGTCGTTCCAAGTCTATCATATCACTGTGTTCATATCTTAACATACGGGCAAAGCTTAATCGACAACCATCATATATACTTGCGTGATTTTCTTTATCGCAAATTATGTAATCATTTCTTCCTGCAATAGCACTAATTATAGCTAAATTTGATTGGAAACCAGTGCTAAATATAACAGCTTCTTCTTTGTGTAAAAATTCAGCAAGTTCAGCTTCTAGTTCTAAGTGCAAATCAAGTGTTCCGTTTAAAAAACGAGAACCAGAACAACCTGAACCATACTTTTCTGTTGCTTTTATGCTTGCTTCAATAACCTCTGGGTGGCTTGTTAAACCAAGATAGTTGTTTGAACCAATCATAATAACACGATGTCCTTCCATATTAACAACTATATCTTGACCACTGTTAAGGTAGTGGAAATAAGGATACATATTATTTTCTTTTATAATATTTACTTTGTTATACTGTTGACATTTTTCAAATAAATCTTTCATAATAGTTAACTCCAATTAAATAAATACACCATTATTATAACAATTTATTTAATATTTGGCTAGCAATTTTAGGTTAATATATAATATAATTTTTTATTATTATTTAATAAAATTTAGTTGAAAAAATTTTTTAAAAAGTGTATTCTAATAAAAAGGAAATTTTTATGATAGAATTAAAAAATGTTTTTGTTGCTTATAATCGAGAATATTTTGCTTTGTATGATATATCATTAACTTTAAAAAGTGGTGATAGTGTTGCTTTATCCGGTGATAAAGGCAGTGGAAGAACTGCTTTGCTTAGGGTTATAGCAGGTTTAGAAAATATTAAAAAAGGTGAAATTTATTTTGATAATACACCTTTGAACAGAATTAATTTTGAGCGTGATATTTCATTAGGTTATATTTCAACACCACCCGTTTTTTTTGAAAATAAAACGGTTTATAAAAATTTAGAATATGTGTTAAAAATTAGAGGCATTGATAAAAATTTGTGGAAAAAACAAATTGATGATGTTTTGAAAAAATTTGGAATAAAGTCTTTGGAAAATGAAAAGGTAGGTACTTTGTGTGGAAGTGACCGTCGTATTGTTCAGTTTGCGCGTTTAAGTTTGCGTAAATTAAATGTTTTGCTTTGTGATGACTTAGAAATTGAAGAAGATGAAAAAATTTTTGCTAAGGTAATAAAATCTTTAAAAATTTTGCTTGAAGTTAGTGAACCAGAAATTTTTGTTATTGCTTGCACTGATGCATCAAAATATAAAGATATTACTAACAAAACAATAAAAATTAATTCGGGAAGTATTGAGGGTAAAAAAGGTGATAAATAATTTTAAGGATAAAATTTTTACCAACTCATCTATGTTACCAACATTATTAAAAAATTTGAATAATGAAGATTTAGGTTGGTGTAATAATGTTATTGATGATGAAAATATTAAAAATTTTTTAAGTGATGATGAATTGGTAAGAACGGTAGAGATTTTTTTTAAAAACAATTTAAACATATCAAAAACAAGTACAAACGGTTTTATGCATCGAAATACTTTGCTTTATAGAATTGAAAAAATAAAAAAAATCACTGGGTTAGATGTTAGAGAATTTGAAGATGCTGTTACAATATATACAATACTAATTTTAAATAAACAAAAAACAATATCAAAAAAACGAAAATAAATTAATAATTATAGTCGTCAGTTTTTACAAATTTATTTTCAAAAGTATCATTGTGAAAAGATGCTTTGTCATCTTTTTTTTCTTGGTTTGATTGTTGTGAGTTTGAGTTTTTATTTGGTAAAAGTTTTAATATTAATGGAATTACTTTTTCAATATCAATTTGATTTAATAAATTTAAAATAGATGATTGAGGTTCATTGTTTTTCTGTGGCGTAGAATTTGTAAAATCAGTTGAGCTTGATGGGGTGGGTTGTTTGTTGGGTTCTTTCCATTCATAGTTAGGTAAAGACCAGTAGGAACTGTTAAAATTTTGCATATTTGATGGATTTTCAGGTTGCATAGTACTTTCAGAATTAGAGTTTTGCGAAGAATAGTACTCGTTTTTATTGGAAAATAGTGTTGATAGTAATTTTATAATTTCTGTGATATCCATAACATTTCTCCAACATTTTTTGTCAAATATATATATGAATTCATATAATATAAAGTGAAAAACATAAAAGGAAATATGAAAATGGATTTAAAAGATTTTGCTAAAATTCCAATTGATTATAAAGAATTGGAAGATGAAAATGTTAAACAAGAAAAAACAATAAACAATGAAAATGTTATGGATTATCAGGGTTTAGCAGAAGAGTTTTTAAAAAAGTATGGTTCTATGGATGAAAGTCAATTGTTAGATGAAATGTTAAAATTAATAAAAAAACAGAAACAAGAAGGAAAGTTTGATGCTGAACAGATAAAAAAAGCAGCTATGCAAATTGCACCACTTTTAAATGATGAACAAAGAGCAAAAATGTTAAATTTATTAAATTATTTAAGTTAGTTTGAATGTTTAAAATTGATGAAAGTTTGTTTTATAAAGTTCAAAGTTTAAAAGATGATTACATAAAATGTGTTGTTTGGGTTAATAATTGGGAAAATTCATATAAAATGTTAAAAAATATTTTTAATGATGATTGCATTATTAAAAAGTTTCCATTCATAAATGCATTTGGATTGAAAATAAAAAATAAGGATTTGCTAAAACTTAATGAATTTCCTTGGATTGAATATGTAACAAGTGTACAAAAAGCTAGTATATTAATGGATGCTTCTTGTGGTATACTTGGTGTAGATAAATTACATAAAAATCAAATTTTTGGTCAAGGCGTTACAGTTGCTGTTATTGATACTGGGTGTTATAATCATCTAGATTTTGTGATAGGTAAAAATAGAATTATTTTTTTTAAAGATTTTGTTAATAATAAAAATTTTCCGTATGATGATAATGGACATGGAACTTTTGTTACTGGTGTTATTGCAGGTAATGGATTGGCTAGTAATGGTAAATTTTGTGGTATAGCACCTGCTTGCGATTTAATAATTTTAAAGGCCTTAGATAAATATGGTGAGACACAAGCTTTTACCATACTGGATGCAATGCAGTGGATTTATGATAATAATAAAAAATATAATATAAAAGTTGTTTGTATGAGTTTTGGAAGTGTACCATTAAACAGGCAAGACCCTTTAATTCAAGGTGCAGAAATATTGTGGGATAATGGAATTTGTGTTGTTTCGGCATCTGGTAATGATGGACCTGAATCAAACTCTATAAAAAGCCCTGGTGCAAGTCCCAAAATAATTACTGTTGGAAGTGCGGATAAAATAATAACAAATAATAATATAAAAGTTGCTCCATTTAGCTCTCGTGGACCTGCATTTTCTTATGTTAAACCAGATTTGATTGCACCTGGTGTTGATATAACTTCAACTACTAATAAAAAAACTTTTTATACACAAATGAGCGGAACAAGTGTTTCAACGCCTATGGTTGCGGGAGTGTGTGCATTACTTTTAGGTGAATATCAGTTTTTAAAACCAAACAGAATAAAAACAATATTATTAAACTCATCTAAACATTTACAATGTGATAAAAATGAATGTGGATTTGGATTATTAGATGCTTATAATTCTTTTTTAAATGTTTAATTTAAAACAAACAGTCAGTTAATGACTGTTTGTTTTTTGTTATATAAATACCAAAAAAATAGTGTTTTTACGAGTTATTTTCTTATTTTTTTAATATTTTTTAGTGTTATAATTTTGTTTGTTAGGTTTTAAAAGAGGAGGAATTATGCAGATAAATTCACATATGTTTCAAGATACTTTGTACTTAAGTATACAGGGAGAACTTGACGAACATAGTGCTAGTTATGCTAGAGAAAATATGGATAGATTATTAGAAGAAGGATTTTTTAAACAAGTAATTATAGATTTATCTGAATTAGAGTTTATGGATTCAACTGGAATTGGTGTTATGATTGGTCGATATAAAAAAATGAAAGAAAAAAATATACCAATTTTTATTTCTAATCCATCTACACATGCGGATAAAATTTTTAAAATGACTGCAATGTATCAAATTATGCCAAAAATAAATTAAAAGGATTTTGTATGGAATATAAAAATGAAATGACACTTAGGTTTAATTCACTTTCTGTAAATGAAGGTTTTGCAAGAGCTGCTGTTGCGGGTTTTTGTGTTCAGCTTAATCCAACTCTTGATGAAATAACTGACATTAAAACTGCCGTAAGTGAGGCTGTTACTAATTGTGTAGTGCATGCTTATCCAAAATCATTGGGACAAATTGAAATTTGGGTAGGTGTTTCAGACCAAACTGTGGTAGTAAAAGTTAGGGACTGGGGTGTGGGTATAAAAGATATAAAACGAGCTCGTGAACCGTTTTTTACAACTAAACCAAGTGAGGAAAGAGCAGGAATGGGATTTACTGTTATGGAAAGTTTTATGGATAATGTTGTTGTTTCTTCAAAAGATTCAGGTGTTGAAATTGTTATGACAAAAAGATTGGAAGGTAAAAAGGCAATGTTAAATAGGGGGTAAAATGGATGCAAAAAGAACTTTGGCTTTAATAAAGTTGGCACAACAAGGTGATGAAGAAGCTAAAAATCAACTTATAAATGAAAATTATCCTCTTGTAAAAAGTGTTATAAAAAGATATTGTAATAAAGGTGTTGATTACGATGATTTGTTTCAATTGGGTTGTGTTGGGTTTGTTAAGGCCATAAATCATTTTGATGATAGTTTTAATGTTCAATTTTCAACTTATGCTGTTCCTATGATAGCGGGTGAAGTTAAAAGATTTTTGCGTGATGATGGTTATATAAAAGTAAGTCGTGCTATAAAATTACAGTCAATTAAAATTAAAAAATTTATAGATGAACAACAATCAATTGGTAAACAAGTTGATATTGAAACCATAGCCGAACATTTTGGCATAGATTCACAAGAGGTTGTTTTTGCTTTAGATGCAAATGCTTATCCTATTAGTTTATCGGCAGGTGATAGTTCTTCAAGTGATGACCAAAGTACGAGTTTGCAAGATAGAATTGAAGATAATAACAGCACAGAGCAAATAATAGACCATTTTGTTCTTAAGCAATTAATTCAAAATTTAGAGCCAAGAGAAAGAAAAATTATTATAATGAGATATTATAGAGATAAAACACAAAGCGAAATAGCTAATGAATTAGGTGTATCGCAAGTTCAAGTTTCAAGACTTGAGAATAAAATTTTAGACAGTATGAAATCTGTTTTTTTAAATAATGACAATGTTTAAAGTTAATGTGTATAAATTTTAAGAATTGACAAAATATGCTTTTTATGGTATACTCTTATTATGATAAAGAACTATAAAGGGTAAAAAATGACAACATTAATTTATAATCAAATTAAACAAAGAATTAAAGGAAAACAGAATTTAATATCTAAAACTCAAAGCAAAGAAATTGATGATGAAATTTGTGATGTTTTATATTCAAGTTATAAAAGTATGAGAAGGAATTTTCATTCTAGTCAAGAATCTTTACAAGATGTAGACATTGAAATTTTGGGAAAACTTGCTTTAAATGGGCTTAAGCACCATTTGATATTAAAATATCCATATTGCTATGATAGATATAAATTAGATTATTTAAAAAATTTAAAATATTCTTTTGGTAGTTTAGCTGTTAATGTTACAGCTTTAACTTTGAACCGTTTAGATGTAATAGATATTAAAGGTTTTTTGGCTTCTGAAGCAGTGGCTTTAGGGTTGGTATCTTTAGCTATTTATAAACATAAAAATCCTAAAAAAGTAAGCATATACAATGATTTACAAAATTTTGAAATTGACAAGTATATGAAAATTTTATCAGTTAAACCAAAGGTTATAGGAAAAGTTTGTGAAAATAAATTTTTAAAAGAAAATAATTTAAAATATGAAAATTTAAGTAAAGATTTAGTATACGAAAAAAATTAGTAATTTCCACCTTAAGGTGGTTTTTTTATTAAAACTTTACATACAAAAGTTGTGATTTTATTGGCGTATTAATGTTCAAATTATTTTTTTACAAAATAATATAAAAGATTTTTGTTGATTTTTAGTGCTTTTTGGGTTATACTAATTTGTATAGCTTTATTAGGAGATTTATATGAGTTTAACAAATGAACAAATTGTTCAACCAGAAGTTCAAGAAGTAAAAAAATATTTTGCTTTGCATTTAATAAATATGGTTCCAGTACCAAGTGTGAATTTAACTTGTGATTTGGGTAGTGATATTGAAATTAGTGGATTAAAAAGCGCTTATGAAAAAGGCGAAAAAATAATTATTGTTTCAAGTAAAGACGGTAAAATGGTTACACCAAAAAATGTAGATGATTTTTTTGGATTTGGTTGTATTGCTGTTATTAAAAAAATTATTAATCAAAATAATGGTACAGTCAAGGCAATTTTAGATTGTGTGGGAAGAGCTAAAATTGAAAAAATTATTAAAGAAAACGAATTGTTTTCAATTTATGCATATGAATTGCAAGACACAAATAAGAACACACCTGAAGCTTTTCAAAAAGTTGCCGAATTGAAGCGTAAATGTCGAGAAGCTAGTAGATTTGAACATTTTTTACCTATTGAAGTTGAATCGCAGATTATTTATAACGAATTGCAACCTTCAGAATTTTCAGACAGATTAGTTCATCTTTTAACAAAAGATATTAACGAGCAACAAACCCTTTTATCAACCACAGATGTAGAAAAAAGGTTAGATATTTTAAAAGGTCTTTTAGAAAAATCTATAAGCACATCAATGTGGCGAAAGGAAATTGATGAAAAGGTTAATGCTAATATAAGTAAATCTCAAAAAGAAATGTTTTTACGAGAACAACTTCATGTTATTAATGAGGAATTAAATGGTGATGTTGATGAAATTGAAGATTATACAAATAAAGTAAAAGCTTTGCATTTAAAACCTGAGAATGAAGAAAAAGTTTTAAAAGAAGTTCGAAGACTAGGGAAATTACCATTTGGTTCACCTGAGCTTGGATATGTAAGGAATTTTGTTGAAACTGTTTTAGAATTACCTTGGACAAAGCGTACTGAAGATAATTTAGATATTGCAAAAGCTAAAAAAGTGCTTGATGATGAACATTATGCGTTAGATAAAGTTAAGGAAAGAATTTTAGAATGTTTAGCCGTAATGAAATTAACAAACAAAATTAGTGGACAAATAATTTGTTTGGCTGGTCCTCCTGGGGTTGGAAAAACTTCTATTGCAAAATCTATAGCTAAGTCAATGGGGCGTGAATTTGTACAGGTTTCACTTGGCGGAATAAGTGATGAAAGTGTTATTCGAGGACATCGAAGAACATATGTTGGCGCAATGTGTGGTAGGATATTGGCTGGTATGAAACACGCAGGAACAATTAATCCAGTATTTTTATTAGATGAAATTGATAAATTATCTAAGGATATACGAGGAGACCCAGCTAGTGCATTGTTAGAAGTATTAGACCCAGCACAAAATAATCATTTTAAGGATAATTTCTTAGAAATTCCTTATGATTTATCTCAGGTTTTGTTTATAACTACTGCTAATAGTTTGGAAAATATCCCTAAACCTCTTTTAGATAGAATGGAAGTTATTGAGTTGCGTAGTTATACAGAGTTTGAAAAAATTGAAATTGCAAAAAAATATTTAATAGGTAAGCAAGAAAAATTGTGCGGTCTTAAAAAAGGCACTGTTAAATTAAGTGATGATTTATTAAGACAAATAATTCGAGAATACACTTATGAAGCAGGGGTTCGTGGATTAGAACGCGAAATAGCAACAATTTGTCGTAAGTATGCAACAAACACTGCTATGGATAAACCTGAAATTGAAATTACAAGCAGAAATATTCGTAAATTTTTGGGTTCTGATTTTGTTCACGAAAACAAATTTTTTCAAGGTGGAAATGTTGGTGAAGTTGTTGGATTGGGTGTAATTCCTGCCTATGGAATGGGTTTTTGTTTGTTAATAGAAGCGCTTGTTGAAGATGGAACTGGAAAACTTTTATTAACAGGTCAACTTGGTAAAGTGGCACAAGAAAGTAGTAATGCTGCATTTTCATTAATAAAAAACATGAGGGAAGAGCTTAACATAAGCAAAGATTTTAACAAAACTGATTTACATATTCATATACCAGCAACTAATGGTATTGAAGGTCCTAGTGCTGGAATTGCTACTACCGTTGCTATTGCTTCAGCTTTCACAGGAAGAAAAGTTAAAGAAGGTTTGGCAATGACTGGTGAAATTTCGTTGCGTGGAAGAGTTTTGCCTGTTGGTGGAATTAGAGATAAACTTATTGGTGCTAATAGGGCGGGAATAAAAAAAGTTATCATTCCTAAAGAAAACGAATTGGATTTAGAACAGTTGCCAAAAGTTGTGCGTGACAGTATGGAAATTGTTTTAGTTGACAACATTAAACAGGTATTAGAAATTGCACTTCAATAATAATATTTATAAAAGGTGTATATAATGGTTGTTAAATCAGCAGAATTTATAACAAGTATTGCCAACGCAAAAGATTTATCTAATTTTGATATTTTACCTCAGTTTGCATTTGTTGGTAGAAGTAATGTTGGAAAGTCAAGTTTATTAAATGCTTTGGTACAACGGAACAAATTAGCAAAAACAAGTTCAACGCCGGGAAGAACTCGTTTATTAAATATATTTGAAGTAAATAAAAAAATACATTTTGTAGATTTGCCTGGATACGGCTTTGCAAAAGCAAGCAAATCTGAACAACAGAATTGGCAACATTTGATAGGTGATTATTTTGAAAACAGTAAACAGTTAAAACATGTTTTTGTTTTAGTTGATTGTCGTCATAAACCAAGTGAAAAAGATGAGCAAATGTTAAAATATTTATATATTTATCAAATTCCATTTACCATTATTGCAACAAAAATTGATAAATTAAGCAAAAATGAATTACGCAATAATTTGAATATGTTGGCATCTAGTTTAGGCATTGGGGTTGCTAATATAATAGCTGTTAGTTCTTCAAAAAAAATTGGAATGGAAAAAGTTTGGCAAGTTATTGATGAAAAAATAGAACAAGTTTGAACAAAAGTGCAGGAAACTGCACTTTTGTTAAATTAGTTATTAAAAGGATTGTGTATGGTTATAAAGGGTGTTATTGAACACATAGTTTTTCAAAACCGAGAAAATGGCTGGACTGTTGCTGATGTAGATAGTAATGGTGAGCTTGTAACCATTGTTGGGACTATGCCTAATGTTGGTGAAGGGCAAACAATTTCGGCAACGGGGAAATTTGTTTCATCTCAAAAATGGGGAGAACAATTTTCTGTAACATCTTATGATATTGTCATACCATCATCAATAGAAGGTATAAAAAAATATTTATCAAGTGGTTTGATTAAAGGGGTTGGACCTGTTACAGCAAATTTAATTGTAAACACTTTTGGAGATAAAACACTTGAAATAATTGAATACAACCCTTTAAAACTTGCAGACATTCACGGAATAAGTTTAACAAAGGCTTCAGAGATAGGAAAAAGTTTTTTACAATTGAGAAATATGCAAGATGCAGTTATTTTTTTACAGGAACATAGCATCTCAACCAATTTAGCTATAAAGATATTTGAAATTTATCAAAAAGATACTATAAACATTGTTCAAAATAATCCATATAAATTGGTTGAAGATGTAGGAAGAATAGGTTTTTCTACAGCAGATAAAATTGCTCAAAAAATGGGAATTAATCCGGAAAGTGAGTTTAGAATAAGAGCAGGTATATTACATTTGTTAAAAGAAACAAGTGAACGAGATGGTAATACTTTTTTGCCTAAATTAATTTTAATTGAACAACTTTCCAGACTTTTAGATATTGATTTTCATGAGAAAAGTGATTTGTTATCTGATGTTGTTAATAAGCTTATGTTTGATGGAATTGTAAGGGAAATTGAATTTAATGAAGAAGTTTGTTTAATGTTAGATAAATTTTTTATTACAGAAAGAAAAGTTGCTCAAAGGCTAATTAAATTACGCGAAGAATCTCCATCAATGAATCTTGATTTAAGTTCAGAAATTGAAGATTTTGAAAGAATTAATAAAATTCAGTTTCATAATGACCAAAAAAAAGCAATAGAAATGGCAGTTAATCAAGGTGTTTGTGTGATAACAGGTGGCCCCGGAACTGGTAAAACTACTATAATACAATGTATTTTGAGTATTTTACAAGCTCAAAATAAAACCGTTGGTTTATTAGCCCCAACTGGTAGAGCTGCCAAGCGTATGAGTGAAAGTTGTGGTCAGCCAGCAAGTACAATACATCGCGCTTTAATGATTAATCCATCAAAAAAAGATGGTCTTTTAGATGAAGATGACAATATGTTTATTTATAACGAAAAAAACAGATTACCTTTTGATGTTGTAATTGTTGATGAAGTTTCAATGGTAGATGTTATATTGGCTTCACATTTATTAAAAGCTTTAAAAAGTGGTTCAAAGCTTTTGCTGGTGGGTGATAAAAATCAGTTACCAAGTGTTGGTGCTGGTAATGTATTAGCAGATATTATTAATTCTGGTGAAATTGAATGTTGTAACTTAACGCAAATTTACCGACAAAATGAAAAAAGTTTGATTGTAACAAATGCTCATTTAATAAATAATGGAGAAATGCCTAAGTTAGACAATTCTAGTAAAGATTTTTTCTTTGAGCAAAAAAATGAGCAAGAAGATATTTTAAATACTATTGTAGAATTACAATCAAAGCGCATACCAAATTTTTTAAAAATAGATACATCAAAAATACAAGTACTTTCACCTTTAAAATCTGGTGTTTGTGGTGTTGATAATCTTAATAACAAGCTTCAGCAAGTTATTAATCCGCAACATGCATCAAGTGAAGAAATTATGGTAGGACAAACAATTTTTAGAAAGGGTGATAAAGTTATGCAAACAATAAATAATTATGATTTAGAGTGGCAAAAAATAGTTGGTAAATTTGTTGAATATGGTGAAGGTGTTTTTAATGGTGATATTGGCTTTATTACCAGTGTTAATAGGCAAATAGGAAATTTGGAAGTAACCTTTGAAGATGGTAGAGTTGCTGTGTATAACAGAACAGATATTTCGCAATTGAATTTAAGTTATGCTATAACTGTTCATAAAAGTCAAGGCTCAGAATTTGATGTTGTGATTATGCCAATTATTGGAGGTGCTCCAACAATTTTAACTAGAAATTTACTATACACAGGTGTTACGCGTGCAAAAAAAATGGTTGTTTTAGTTGGTAAAAAATATCAATTAAAATTTATGGTTGAGAATAATTATACAGCAAAAAGATACAGTGCTTTATCAATATTTTTAAAAGAACAAAGTGCCAATATGGAGTTTTTGTTAAAATGAGTAAAATTAAAATTTGTGAAGAAAATTGCGAGAAAAACAATATAAAATTGTCTTTATTTAATAAAATATCTAAAATTTTTTGCAATTTGCTTTTCCCTAAAGGTATAAAATGTTTATTATGTGGCAGAGATTTATCTAAGGTTCAAGAAATAGAATTTTGTGAAAATTGTTTTAAGAAATTATCAAATTTTCGTGTTAAAAAATTATGTTTAAAATGTGGTGATGAAATAAATGGTGATGGAAATTTTTGTTTAGTTTGTAAAGGTAAACCAAGAAATTTTGAAATGGCAAGAAGTATTTTTAAATATGAAGGTGAAGTTAGAAAATTAATTGTAAAGTTTAAATTTAACAATTGTCCTTATATGTCAGAAACTTTTGGCGCTTTGTTAGCTAATTATTATAAAGAAACAGATTGGGAAATAGATGCTGTAGTTTGTGCACCTATGTCAATTAAAAGAAAGCGAAAGCGTGGTTATAATCAAGCTGAACTTTTAGCAAAATCTTTTTGTGAAAAAACTGGATTAAAATTTCTTGATATATTAATTAAAGCAAAAGATACATCTCAACAATCTAAATTATCATATAGTGAAAGACAAACTAATTTACAGAAAAGCATCAGGATTGTTAACGATGTTGATTTAACAAATAAAAATATTCTTTTTATTGATGATATTTTTACTACTGGTGCCACTGCAGATATTTGTTCTTTGATTTTAAAAAATAAAAATGTTAAAAAAGTTTATGTTTTAACTTTAGCACATACACCATTGCAAATTCCAACAGAAAAGGGATTATTAAGTAAATAAAATGACATTTATTTGCATTAAATCTCTTTTCTTTTTTTTTGGTTTAGTATATAATTAAACTATTATATTTTCAGGAGTTGTTTTTATGTTTGGAATTTTTGCATCTGATAACACTAGAAGTTTAAAAAAATTGGAAAAAATGGCGTTACAAGTTGAAGCTTTGGAACCTAAATATCAATCTATGTCAAATGACGAGTTGCGCAATCAAACTAATATCTTAAAACAAAGGATTGCAAACGGTGAAACTTTAGATGACATTTTGTATGATGCTTTTGCTGTTGTTCGAGAAGCTAGTTACAGAGTTTTAAATATGAAGCATTTTCATGTTCAAATAATTGGTGGAATTGTTTTGCATCAAGGAAGAATTGCAGAAATGAGAACAGGTGAAGGTAAAACTTTAGTTTCTACTTTGCCAGCTTATTTGAATGCTTTATCTGGTAAAGGTGTTCATATTGTAACTGTAAACGAGTATTTAGCTGGTCGTGATGCTGACTGGATGGGAAAAGTACATCGTTTTTTAGGTTTAACTGTTGGTTGCAGTTTTTCAAATATGTCGCCCCAGCAAAAACGAGATGCATATGCTTGTGACATAACTTATTGTACAAATAGCGAATTGGGTTTTGATTATTTGCGAGATAATATGGTTACTAGAAAAGAAGACAGAATGGGTCGTGGCTATAATTTCGCAATAATAGATGAGGTAGATAGTGTTTTAATTGATGAAGCAAGAACTCCTTTAATTATGAGTGGTCGGGGTTTTAAAAGTAGTGATAATTATGTTAAAGCACAGAAATTTATTAGAACATTGCGTCGTGATGAAGATTATGCTGTTGATGAAGAGAAAAAAGCTATCCATTTAACAGAAGAAGGCTCAGAAAAAGCAGAAAAATATTTTGGTGTTGAAAGTTTAAGTGATATCAGTTGTTTGGAACTTAATCAACATATTATGAATGCTTTACGAGCAAATTATATGATGAAGCGTGATAGTGATTATATTGTTCGTGATGGTGCTGTTTTATTGGTTGATGAATTCACAGGTCGTGTTATGGAAGGTAGACGATATTCAAATGGTTTACATCAGGCTATTGAAGCAAAAGAAGGCGTTCAAATTAAAGATGAAATGCTTACTGTTGCTACCGTTACTTTGCAAAACTATTTTAGACTTTATAAAAAATTAAGCGGAATGACTGGTACTGCTAAAACAGAAGAAGGTGAATTTAATAAAATTTACAATCTAGATGTTGTTACAATACCTACAAATTTACCTAACAAAAGAATTGATGAACACGATGTTATTTACACCAGTATAAGAGGAAAACTAAAAGCAATTGTAGATAGAGTAGAAGAAGCACACAACCGTGGTCAGCCTGTTTTAGTAGGTACAATAACTATTGATAAAAGTGAACAACTTAGTAAACTTTTAAAAGAAAGAAAAATTCCACACAATGTATTAAATGCAAAAAATCACGCACAAGAAGGTGAAATTGTTGCTCAAGCTGGTCGTTTTGGTATGGTTACCATTGCAACCAATATGGCAGGTCGTGGAACTGATATTTTACTGGGTGGTAATCCATCATATGCGGCAAAATCAAAAATGGAAAAGTTGGGAAGAACTCATGAGGAAGTAGAAAAAGCTTCATCGTTTTTACCTGCTGAAACTGAAGAAGAAAAGGCTATAAAAGCCGAGTTTGATGAAATTTATGCACAATTTAAAAAACAAACCGATGATGAAAAGGAAAAAGTTTTAGAACAAGGTGGTCTTTTAATTATTGGTACTGAACGACATGAAAGCAGAAGAATTGATAATCAGTTGCGTGGTCGTGCTGGTCGTCAAGGTGACCCTGGAAAGTCAGTTTTTTATATTTCACTAGAAGATGATTTAATTAGGTTGTTTGGTGGAGACCGCTTGAAACGAGTGAGTGAATTTTTTAGGATAGATGAGGACACTCCGTTTCAACTTAAAATGCTTTCTAAACAAATTGAGAATGCTCAAAAGCGTGTGGAAGCTCAACATTATGCTATTCGTAGACATTTGTTGGAATATGACGATGTTATTGATAAACAAAGAACATTAATTTATGAACAACGAAATAAAATTCTTGATGGAGTAGATATTCATGCTGAAATTTTAGATATGTTTCCTGAAATTGTTAATGAAGCATTACTTAAAAGTGTTGATGCAGACAAACCTAGTTTTGAATGGGATTTACAAGAAATCAATCATTCTTTAGAAGATAGATTGTTTGAAAAAGGTGAAAATTTTGTTACAGAAGAAATGTTAGAAGATACTTCGGTTGAAGAATTAACTCAACTTTTAACAGATGAAATATTGAAAAGATATGAAGCTAAAAAAGAAGAGATTATAGCTTGTTCTATAAATTTTGAAATTATTGAACGAATGTTAATGCTGCAAATTGTAGACCGTGCTTGGATGGAACATATAGATGCTATGTCTACTTTGCGTAATGAAATTGGTGCACAAGGTTTTGGTAGAAATGACCCAGTAATTGCGTATAAACGCGAAGGTTTTGAAATGTTTGACCAAATGATAACTAAAATTCGAGAAAATGTTTCAACTGTTCTTTTGCATCTTCAAAAACCAACTGTTCAAGTAAGGCCTCAACCTGCACCTGTTCAAGCCGTGCCAACATCAGGTGGTGGTGCAACTAAAAGTATAAGACAACAAACCGTTGTTAACAGTGGAAATTCTGTGGGAAGAAATGAACCATGTCCGTGTGGAAGTGGAAAGAAATATAAAAATTGTTGTGGTAGAAATAATTCATAGTTTAATTTAATATTAAAGGCATATATAAAAACAGGTGAAATATGAATTTAGACCAAATAAAAGAAAAGTTAGAAAATATTAAAAAAGTGCTTGATGATATTCAAGTGCTTTTCCCTTTTGAAAAGTTACAAGATGAAATTGAGCATTTGGAAAAGGAACAAAACGCGCCAGATTTTTATAACGACAGGAAGAAGGTTGAAAAAGTTGGTAAAAAATTAGCAAACATTCAACAAAAAATTGAAACAATAAAAAAAATAAATGTTCAGTTTGACAACATAACATACTTAGTAAATGAGTGTAAAGATGAAGATTTTGATATTTTAAAAGAAATTGAAACAGAATTACTAAATTTAGAAAAACAAAGTGATAATTTACATTTAAAAGGTTTATTTTCGGGCAAATATGATAAACTGGATGCAATTTTGTCTATTCAATCGGGTGCAGGTGGAACTGAAGCGTGCGATTGGGCAGATATGCTTTTGCGTATGTATCAACATTATTTTGTTAAACAAGGTTTTAAGTATCAAATTCTTGATGTTGCTGAAGGTGATGGTGCTGGTATAAAAGGTGTGACTATGCGTGTTGAAGGTGATAATGCATATGGTTACTTAAAAGCTGAAAAGGGTGTACATCGTTTGGTTAGAATTTCGCCATTTGATAGTAATGCCAGACGACACACAAGTTTTGCTTCTGTTGAAGTTATACCAGAGATTGAGAATGAAAATGAAATTGAAATAAAACCAGAAGATTTAAAAATTGACACATATCATAGTGGTGGATGTGGTGGACAAGGTGTAAATACAACAGATAGTGCTGTTAGAATTAAACATATTCCTACTGGAATAGTTGTTCAATGTCAAAATGAAAGAAGTCAAATTCAAAATCGTGAAAATGCTTTAAATGTATTGCGTTCTAAATTGGCACAGTTACAAGAGGAGCAACAGCAAGCAAATATTAATCAAATTCAAGGCAGTTTAAAAAAAATTGAATGGGGAAATCAAATACGAAGTTATGTGTTTCACCCTTATAATATGGTAAAAGACCATCGTACTGACTATGAAACTAGTGATGTAAATGGAGTTATGGATGGAGATTTGCAACCGTTTATAAACGAATATCTTAAAAAAAATGCTTCAAAATAAAATTACTTTAAATTTAAACTGAGGTTTATTTATGTTATATTACGAAAGAATGAAATTTAAAATAGAAGAATTGCGAAAACAAAAAGTTGTTCGTATTTTGGCTATTGAAACATCTTGTGACGAAACCAGTGTTGCTATTGTTGAAAATGGAAGGAATGTATTAAGTAATATAATATCTTCTCAAATTGATATACATACTAGGTTTGGTGGTGTAGTTCCAGAAGTGGCTAGTAGGAACCACATATTAAGTATAAATCCTATTATTGAACAAGCATTAAAACAAGCTAATTTAACTTTAAAAGATATTGATGCAATTGCAGTAACTCAGGGGGCGGGGCTTGTTGGGGCATTGTTGGTTGGTGTTAGTACTGCAAAAGCTCTTGCATTTTCATTAGATAAACCGCTTATAGCAGTTAACCATATAAAAGGGCATATTGCCGCAAATTTTATTGAACATAAAAATTTAGAACCTCCATTTTGTTGTTTGATAGTAAGTGGTGGACATACTGCAATTGTAAAAGTTGATAGTTATAATAGTTTCAAGCTAATTGGTAGTACTCAAGATGATGCAATAGGTGAAGCTTTTGATAAAGTTGCCAGAGTAGTAGGATTAGGATATCCTGGAGGGCCTAAAATAGATAAAATTTCAAAAGGTGTTAACGCTAATATAGAATTTTTAAAACACGATACTTTTGAAAATTCATATGATGTAAGTTATAGTGGGTTAAAAACAGCTGTTATTAATTATGTTCATTCTCAGCAACAAGCAGGCAATTCACTTGATGTTCCACAAATTTGTGCTTCTTTTCAAAAACAAGCGGTTGATATGCTTGTTAGAAAAGCTTTGCGAGCTTGTAAAGAAAATGGATTATCTGTATTGACATTAGCTGGCGGTGTTGCTTCAAATAGTTATTTGCGTGAAGAGTTGCAAAAATGTGGAAAAGAATTTGGTGTTGATGTTAAATTTCCTTCACCAATATTATGCACCGATAATGCTGCAATGATAGGTGCTTTAGGTTATTTCAATATGTTAACTGAAGAGCCTGCAGAATTAAATATTAGTGCTAAGCCTAGTATTCCTTTATAAAACATATTAAACATAAGCAAGAAATAGTTTTCTTGCTTTTTATTTTTTTGTTTATTATTAGTCTCACAGTTTTGTATATTTTGAATATAATAATTTTATGGTAAATATAAAAAAAGCTGTTATTTTGGCAGGTGGTTTAGCAACAAGAATGAGACCAGCTTCCAAAGTTATACCTAAAGAAATGTTTCCCATTGTTGATATACCTGCAATGCAATATCTTGTAAATGATTTAATTGATAGTGGAATAAATCAGATTTTAATAATTTCTAGTAAAGATAAAATAAGTATACAAAATTATTTTAAAAACGATAAAGCAATTTTTACATATATTTATCCTAATGAACCATTAGGGGTTGCTGATGCTTTATTACATGCTAAATACTTTGTAAAAAATGAACCATTTCTTTTGTTGTTTGGTGACATTTTATTTTTTTCGAAAGTTTCTAGCGTAAAGCAAATGATAAATCAATTTAAAAAAACAAATAATTTGATTGTGGCAACTAAAAGGATGGAAAAATCAAAATTGCACTTATACGGTTGTGTAAAATATAATGAATTAAACAAAATTAAATATTTAGTGGATATTAAGGAAAAACCTAGTAAAAATGAAGCACCATCAAATATGGTTCTTATCGGACAATATATATTAAAACCAACAATATTCAATTATTTACAAAAATTAAAAAAACAGGAATTATTTACTGATTGTTTAGTTAAATGTTCAAAAAAAAATCCTATACAAATTGTTTCAATTTTAGGACATTGTTTTGATATTGGTTCAAAAGCGGGGTTTGTGAAAGCTTGTATTTATCAAGGATTACAAAATGAAGAAACTCAAAAAGAAGTTCTTAATTATATTAAAAATTTGAAAATAAAATTAAATTAATTAATCTTCAATTTGCCAGTCTATTGGTTTTTTCCCGATTGCAGTTAAAAATTCATTGGTTTTTGAAAAATGTTTACATCCAAAAAATCCAGAATAAGCAGAAAGTGGGCTAGGGTGAGGCGCTGTTAAGATAAAATGTTTTGATGTATCAATGTTTTTTCCAATTTCTTTTGCGTTTGCTCCCCACAAAATAAAAACAATTGGGTCTTCTCGTCTATTTAATTTTTCAATTATTGCAGAAGTTAATTGTTCCCAGCCCTTATTTTTGTGTGAATTTGCGTTTCCGGCACGAACAGTTAAAACAGAATTTAAAAGTAAAACACCTTGTTTTGCCCATTTCGTTAAGTCTCCATTATGAGGAATTTTGCAACCCACATCTCGATTTATTTCCTTATAAATGTTTTGTAAAGATGGTGGAATTGGAACACCTTTTTGAACTGAAAAACACAATCCATGTGCTTGTTTGGGCCCATGGTATGGGTCTTGACCAATAATAACAACTTTTACATCTTCATATTTTACTAGATTAAGTGCTCTAAAAATATCTTTTGTTTCAGGGTATATTGTATATTGTGAATATTCTTTTCCTAGAAATTTCTCTAAGTTTTTATAATAATCTTTTTCAAATTCGGGTTTTAAAATCTTATACCAGCTTTTTGTAATTACCATATTATTTCCTTTAATGTTTTTTATATTTTATCATATATGTTATAAAAAACAAGGGTTCTAATTAAAATTTCTTTTCTTATAATATATATATATGGGGTAGGGAATGTTATTAATCAAGTAAAAAAAATTATAAGATTATATTTAAAATAAAAAAATTTCTTTAATAAAAGTGCTTTTACAATTGAAATTTTAATGGTAAATAAGCATAAAAACAAATGAACACCCGGGTGTGTTTTATGGGAAAAGTAAGAAAAAGCCCAAAAATTGCCAAATTTTAAAAATTTTTTTATTTTTTTTTAAAAAAGGTGTTGACATTATTGTGTTTTACTTGTATAATGACATCGTTATCACTTGCAGATGAGTTGATGTTTAGTCACAAATCTAGCGAATGATAGCGTGCACATTATCAATTTAATATTCTTAAAATTAAGGTTTTTCGGTCTTGTCAATTCCGACATTGAAATTGAAAGAGTAATCTTTTATTGATATGATTTTTATTAATTTAAACAAGACAGAAATCAATTTTACGTTAGTGATTTTTGGTTTCTGAGTTAAGATTTAAACATTAGAGTTTGATCCTGGCTCAGGACGAACGCTGGCGGCGTGCTTAATACATGCAAGTCGAACGAGGTATAGCAATATACCGAGTGGCGAACGGGTGAGTAACACGTGAGCAACCTGCCCTATACAGGGGGACAACAGCTGGAAACGGCTGCTAATACCGCATAAGACCACAGCACCGCATGGTGCAGGGGTAAAAGGCTACGGTCAGTATAGGATGGGCTCGCGCACTATTAGCTTGTTGGTGAGGTAACGGCCCACCAAGGCGTCGATAGTTAGCCGACCTGAGAGGGTGATCGGCCACATTGGAACTGAGACACGGTCCAGACTCCTACGGGAGGCAGCAGTAGGGAATATTGGGCAATGGAGGAAACTCTGACCCAGCAACGCCGCGTGAAGGATGAAGGTCTTCGGATTGTAAACTTCTGTTATGAGAGAAAAATAAATGATGGTATCTCATGAGTAAGCCCCGGCTAACTATGTGCCAGCAGCCGCGGTAAGACATAGGGGGCAAGCGTTGTCCGGAATAACTGGGCGTAAAGGGAGTGTAGGCGGTTTCACAAGTTGATGGTGAAAGCCCGGGGCTTAACCCCGGAATTGCCCTCAAAACTGTGAGACTAGAGTGTGGGAGAGGAAGATGGAATTCCAAGTGTAGCGGTAGAATGCGTAGATATTTGGAGGAACATCAGTGGCGAAGGCGATCTTCTGGAACACAACTGACGCTGAAATTCGAAAGCGTGGGGAGCAAACAGGATTAGATACCCTGGTAGTCCACGCCCTAAACGATGGATACTAAATGTGGGAGGTATCGACCCCTTCCGTGTTGAAGCTAACGCGATAAGTATCCCGCCTGAGTAGTACGTTCGCAAGAATGAAACTCAAAGGAATTGACGGGGACCCGCACAAGCAGAGGAGCATGCGGTTTAATTCGTCGATACGCGAAAAACCTTACCAAGGCTTGACATCGGACGCATAGCATGGAAACATGTGAAAGAGTAGCAATATTCCGTCCAGACAGATGGTGCATGGTTGTCGTCAGCTCGTGTTGTGAAATGTTGGGTTAAGTCCCGCAACGAGCGCAACCCTTGCTTTTAGTTGCCAGCATTAAGTTGGGCACTCTAGAAGGACTGCCGTGGATAACACGGATGAAGGTGGGGATGACGTCAAATCATCATGCCTCTTACGCCTTGGGCTACACGCGTGCTACAATGGCCACTACAAAGGGATGCTAACCCGCGAGGGGGCGCGAACCTCAAAAAAGTGGTCTCAGTTCAGATTACAGGCTGCAACCCGCCTGTATGAAGTAGGATTTGCTAGTAATCGCGAATCATCATGTCGCGGTGAATCCGTACCCGGGTCTTGTACACACCGCCCGTCACGCCATGGGAGTTGGGAGTACCCGAAGTCAGTGACCTAACCGCGAGGGAGGAGCTGCCGAAGGTAAGACCGATGACTGGGGTGAAGTCGTAACAAGGTAGCCGTATCGGAAGGTGCGGCTGGATCACCTCCTTTAAAGGAGCAGGGAGAACCTGCAAGTCGATGGCGGAGAGATCCGCGAGGCAGGGATGGGCTGCCTGGAAGCAACCATCAAAAGGGAGACTGTGGAGTTTAAGTATTGTCTATTCTCTGAGGGCTGGAGAAACGCAAGCGAGAGCTTGCGATTTTTTTATGCGGAAAAACATAGTGTTGCAAGAGGGGAAGGGGAGTTTCGGAGTGGAAAAAAAGTACGGATGAAAAGAAATCTTCCGGGGCGGAGATAAAGCAAGAAGGATAAGAAGGCTGAATGTTTACGGAAAGAGGCGGAGTTAAGCGTAGTGAAAGGGACCTGGCTCGGAGGGCGTACAGAGGCCTTTTGTTTCAGATTTATTTACCCGTCCGCCGGAAGAGAAAAAAGGATAAGAAATATTCCGGGACGAAAAAATAGTACGGATGAAAAGAAATCTTCCGTGGCGGAGATAAAGCAAAAAGTACAAGAAGGCTGAATGTAAAAGGGGAGCGATGTTATTATTGAAAGAGGCGGGATTAAACACAGTGCAAAGCAGTTAAAGGCGGTGAACGTGCAGTGCTGTTCGTTTCAGTCCGATTAATCCGTCTGCCGGAAGAGAAAAAAGGATAAGAAATATTCCGGGACGAAAAAATAGTACGGATGAAAAGAAATATTCCGAGGCGGAGATAAAGCAAGAAGGATAAGAAGGCTGAATGTTTACGGAAAGACGCGGAGTT
>CALWTF010000016.1 GCA_944384415.1 uncultured Clostridia bacterium | reverse complement strand
ATTAGTAGGTTGTTATTTGCCAGCAAAATATAATTATAAATTTACCAATTGTAAATTTGAAGGAACATCTGGATATTATACAAAAAGTGGAACACATATTTTAAACAATTGTATAATAAATGCAACCTCAGAAACTTATGATGAACCTATTTATAATGGAAATGGTGCATACTTAACAGGAAGCGCATTAACTATAGACTCAGCAGAAGGATACAATCAGCCAATGAGAGTGATTATAAATGGTGGAAACTACTCAAGTATTAGTGGTTATGGTATTGAAGAATATTCAACAGGAAAAACAGAAGAAACTAAACCTATCTATGCTACTATAGAAATTGAAAATATGCCAGAATTTAATTGTTCAAAAGGAAATTATTCATCTATGAACAATTTAATAAACAATGCCTAATTTAATAGTTAAATATTAAAACACTTTAACTTAATTGTTAAGGTGTTTTTATTTAATCATCTATATAAAATTAACAATTAAAAATTTTAATATTGAATTACAAGTTTTTTTATTTAACTTTTAATATTTTAAAATTAAACATTCTTGTGTTAATTAATTATTTTAAAACATTCCCCTATTTTATCAAATATATTAAATTATTATCTTATCTAATAATTAAAAATTTTATAAGCATTAAATTTTCAAAATCTGTACATCACACATTTAATTTTTATTTAAAACTAGATTTGTTAATTAAATTTGTTGACAAGTCAACAAATTTAATATAGAATATAATTTGTAAATTAAACAATCAGGAGAAATCAATGCAAAATAGATATAATAAGTTTACACTTTTAATTTCTAATATAAATAAATGTATTCAGAAAATAAAAGCTAAAGAAATGGAATTATTAAGTTTGAAAGGTGCATATGTTAATTGTATTTTAAACTTAAACAATTCAAATGGTTTAACACTAAATGAATTAAAAAATCTTTGTAACGAGGACAAATCGGCTGTTTCACGAACTATATCTTCGCTAGAAAATTTAGGTTTTATATCTTATTCAAAAAACACAACTGAAAAATATAATAATTTAATAACTTTAACACAAAAAGGAAAAGAAGTTGCAAAAATTATTGAAGAAAAAGTTAATGAATTATTTTGTAAATGTAGCACAGATTTAAACCTTTCGAAAAGAGATGATTTTTACAATTCTCTTGAATTGATTTCTTTAAATTTACAACAATTATCAGATAATTATGGAGGAAAAAATGAGCGTTAAATTAGTTGTTGATTCAGCATGTGATTTAGATATTAACGAAGCAAAACAATTAGGAATAGAACTTGTATCAATGGAAATAATGTTTGAAAATGAAAGTTTTCTTGATGGAGTTAACCTTACACATAAACAATTTTTTGAAAAATTAATAGAAAGTAGTGAACTACCTAAAACAAGCCAAGTAAATGAATTTAGATGGAATGAATGTTTTGAAAAAATAATTTCAAATGGTGATGAAGCAGTTGTTATTACAATTTCATCGAAACTTTCTGGAACTTATTCACAAGCCGTGAAAGCTGCAAATAATTTTCCAGATAAAATTTTTGTTGTAGATAGTTTGAACGCTTGCATTGGTCAACGAATTTTAGTTGAATATGCAACAAAACTTATAAATGAAAAATTTAATGCAAAATCAATTTTTGATAAACTAGAAGAAGAAAAAAAGAAAATAAAATTAATGGCTTTACTTGGTACACTTAAATATCTAAAAAAAGGAGGAAGAATATCTTCTTTTGTTGCTTTTGTAGGTGAAGCACTTAATATGAAACCAGTTGTAGAAGTAATTAATGGTGAAGTAAAACTTGTTGGAAAAGCTATGGGTTCAAAAAAAGGTAATAATTTGTTAGTTAATATGATAAAAAATGGAAATGGTATAAATTTTGAAATGCCTTTTGCAACAGCCTATTCAGGTTTAGATGAAAGTTTATTAAAAAAATATCTGGAAGATAGCAAAGAATTATGGGAAAATTCAACCAAAGAAGTTCCAATTTACACAATAGGAAGCACAATTGGTACTCATGCTGGTCCAGGAGCAATTGCAGTTGCATATTTTGAAAACTAAAAATAATTTTATAATAAAAAGCACTTAACAGATTGTTAAGTGTTTTTTGTTAATTTAGTTATATATTACATAAATTTTTTAATTTATATAATTTAGTTTACCATAATTAATAATAGCATTATAAATTAAATTTGCTATTATAGAATGTCCTTCATTTGTTGGGTGAACCGAATCTACAAAAGAATCTGTTGTAAATCCACAATTTTCCAAAAGACTTATAAATTCAAAACCATAATAACTTGCTCTTTCGTGTATAACACTGCTTAACTGTTTTAAACTATAACCACCTCCATACACATACTCACCATTCAAATCTGTTGATGTAGGCGTAGGGTCACAAACAAAGATTGTAGCATTTGAGCCTGCAAATCTTTCAGCAATTGCCGAGTACATAACATTAATAGCACCATAAATTGTTGTTGTGTCGGTTGAATCAATAGTTCCTAAACCGCCACATGTATCCGATGAATTTCTTATATCGTTTATTCCAAAATACACAATAACAATAGCACTGTCAACAGGAATATTAGCTACATCGTCAATGCGAGAAGCATCCGTTCCATTTAGTTCATTTATTCTGCCTGTACAATAACCAGTGTTACCCTCGCCCATATTATTTAAAGTCATATCTAATTTACTAGATAAAACTGAAACATACTTGTTTTGTGAAGCAGTTGTTCCTGCCACTTCATCATTAGAGGCACCTGAGCCTTGAGTAATTGAATCTCCAAAAGTGGTAATAGTTTTACCTTTTAAATAATCTAAATACGCTTGTACATTATTTTCATAATAACCAAAATCAGTAAATGTAATTGAATTCAAAGATGAACCCATATAACAACTAAAGTAATAAGGCGTATTTTCTTCAATAATAAAATCAGGCACTCTTTGATTAATTTCTGTATTTAAATCAACCAATACATCATTAACATATAATTCTAATTTATCATTTAAAACTAAACGAATAGTGTAATCAGTGCTTGTTCCAAAAATATTATAATTTTCATTCAATATATAATTTGATGTAAGTGAACTATTAGCATATAAATATGATAATTTTGAACCTTCTTTATATGACCATAAATTATATTCCACAGAAAAATAGTAGTTATTATTCATTTTACAAGTATGGCTTATAGCATTATCCAACCATTCTTGTGAAGAAATACCAAATAAAAATTGTTTAGCTTCGGTAAAATTAGTAACAAATTCAATACTCATACCTTTGTATAAAGGTGTTGTTAATGTAGAAACAAAATTTAAACCTTTCCCAGTAATAGTGTTATTAGCAAAATCAGGTTGTGCGGCAACTTGTCCTTCATATATTAAAGTTTGTTCTACTTCCAAAAAGTTATTATACACAGCAGTATAAACTATTTCTTCAAATCCAACATAGGTATATGTTATTTTAGAATTGTTATCTACACATTCTTCAACATCAACAACCGAACCATCATCACCTTCAAATTGTGTAAATGCTTGTAAATCCTTATACTTAAGTGCTTCAAAAGTTTTTTCCATTTTAAACACAACATTTACTTCGCCTTCTACCACATAAACATTTTCATTTTCACTTGCACCACTAACAGTAAAAGTATTAACCGAATAACCATTTGCCAAGTCATATTCCACAGTAAAAGTATCACCATAATGTAAAGTTGCATTGCTTTCACTTGTGTAAATTTCGCCACTTGTCATTATAACATTAACGCTTCCTGATATATTAAGTGCGTATTCAATAAAACTAGCTTTATATTTAGCATAAGCAGTTATATTTGATTTAATTAATGAAAGATTAACTTCTACATTGTTACTATCAAACCAACCAATAAAAACATAATTATATGTTAAGTCGGAATTTTTAGTAGGAGTTTCAGCAACTACAGTTGAACCATAAGTTACATCTTGCGATAATAATGTTGAAGTTCTATCTTCATCGTAAAGTAGAACTTTATATATATTAATTTCCTCTTCGTAAGCAACAGTCATATTGCCAACAACTTTCATACTTCCATTTGAAATATCTTGACCATTTGCGGTTATAGATTTTATATGATAACCTTCTGTAACATTTGTAACAACGCGTAATTCATCATTATAATGTATAGTAGAACCATCAAATAACTCAATTAAGCCATTGAACACTGTTACATTTTCAGGGTCATTAATTGTCAAAGTGTAAGGTTTTAATGTTTCATAATAATGTGCATAAACCACCATATTGGAAGTAATTCTGGTTAAATCAACAGGAAAACCATCAAAATCAACCCAACCATCAAATTTATAAGATGCACGCATATCTTCTTCTCTTGTAGGAATACCTTCATACATGGCAGCATCACCATATTCTACTTGAGTTTGGAAAATTAATGTTTCATCGTAATTTAGAAATTTAACATTATATTTGTTTATGGTTTCATTTAACGATATGGTAACATCACCAGTAACAGTAAAAACTGTTTGATTACCAACAACAATTTTTTTCAAACCTTGATATTAAACACTTCCAAAAACCGTGTGCCCCTCAGAACCTTTAACATCAATTTGCAGTGTATCGCCATAATGAACTATTGAACCAGTTGTTAAATATTCATCATCTTTTATGATTTCAACTTGATCATAACTAGAAACAATATTATCATTAACTTTTACTGTAACGGTATACTGTCGTGCTGTTGAACTATAAGAAGCATAGGCAGTAATATCAGAATTTGCAAAACTTAAAATAATTTTTTCACCTTTTTCATTCACCCAACCATTAAATTCATAATCATTTTCCAAATCAGAACTTTTTGTTGGAGTAGGCACATTAGTTATTGGTTCTCCCGCTTTTATGTTTTGAGCATAAAGTGTTGTAATTTTGTCTTCATCTAAAAGCAAAATTGAATATTCAGTTTTTTGTGTAGTTTTAGTGTTATCACATCCAGCAAAAAACAGCAAGCTAAAACCAATTATAAATAAAAACAAAAAACAAGATAAATAACTAAAAGCATGTTTACTTTTGCTTAAAAAACAGTTTTTATTATAACTTTCTTTCATTTCTTCCTCCACAATTATTATAAAGCAATTTTAACATTATATTAAAACTAAATCAAATATTTAAAATAAAAAAATTGGAACTATACTTTTTTTATTTTATATTTAACAAAAGTAATAAATTATATTTTAATAAATTTAACTAATAAAACATTTAATACTTTTAAAAAATATAAAAATATGTTATTATATTACCGATGTAAAATTTTTCTTATTAGTAATTTTGTTATAAAATGGAGTAAAAATATAATGAGAAAATTAGAACAAATAGATTTAAACAAAGATTGGATAAAGTTATCAACTAAAAAAGAAAAACAAAATGAAGTTGAAACTTACTATTCAGCCTTTGGATGGGAAAAAGTGGAAGAAATAAATGATAAATTTTATGGTGACACTGTTCATTTAACTTTTAATAGAAAACATAAAATAAAAAACAAAGATGAATTACAACTATTACAAGTACAGTTAAATAATCACTTAAATAAAGTTGCAAAATATGAAAAATATAAAAACATAAAATCAAACTGTTTAAGCTTTTTTGTTAATATTTTTTGTGCAATTTTAATAATTACAGGGATTATTATACCATTAAAAAATCTTACAATAATAAACATAGTAATTAGTTTAATTTTTGTGCTTTTAGGATTGTTTGGCTGCATTATAAATGGAATTATAATTGAAAAATTACAAAAAAAGGAATTAGTGAAATTTAATCAATTTTTAAAGATAGAAAACACTAAAATCGAAACTATTTATTCAAAAGCAAAAAAACTTTATGGAGTAAATAATGGAAAATAAATTTTTTTACCAAACCAAAAAAAATCGTTCATCTGACTATCGAATAATCAAAATCAAAACAATTAGTAATTTTTATGGCAGTTTAAAAACAATTATACTATTTTGTATTATATCTGTTCAAATTATATTTTTAATTTGTTCTTACCTTTATATTGCTGAATGGTTTAACTCTTACTTAATCATATCGGCT
>CALWTF010000015.1 GCA_944384415.1 uncultured Clostridia bacterium | reverse complement strand
TACCTGCACTTAATAGAGAAATAGAAGAAGAAATAGAAGAAGATGATGATGAAGAAATAGAATTGCTAGAAAAATTGCTTGCACAAAAGAGAGCAAGAAAAAAGAATAAAGATTTTGAGATGTGAATTTTTTATTGAGAAAGGATTTGTCAACTTAAAAATAGAAAAATATTTATAATGTCTATAATATCATTTGAGAAAATGTTGAAATATTGTTTTTGATTGTTAGTCGCTTTGAATATATTTTGCAAGATTGATAAAAACATTTTATAATTACTAAAAAATTTTAACAATTTATGGTAGAATAATATTATGGTATGTTATAAAAGGCATTATAAAAAAAATGATAAAGGTGAATGGGAAGAATTTGAACCACCTAAAGAAGATATTGAAACAAAATGTTCAATATGTGGAAGTAAGGTGTTCAAAGATTCCTATGGTAACGGGCACTGTGATAACTGTGGCTGGATTTTTGAAAGAGATGAGGTTGAATTTGAAAAATTTAGAGGAATAAGCTATCCTATGCTTGTAACTCCTACAACTGCAAGAGAACAATATAGACAAGGCAAACCCTTTAAGGCAACTTTTAATGAATTTGTTAATGGTTTATATTTTTATAGTGAAATGTTATTTGAATATAATAATGAAGTATATGAAGTGTTTTTAAAAGCTAATAAAAACTCTAAAAGTAATGACGATTGTTATATTGTATTTTGTAGTAAAAATTTTCAGCAAGAATATAAATCTCGTGAGGAGTTTGAAAATAAAGCGAATATAAATGGTATTTTGCTTAAAGATATGTGGGATAAAATAGAAAAACCATCATTTATGTATTGTGATTAATAAATATAAAATTTTATACACTTATATACATCTACCGTGCTAGTTTTAGATGTATTTGGACAGTTTTAGACCGAAAATTCGAAAGCGAGTTTCGGTCTTTATTTTTATAATTTTTTAATTTAATTTATACACCTACGACACTTAAAAATACACCTATTGCATTTTTGGGAAAAAATAGTGCTCTCTAAAATTGAAAAGAAAAAATCGCTAAATCCCAGCGATTTTAAGGCTTTTAGCGATTTTTATTTGTGGAGCTAATGACGGGACTTGAACCCGTGACCTCCGCCTTACCAAAGCGGTGCGCTACCTACTGTGACACATAAAAATAAAGTGAAAAGTAATTAAATATGGTAAAGCCAGAAGAGGAAAGATAAAGATTGAGAAATATCTAGTAAACACAGAACAACAAACATTTATAATTTACAACTATTGTTTTGTGGTTTTGAGAAGTGTGTGTAATATATTTACATATATAAATTTATACATTATTACTTTTTGTGAAAGTGTTTACTTTTAAAAGAAATTCAATAAGGCAAAATTTTTTTAAGGAAATTAAGAAGAAGGCATTGATTTTGATGCCTTTTTTCTTTTGTAAATTTGGTTTAAAGGTACTGATTTTGATGTCTTTTTCCTTTTGTGTTGAAATATTTTTTAGATTTTTGAAAAAATTTCAATTAAGATTATAAGATTTAGAAGCTAGCAGAATAAAAAAGGGAACTATGCATATAAAGTAGTTCCTTTTTGTTAGTTTCAAAAATAATAGACTAATATCTAAATTTTTTTGTATAAATTTATTAATAAACAACAAAACTTTAATATTTTTAAAAGTATGTTTAAGGATTGTTTAATTGTTTTTCTATTTTTGCAACAACTTCTTCTTTATTAAACTTTTTGATTTTTTATTCTCCTGTTTTTTTGAATCCAAAATCATAAAAACTTTCAGTGCTTTTTCTCTGCTTTCAGAAGCGGTATCAGTTAAAATTTCAACACCGTTTTCTTTTGCTTTTTCTATTAGTTTCACATTGCGGGCGCATATAACTTTGCCCACGAAATTCATTTTTTATAACAATTCCCATTGTTGCTTTTTTTAGTTGGATTTAAGTCAAAATTTACATATCCAACAAATTGACCTGTTTCAATATTTAAAATGTAAGCATAAAAGAAATTAGGATTATTTAATTTTGATTCTACCCAATCTTGCCATTTATCTTGTGGAAAATCAACACAGCCACTATCTTTATGGTATCCATTATAATTTATATCATATCCAGCATTATATGACATAATATCAGAATCAGACATACATTTTTCTCTAAACCATAATTCATCAATACTAGGTTTATGTAATTTTATATTTTTCATTTTTTTCTCAATCGAAAACTATTATAATAGAAATTTTTATACATTATTTTAAAAACATTTTTACTATACATCACAAACACGAAAAGATACAATACAAAATATCTCTAAAAAAATTGCTAAACAAATGTGAATGATTTTATTAGTGGTGCGCCCATCAGGATTCGAACCCGAAATCTAAGTTCCGAAGACTTATGTGATATCCATTTCACCATAGGCGCAAATTTACATTAATATATGTTATCATAACTAAAATAAAAAATCAATAATGTTTTTATTAAATTGTTACAGAAAATAATAAAAAAGGCATTTTGCCTTTTTAAATATAATTTACCATAAGTAATATAGCAAACACTATCATACCAAAATTGATAGGCATACTAACCCAAGTGTATACTCGATTGTAACCAACAAAAGCATTCACAATTGTTAATACAAAGCCAACAAAACAACAAATAGGTGGCACTATTAAAAGTATTAACGGACCAAAAAGCCATGTAAGAATTAATAAAGCCCAAAAAGTTCCATCACTTGAACCTTCAGAAAGTGTAGAAAAATAAATAACAAGTGTGCATATTAAAAAAACTAAAATACCAGCTATGATTGTTATTGTTGCAGCTAATGAATAGGTTATTGGCTGTTTTCTAGGTTCATTTTTTTTGTTTGACACAAAACCCACTGGTGTATTAAAAACTGGTTTTCCTGTTACACTGTCATAATAAGCAGGTGGTTGGCCATAAACAGGTTTACTGGTTTTTGGGTCAAAATACATTGTTTGACCTTCGGGAACTTGTGATTTATACTCTAATGGTGTTGTAGGAATTGATAATTCTTCAACTTTTTCTTCTGTATCTTTTTCTTTGTTTTTATTAATTTTTTTAAATAAACTAGCTAACCAATTTTTTTTGTTTGTTTTTATATTTTCTTTGTTGTTTTGTTCATTTATTAAAGCTTGTGTGTTATTGTTTTTCTTTGATTTATTTTTTAATTTTTTATTTTTTGGAGTAATTGCATCGGATAAATTAGCATTATATTTACTTTTTGTTGTTTTAAAAATAAGACTACTCACTTTTTTTGACACTTTTTTATTAGAATGTATTTTTAAAATAACTTTTTGTTTTTTCATACAATTCTCCTTTGTTTTAATTATATTTTATTGTGAAAGGTTAGTCAAATAAAAAAACATATTAATATTTGATAATATATTTTGGTGTTAATTTTAGCAAAATTTACATAAATTTTTATTTTAAGTATAATATATACTTGACATTAACAATTATTATTTGTTAATTTAATATTGTAACATTATAAAGGAGGAAAATATGGTAGGAATAAAAACTAAACAAGTATTTTATGCTTTTGCAATGATATTAGTACTTTTAGTATGTATACCATTGTTAGCTGCTTGTGGAGAAAAAGCTGAATTTAATGTGGCAAAAAATGTTAAACAAAATGTTGATACTGGAATTAACTATATAGCTGAAAATTTATATAATGCGGAAAGTCTTGGTATTAACACAAAATATACCGTTGCTGAAATAAAAGAAATTGAAGGATTGAGTGATTTTAACTATTATGTTGAAGTAGGTTCAATTTCAAACATTGAAAGTGTTAATAGTATTACTTTAGGAGATGTGAAATTTTCTAAAAATGAAACATTTAATTTTTCAATTGGAAACAATAATTTTGTTTTAGATAAAGCTTATTATGTTGATAATAATAAATTGTATGTAGCTATTCCAGTTATTGCATTTGAAACTGTTAATAATAGCAGTATTAAAATAAATGAAGATGCTTTTAATTTTAATTTAGATGTAAAAGCTAATAGTATTGCATTTACTGAAGTTAAGTTTCAAAATGATGCTACAAGCGAGATAACACCAGTTGAAGGTAAAACAGATGAATGGAATGTTAATATTAAAGAAGG
>CALWTF010000014.1 GCA_944384415.1 uncultured Clostridia bacterium | reverse complement strand
CCTGTGGCTCCTGTATCACCAGTTGGGCCTGTTGCACCGGTTGGACCTGTTGGGCCAGTTGGGCCTGTCTCACCTGTAGCACCAGTTGGACCAGTTTCCCCGGTTGGTCCTGTTTCTCCTGTTGCGCCGGTTGGGCCTGTTGGACCTGTTGGACCTGTTGGGCCTGTTGGACCTGTTGGGCCTGTTGGACCTGTGGCTCCTGTATCACCAGTTGGGCCTGTTGCACCGG
Organism: uncultured Clostridia bacterium; assembly: GCA_944384415.1. GTDB lineage: Bacteria > Bacillota > Clostridia > Christensenellales > UBA1242 > UBA7584. Next base: position 33,513 of record CALWTF010000014.1, on the reverse strand, counting down.
TTGGACCTGTTGGGCCTGTATCACCTGTAGCACCAGTTGGACCAGTTTCTCCTGTTGCCCCAGTCGGGCCTGTTGGACCGGTTGGACCTGTGGCTCCTGTATCTCCAGTTGCACCTGTAGCTCCAGTTGCGCCTGTGTCACCAGTTAATCCTTGAATACCAGTTGCACCGGTTGGACCGGTTGGACCTGTGGCTCCTGTTGCACCACCTGCTGGACCAGTTTCTCCTGTAGCACCGGTTGGACCTGTTGCCCCAGTTGGTCCTGTTGGGCCAGTAGGGCCAGTTGGGCCTGTTGGACCTCGAGCTCCTGTTCTTCCACGCAATATCATTAAATTGGATTGACAATTATTAGTACAACGACAGCACATTTCAAAATTACGAAATAACATAACATCTCCATTTTTAAAATATATTTACAGCATAATATGAAAATAATTTTATAAATGTTACACGCCAACTTGAACAATTTATAAAAATATGTTAAAATATTTAAATTAAAAAATAAACATTAAATTAAAAATGTAAATTTTTATCAGGAGCTAATATGGAAAAATTAATAAAACCAAAACTTCCAAAACGAGTAATGATAACTGGAGGAATGCCAAACGGTAATAAAGGGTTACACTTAGGGCATATTGGTGCTATTTTTATTTGGGCTGATACTTATGCTCGTTACATGAGAGACCAAATTGGTAATGAAAATGTTTTGTTTGTTTCAGGAACTGATGGTTTTGGTTCATCAACTGAGGAAAAATATAGGAAACAAAAATTAAATAATGAAACATCACTTTCTTTGCCAGAATATATAAAGTATTATAATAATGTTCAAAAACAACAAATGGAAAATTATCGTATATCATTAAATTTGTTTTCAGCTTCGTGTTTTGGCGAAGGTTTGGAAGAGCATATAAAAGTTTCGCATCATATTTTTAAAACTTTATTTGAAACTGGAGCTATTAAAAAAGTTGAAACTGAACAATTTTACGATACTAAATTAAATGTAATTTTGAATGGTCGACAAGTTGAGGGTAAATGTCCTATTGAAGGTTGTAAAAGTGAAGTTGGTTATGCCGATGAATGCTCGTTAGGGCATCAATACAATCCAAAAGCTTTAATTGAACCAAAAAGCACTTTAACAAATGAAACGCCTATATTAAAAAAAGTTGGAAATTATTATTTAGATTTAGAACAATATCGTTCCCTTTTGCGTGAATTAACAATTAAATATGATGAAGAAAACGAAGCACATAAATTTATGATTAAAGATATGAAAGATTATTTAATTTCTCCATCTACTTATATAGATTATAAATTTAAAGAAAAAGTGGAAAAGTTGATAACTTTATTTGATGAACCTAAAGTTGAATATCACGAAAAGCGTCAACTTATGCAACTTATTTTTAAAACAGTTGAACAACGAGATAAAGCTTGTGATATTTTAAAACAGAATGACATAAATTTTAAAAATAATAAAACAATTGCACCTTTACGCATAACAGGTAACGCAAAATGGGGGGTTCCTATGTGTGAAATTGAAACCGACCCAGATGCAAAAAATCTTACTTTTTATGTTTGGCCAGAATCTTTATGGGCGCCTATATCTTTCACAAAGCAATATTTAAAAAATCATCAAGAATTAAACACAACTTGGAAAGATTGGTGGTGTTCTTCGGATACTAAAATAGTTCAATTTATTGGTGAAGACAATAATTATTTTTATTGTTTAGCAGAAATGGCAATTTGGTTTGCTATGCAAAAAACTAAAAAACCTACTTTAAATGTTCCAGATGGTGAATTACAAATTCCATTAATAGTTTCAAATAAACATATATTAATTGGAAATTTAAAGGCAAGCAGTAGTGGAAGTTTGTTTGCACCAACTGCTGATAGTTTATTGGAACACTATACTGTTGAACAACTTAGATGTTACTTTTTATCGTTAAATATAAACAATTCGGCAATCAATTTTAAAAGTAAAGTTTATATGCCAAACGAATTTCAAAATTGTGGTGACCCTCTTGTTGCACCTGGGAATATGTTAACCAACATTTTTAATCGACTTATTCGCTCAGTATTTTATTCTTTACAGGAATATTTTAATTGTCAACTTCCTAAAATAGAACCTAATGAAAACACTATAAATGAATGTATTAAAACCACTAATTCTTTTAACGAAAAAATGGTTACATTTAAATTTAATGAAGTAATAGTTTTACTTGACGAATTTTTTAGAAAAGCAAATCAAGATTGGTCTGTTAGAAGTAAAAGCGAAGATATAAATGAACGACAACAATTAATTGCAGATACAATTCATATAATTAAAACTGGGTTAACTTTAATCCACCCAATAGCACCTGATGGCTCACAATTAGTTGCAAATTATATGAATGTTGGAAACAGTTTATGGAACTTTAATCATATTGACAAAACAATCAATGAAATGTTCCCTAGTCTTAAGTTTAAAACAATTCCTCCTAAGTTTGACTTTTTTAAAAAACACGAAAGCCAAATTAAATAAAACATTTTGCAAATGCAAAATGTTTTTTTATATAGAAAAAATTTATGTATTTTTTGATATTTCCTTTACTTGTTTTTAATTAAAAGGTATAATAACTTTGAAGTAGTGAGGTATTTTATGGAAAAATATGATTCAAAAATTGGTATTTTAATGTTTTTATTAATGGTGTTGTTTAGTTTTTTAACAATGTTTCTTTTCATAATTTGGTCAATAACTGGAATTGGCTGGCCAGCAATTATCATTACAATTTTATTTTTATTTGGTTTTGTTCCCGTTTATTTTTTCACAAATTATAAAATATCATCAAACACATTAACCGTTCGTTCAGGTTTTTTTAGTAGAACAATTAATCTTGATAGTATTGTTTCTATTATACCTGATAAAAATTTAAAACTTTCTTATGCCACAAGTTTTGTTAGAATTCAAATTGTTTATCAAGATAACGACAAAAAGTTAAAAACCATTTATGTTTCACCTTACCTTTTCTCGACTTTTTTAAACGATTTAACTGATTTAACTTTAGATAATGTAATTTTATCAGAAAAAGAAAAAATTGAAAATAACCCAACATATAAACAGGAAATTGAACCTAAACATATTACACAAACAACACCAGTTGCTGAGAAAAAAACTAAACAAACCACAAAAAAATCTGAAACTTCAACAACACCTAAAAAATCAACAACAAAAACCAAGTCAACCACTAAAAAGAAACCTACCACACCTAAAAAATCAACAACAAAAACCAAGTCAACCACTAAAAATAAACCTACCACAACTAAAAAACAAACAACTAAAACTAAAACAACAAAATAACAAGCTATTCTGTTGATTTAATTAATATTTTTAAAATTTAATTACCATTAAAAAATAATAAACACTTGATTAATCAAGTGTTTATTTTAATCTTTTCCCCTTTGCATCTCTAAATATTATTTTTTTAATTAATAATACACCTTCAAACACAGCATATATAAAAACAAAAATTAATAAGACTAAACCTATAATCCAAAATACCAACTGATTATTAAAAATACCTGCAATAATTAAAATTATTGAAAGAGTGGTACAAGCTAAACTAACCAACGCTTTATTTATAAAACCTAAATAAAAATTATGCGCACCAAAAATACCTAAGCAAAAAGATAAAATTATTGCTGTAATGCGTGATTTTGTAGATAAACATCTTGTATTACATTTAGGACAAACTATTGAGTTTATGGGAATTTCCTCGTTACATTCACTACATTTAACAGTTTTCATAAAACACCCCCACCGAGTATTTACTTTTATAATTTTACCAATTATAAATCAAAGTGTCAAGTTTCAAATTAGTTATATATTTTTTATATTTAATTTCAAATTTGTTATTTTTAAAAACTATTGATTACATTTTTTTTATATGATATAATTAATTTGTAGATGTGAGGTTCAAATGGTTACAGAAAATGAAATAAAACTTTTAAAAAAAAGCTTATCCAATTCAAAACTTAAACATAATTATGGGAATTTTTATCCTTATCTTGAACCTATTTTACAAACAATTTTAAGTAAATATGGCGACTTTATAAACTATGAAAATATTGAAAAAGTTTTTAATGCAAAAGTTAAATATTCATATGGATATGATGCAAATACAAAAGCTGAAACATTCTTTCCATCTATAAAAAACATAAAAAATATCAAAGATTTTAATACAAGCAGTATTAAAATTTTTATTGAAAAAAATTCTTTGGTTAAAAATTTTTCTACTAATGAATTTACATCAAAAAATGAAACAGAAACACTAAAACATAAAATTTTATCAGAATTAGAAAATCATAAAAAAATCAAACAAGCAATACTACAAGAAAATGCTAATATTTTAATTAACTTAAATAATATTAAGCCTTTACCCATACAAGATAAAGTTGAAAATAAAATGGTAGATGCTAAATATATTGCAACTTTTATTCACGAATTAATTCACACACTTCATAATGTTGAAGTTAATGTTTTTAATAAAGACAATCAAAAAATTCCTAACATTTTTTATGCTTCAAATTTAGCAAATAATGGAAAAATGGAAATTACTCACAGCGGAATATATACACAAATTTACAACCTTAACGATAAAGGTTGTTATGATGAAATGCTTAATTTAAACAATGTTGAACAAGCTAATATGCTTGACGAAGCAATAACCGAATCTATAACATACGATTTAATTAATTCAATTGAATTTAAAGAAAATTTAAAAAAATTTGGTATTACATTAATTAATGAATATAATACACCAAGTTATTTACCTTATGTTAATGCATATCAAATGTTAAAATGTTTATGTCAAAACGACCTTGAAAATGCTTATTTTTCTGGTAAAACTGCTATTACAAAAAATAAAGATATTATAAAATTTTATCAAAATTTTTGTAACAACTTTAATAAACTTGAAGAAGATTATAATTTGAATTTTTACTATATAAATTACGCTCAAAAAAATAATTTATGTGATGATTTAAAACAATTAAAAAATAATCAAGAAAAAATTATAAAAGAAATTTCAAATTTAACACAAAAATTTATAAATAAAAATGAAGAATTTATAAATAAAAATTTTGAAAATAATAAAACAAATTTACAATTTATTAACAACTATTTAAAATCACGAAATAATTTCGTTAAATCTGTTATAACATTTTTAAGCTTTTCAACAGAAAGTAAAAGCGAAGTTCCAAAATGTGTTGATGAACTTAATAAATGGATTATTGAAACTAAAACTGCAAATATTTCAAAAGATACAAAAATTGAACAATATAAAAATTAAAAGGAGAGTTGCATAGCAACAAAAATATTATGAATTTTTCAAACTTAAATATAAGTGAAAATATTTTAAAAGTTCTAAAAGAAAGAGAAATTAATCAACCAACAGAAATACAACAAAAAGCAATTCCTTTGTTAAAAGAAAATAAAGATTTAATTGGATTAAGCCAAACAGGAACAGGAAAAACTTTAGCTTTTGCAATTCCTTTAATTGAAAAAATTGATATAAATGATGAATTTGTACAAGCTATTATTTTGTGCCCTACCAGAGAATTATGTCAACAATTATTAGGCGAAATTAAAATTTTATCAAAATATGTTAAAGGTATAAAAGCTGTTGCTTTATACGGTGGTGCTGATATCACAAATCAAATATATAATTTGAAACGCCGTGCTAACATTATTGTTGGAACACCTGGTCGTGTACTTGACCATATTAAAAGGCACACTTTAAAACTTGGTGGTGTTAGCACTTTAATTCTTGATGAAGCTGATGAAATGTTAAATATGGGTTTTAGAAATGATATTGAAACCATAATTAAAAAAACACCTATTGAACGACAAACAGTTATGTTTAGTGCAACAATGAACAATGAAATTATGCAATTAGCAAAAAATTTTTTAAATTCTCCGGTAGAACTCAAAATAGGGCAAATAAATCAAACACTAAGCAATATTGAGCAAACATATTTTGTTGTTCCAAAAGATAAAAAGAAACGAGCATTACATTCACTTTTACAAGAAATTGAAAAAGGCACTACAATAATATTTTGTAACACAAAAGCAATGGTTGGTGGTGTTCAAAGTTATTTAGAAAAACAAGGATATCCATTAGCTGTTATTCACGGTGATATGCCACAAAGTCAGCGTTCACGAATTATGAAATCTTATAAAAATGGTGAAATAGACATTTTAGTTACAACTGATGTTTCGGCACGAGGCATTGATGTTAATGATATTTTAAATGTAATAAACTATGATTTACCACAAAATTTAGAATGGTATATACATAGAATTGGAAGAACAGGAAGAGCTGGTAAAAAAGGTTATGCTTGGACTATTTTAAACAGTCAAGAACAGGCAAAAAAATTAAAAGAAATTGAAAGAAAAACCAACAGTATAATAAAACTTTCAAAATTAAACTTAGATGGTGTTACAACAATAAAAGAAAATAACAACTTTAAAAAACGAGGTAAAAAATTAAACACCAAAAAACGGGAAATCAGAAATCCAAATAACAATTTAGATAAATATTTGATAAAAACCAAAAAAGGAAACAAATTAGGAATTAAAACAAAAACATTACGCAATGTTCATAAATCTAAAATAAAAACGCAAACAACAAAACAAAAAAAAGCTAACGAGTTAAAAGAAGTTAGAAATTCAAATAAAAAAAATGATATTATATTTAGCAAAAAAGTTTTAAAACAAAAAAACAAAAAGTAAGGTTAAACCTGTTTTAAAACAGTAAAACAAAAGGAACTTTATACAAATGTAAAGCTCCTTTTTTATTTAAGTTTTAAAAAATAATAAAACAATTTCTGTTTTTAATTTGTATTTTCATTTTTATTTTCTTGTTCTTTATTTTCAACTTTTTGTTGTTCTTCTATTTTGTTTTCTTTGTTAGAATTGTTTGTTTTTTTATTTTTATTTTTTGTTAATTTTTTCTTTTGTGGTTTCAACAATTGAAATAAATGCGCAACACCCGCCACTTCTTCAAGTGGTAATGAAAAACAAATGCCTTGCCCTTGTTGATTTAATTTGTTTGCTTTTACAATAGCACTCATAACTCTTTTTCTATCTTGCTTTTTAATAAGAGTTAAAACAACCTCTTTTTCTGGTTGAATAACTACACCCAAAACACTATCTGTTTCGTGAACACCTGTTCCCCTAGCCTTTATAATTGTTGCACCTTCAGCACCATTTTCACGGCTTGCATTAACAACTGTTTCACTAAATCCATTGTCAACAACAGTTATAATTAAACTAAATTTTTGCTTTAATATTAGTTTCATTATTTTCTCCCTTAATTTCTTTATTACCTTTTTTTACATTGTTTAAATCTTCTCTGCTTATGGCATTTATTGGTACCGAAAAAGCAATTCCATTATTACCCTTATATAATTCTAAATTACGACAAAGAGCTTTAATAACATTGTGAGATTGTTCTTCAACACAAACCCCCGCAACAAAACTTGTTCTATCATCAACCATTCCTAATAAATCAGAAATTCCTGATACTTGCTTGTTCTCTGCTAATGTTGCAATTTGAAATGTTACACCTAAATTTGTCATAATTTCAGTTGCATTATCTGCTTTATTTTGCGGAACAATGCAAGCCACTAAAAACAGTGGAAACTTTTTTTTATCAGCCATAATTTAATCCTTTTAATTTAATCAAATTCCAAAATTTCAACTCGTTTAGAAACATCTTGTTTAGCCAATTCTTTAGCAGTTTTATTTGTTGAAAGTTTATAAATAAATCCTAAAATTAAAATTGTTACTATAGGTGCAGCTGCAATAACACCTAAACAACCAAATGCTTGTGTTAATGGATTTGCCCCCACTGTTTGACAAGCCCCCATAATTAAAGGAAAAGCAAAAGTAGAAGACATTGCCCCAGTGGCAACTCCCCCCGAGTCAAATGCAATACCAGTAAAAATTTTTGGGGTAATAAAACATAAAATAATTGATACTACATACATAGGTATAAGTATCCACAATATAGAAATTCCTGTTACAATTCTAACAGCACATAATCCTAATGCAACAGCTACACCAAAAGCTATACATAAAAACATTACCGAACTTTTAATAGTTCCATTTGTAATTTCTTCTATTTGTTTATTTAAAACTTGAACAGCAGGTTCAACAGCCATCATAACAAATCCCAAAACAACACAAACAAGAATAAATAACCAAGGTGTTTTAGCTAAAATTGTTCCTATAACTGTTCCTACAGGTAAAAAACCTACGGTAACTCCAACCAAAAAAATGCTAATTCCTAAAAATGTCCACAACAAACCAAACAAAATTTTTATTATTTGTTGCTTAGGAAGTTTTAAAGCAAATATTTGAAATAATCCAAAAAATAAACCTATTGGAACAATTATTATTGCAACTTCTAAAAATGTTTCAGGCATAATATTTAAAAAAGACATAATAATTAAACCAAAATTATTTGTAGATGAAGTAACAGTTTCAGAAACAACACTTGCATCGCTTACTCCGCTTAAAAACAATAATAGCATAACAACCAAAATTGGACCTATACTTGAAAGAGCAATCATTCCAAAACCACTATCTTCGTTATCACTTCCACGAACAGCACTCAATCCTAAACCAAAAGCCATAATAAAAGGAACAGAAATTGCCCCAGTTGTTACACTTCCCGCATCAAAAGAAAGTGGAACAATGCTATTAGATAAAAAACAAACTAAAACAAAAATTAAAAAATAACTTATAGCCAAAATGATGTTAAGCTTAATTTTAAACAAAACACGAAATACCCCAACCATTAAAAACAAACCAACACCAACTGAAACAAATAAAATAAAAAGAGTTTTATCAATAGGAACATATCCAGCTAACACTGTTAAATCAGGTTCAGCAACTGTTACCAAAACACCTAACACAAAAGAACAAATCAAAGTAATCCACAATTTACCATTCTTACTTAAATATGAACCCATATTTTGCCCTATTGGAATCATTGCAGTATCAGCACCCAAGCTAAATAATGACATACCAACCAAAACAAAAATGCACGATATTAAAAATTGAACAATTAAACCATATTCTAATGGTGCAATTGTAAACCCTAAAAGAACAACTAAAATAGTGATGGGAAGAACTGAAATAAACGATTCTTTAAACTTGTTTAACAATATATTTTTCATTCCCACCCACTCCTTCAAATTCATTATAAAATGTAATTAAATTCGTGTCAAATATATTAAAAAATTTTTTAAAATAATTTTATATTTTTAATCAATTTTTGCATTTAAAAACAAATTTTAACTGTGGATAAATTTTATTTTTATCCACTTTTCCACTTTTTTATTAAAATTTAATTTAATTGTTAATATTCTTTGATATATTGAAAAAAGCAAAAATGTATGATATAATTAACATTATTTAATTTTAAGGTGAAAAATGGAAAATAAAACTATAACAGCAATTGCCACCCCTATTGGAACAGCTGGTGTTGGCATTATACGATTAAGTGGTAAAAATTCTTTAGAAATAACAAAAAAGATTTTTAAACCATTTAACATCAATGAAAAATTCACACCACGAAAAATGATTTTTGGAAGAATTCAAGCTAACGAATGGACTGATGATTGTTTATGTGTTTATTTTAAAGCACCAAACAGTTTTACAGGAGAAGATGTTGTTGAATTACAAATGCACGGTGGCGTTTATCTTTTAAACCAAACATTGCAAGAGTTATTAAATGCTGGAGCAACAATGGCGGAACCAGGCGAATTTTCAAAACGAGCAGTTATGAACGGAAAAATGGATATCACCCAAGCAGAGGCTTTAATTGATATGATTAATGCACAAAGCATATCAGAAATGAAGGTAGCCAGCTCACAAGCTCGTGGAACCTTAAAAAAACAATTAGAAGCTTTTCAAGAAAAGTTAACAAATTTAATTGCGTCAATTGAAGTTGCTCTTGACCATCCAGAACACGAAGATGTTGAAACAGAACAACAAATTTTTAAAAATTTACCTGAATTAATAAACGAAATTGAAGATTTATCAAATTCAAATTCGGTTGGTAGAATTATAAAAAATGGAGTTAATGTTGCCTTGTTCGGAGAACCAAATGTTGGTAAAAGTTCTTTGTTAAATGCAATGTTAGGTTATAACAGAGCAATAGTAACAAATATACCAGGAACAACCCGAGATACAATTTGTGAAAGCTATGAGTATAAAGGGGTAAGATTTAATCTTATTGATACCGCAGGTATAAGAAAAAGTAATGATGTGGTTGAACAAGAAGGTATTAATCGTTCAATACAAAGTTTAAATGAAAGTGATATAGTTTTATATATTAGCGACGATGCAAAAAAAACAATAGAAAGTGCCAAAAAAACAGCAGAAAATATAGTTTTTTCTGCTTCTATCCCTCAAAATTTTGTTTTTGTTCTAAATAAAATTGATTTAATAAATGATACACCAAAACAATTTGACATCTGTATTAGTGCAAAAGAAAATATAAATATAAACCAATTAAAAGAGTTAATTTTTAATAAAACAGTAGATAAATCAACTTTACCTAATCAACAGATTATAACAAATGCCAGACAACACGAATGGTTAAAAAAAGCTGTTGATAATTTAAAACAAGCACAAGAATTAATTGGAAAAACCACACTAGATTGTATTTCAGTTTTAATTAGGCAAGCATGGGATATGATTGGACAAATAACTGGCACAACTTCATCGGAAGCTATAATTAACACTATATTCTCAAAATTTTGTTTAGGGAAATAAATATATGGAAAAGAATTTTGAAATTATTGTAATAGGAAGCGGTCACGCTGGTATAGAAGCGTGTTTAGCAAGTGCAAGAAAAGGACATAAAACACTTTTAATAACTTTAAATTTAGATAGCATTGGTTTTTTACCTTGTAATCCATCTATTGGTGGAACAGGAAAAAGTCAATTAGTTTTCGAAATTGATGCCTTAGGCGGTGAAATGGGAAAACTAGCCGATAAGGCAACAATCCAACGAAGAATGTTAAATCCAAACAAAGGTCCAGCAATACAATCAGTTCGTGCACAAGTTGATAAAAATAAATATCATGAATATGCAAAAAAAGTATTAGAAAATCAAAAAAATTTACACATTTTACAAGCAGAAGTAACCGAAATTTTAACAAAAGATAAAAAAGTAGTAGGTGTAAAAACAAATTTAGGTGAAATATATAACTGTTTATCTGTTATTATTTGTACTGGTGTTTACTTAAAAAGTAGAATAATTATAGGTGAATACATACAAGAAAGCGGCCCAAACGGCTTTTTAAACGCAAAATATTTATCCGATAATTTAAAAGAGCTTGGTTTTGAAATTTTACGATTTAAAACAGGCACTCCAATGAGAATAGATAAAACCACCATAGATTTAACTCAATTTGAAGAGCATAATGGAGAGGAAAATTTACCATATTTTTCTAAGCGCACAAGAACAAAACCAAAAAATTTAGCAAAATGTTATTTAGGATACACAAACTTAAATACACATAAAGTTATAAAAGAAAATCTTGAACAAAGCCCAATGTATTCAGGGGTAATAAAAGGAACTGGTCCAAGATATTGTCCTTCAATAGAAACAAAAATTGTAAGATTTGCCGATAAAGACAGGCATCAATTTTTCTTAGAGCCTGAATCTTTATCAACAAAAGAAATTTATGTTCAAGGCTTAAGCACAAGTATGTCATTTGAAGTGCAAAATAATTATTTGCATACAATAAAAGGTTTGGAAAATGCTTGGTTGATGCGTCCAGCATATGCAATTGAATATGATTGTTTAAATCCTACTCAACTAAAACCAACTTTAGAAACAAAACTTATTGATGGATTGTATTGCGCCGGGCAAATAAATGGAACTAGTGGTTACGAAGAAGCAGCAGCGCAGGGAATTATCGCGGGAATAAATGCCGCGCTAAAATTAGAAAAGAAAGAACAATTAATTTTACAGCGCTATCAATCTTATATAGGCGTTTTAATTGATGATTTAGTAACAAAAGGTACTAACGAACCATATCGTATGATGACATCGCGTGCAGAATTTAGATTAAGATTAAGACAAGATAATGCAGACCAACGATTAACAGAAATTGGATATAATGTAGGACTAGTAACAAAAACTCAATTTAATAAATTTAAAAAGTACAAAAATGAACTTGATTATTATTTAAGTGAATTAAATAAAACAATAAGTCCAAGTGATGTTATAAATAAATTACTAATAGATAATAATGAACAACCTATAAAAACAGGAATTCAAATTAAAACATTATTAAAACGACCTGGTATAGATATTTTTAAAATGAATGAAGTATTAAATATATTTAAAAATGTTCCACGTGGAACATTAGAACAATTAAACACAATTACTAAATATGAAGGCTATATAGCAATAGAAGAAGAACAAGTTAATCGTGCATTAATTAATGAGAAAATAAAAATTCCAGAAAATTTAGATTATTCAAAACTATCCGGATTAAGACTAGAAGCTCAACAAAAACTTAATGATATAAAACCATTTAATTTAGGGCAAGCAAGCAGAATAAGTGGAGTATCTCCAGCTGATATTAATATATTAACAATTTACATAAAAAAATTCGAAAGAAATAATAATTAAACAAAAATGTTCCACGTGGAACATTTTTTAAAAAGAAAAATAATAAAGGATAATTAATATGGAAAATAATTTACTAAAAATTATCGAATTATTTGAATTAAACAACATATCAATAAACAAACAACAAGCAGAAAAATTATTTAATTATTATAACTTATTAATAGATTATAATTCACATACAAATTTAACAAAAATCACTGAATTTGAAGAAGTGATAGTAAAACATTTTATTGATAGTTGTGTATTATCTAAATTTATAGAACAAAATGCATCAATATGTGATATAGGAGCAGGAGCAGGTTTTCCAAGTATTCCATTAAAAATAATAAGACCAGACATAAAAATGATTTTAATTGATAGTTTGAATAAAAGAATAAATTTTTTAAACTTAATTATTAATAAATTAAATTTAGATAACATCACAGCAATACATACCAGAGTACAAGAATTTGCTCAAAACAATCGAGAAAAATTTGATTACACAACAGCAAGAGCAGTAGCTCCATTAAACATATTACTTGAATATTGTATACCAATTACAAAAATAAATGGTAAACTACTTGCAATGAAATCTTTAAAAACAAATGAAGAAATAAATAATTCTCACAATGCTTTAAAATTGTTAAACTGCAAAATTTTAAATATAGAAAATTATTCAATTCAACAATTCTCAGAAAAATACGAAAGAACTATAATAGAAATTCAAAAAATATCTAGTACTGATAAAAAATATCCAAGACTTAAAAATTTAATAAAAGATAATCCTTTATAAATGTTCCACGTGGAACATTTATTTTTATTAGTAAATATTTCTATATTAAAACTTCTATAAAATATATATAAAATTATTAATAAATTTTTAATATAAAATTTAACTAAAATATTAATAAAATTATTAATTCAAATTTTAAAATGTATTATAAAGAAATACTTTTTTATAAATTGATTTTTAAAATGTTCCACGTGGAACATTGATTTATTTTAAATAAATTATAAAAATAAAATAGTTTTAAAAAATGTTCCACGTGGAACATTTTTGTTTTACAAAATTATTTAATTTGCTTGAAAATAAAATAAATATAGTTTATAATAAGTTATAATAAAAGGGGTGGTTTTATGGGAAAGATAGTTTCTTTTATTAATCAAAAAGGTGGTGTTGGAAAAACAACAACATGTGTTAATGTAGCTACATATTTAGCTGCATATGGAAAAAAAGTTCTTTTAGTTGATTTAGACCCACAAGGAAATGCTACAACTGGTGTTGGTGTGTACAAAGGAGAGGATATAAATACTTTTTATGATATCGTACTAGATGAATGTCCGGTTACAGATGCTATACAACAAACAAATATTAAAGGTTTGGATATTTTACCTAGCAATGTTGACCTTGCAGGTTCAGAAGTGGCATTGGTTCAAAGAGAAAATAGAGAAAAAGTTTTAAAAAACACATTAAATTCTGTTAAAGATAAATATGATTATATTACTATTGACTGTCCGCCATCGTTAGGTCTTTTAACAGTTAATGCTTTAACAGCTACCGATACTATAATAATACCTATACAATGTGAATTTTATGCTTTGGAAGGTTTAACTCAATTAATGAATACTGTTAGATTAGTTAAACAACATTTAAACCCTGAAATTGAAATTGAAGGGGTTGTTTTAACAATGAAAGATAATCGTAGCAATTTAGTTAATGAAGTAGCTGATGAAATTAAAAAATTTTTTGGAAGAAAAGTATATAATACAGTTATTCCAAGAAATATTCGTTTAGCTGAAGCACCTAGTCACGGTCTTCCTATTTTAATATATGATAATAGAAGCACAGGCGCAATAGCATATCAAGATTTAGTAATTGAATTTTTAAAGCGCAATAAAGATACTGGAAGAATGGTAGATAGAAAGATATTATTTAAAGGAGAATTATAATGGCAAAACACGGTTTAGGTAAAGGTTTAAGCGCTTTATTTTCTATGTATGATGACCCAATTTTAGCAAATAGTGAAGTAGAAAAAGAAAAAATGCGCAATATTGCTAAAAAAGTTGAAGAAGAAAAAAAGGAAAGACAACAATCAAAAATTGAATTAACAACTTCAAATGAAGCAAATGTTAACATAAATAACGCAACTAATTCTAATCAAGTTGATGATGTGTTAGAAAAAGCTAAAACATTGTTAGATGATATAAAAACAACAGAACCAAAAATTTTAAAAAATAATGATAACATTGAACCAATACAAAATCCTGACTTTTTAGAAAAAAAGAAATCATTGGAATCTAAACTTAATAAAATTGAGCAAGAAATATCTAAAAGAGAACTACCTCAAGGTGTGGTTCAACTTCAAATATCACAAATTGAAGTAAATCTTGAACAACCAAGAAAAAATTTTGATAAAGAAGCATTGTTAGAATTAAGCGAATCAATAAAACAACACGGTGTTGTTCAACCAATTATTGTTGTTGAAAGAAATGGTAAATATATGATTGTTGCAGGTGAAAGAAGATATCGCGCAACAAAAATGGCTGGCATAAAAGTTATTCCTGCAATTGTTAAAAATTATACAAACCGTGAAATAAAAGAAATAGCGCTTATTGAAAATTTACAAAGAGAAGATTTGAACCCAGTTGAAGTTGCGTATGCAATTAAACAATTAATAGATGAATTTAATTTTACACAAGAAGAGGTTGCAGCAAAATTAGGTGTAAGCAGACCATTAATAACCAATATTTTGCGCATATTAAAGTTGGAACCTGAAGTAATTGCTATGGTTGAAAAAAAGAAATTATCACCAGCGCACGCAAAAATTTTAGGTGGTGTTTCAAACAAAGAAGACCAAATTAAGTTTGCAAGAAAAGCTTGTGATGATAAAATTAGTGTTCGTGATTTTGAAAGAATAATTCAAGAATATTTACAACCAACCGAAAAGAAAAAAGAAAAAATTGGTTTATCTGACGAGTTAAAAGATTTTGTTAATAGAATGCAAAAAACATTTAAAACAAAAGTTGGTATGTTTGGTACTAATAAAAAAGGAAGAATTTATATTGATTATTATACAAGTGATGACCTTGATAGAATTTCATCGCTTATGGAAAAATTAGGTTATTAATATAATTACATTATTAGCTTATAAAAAAAACACGCTAGCGCGTGCTTTTTTTATTTAATAAATATTTTAACAAATCTTCTTGGTTCTTTACCAAAACTTTCACTTAAAACTCTTCCATCTTGTAAAACCAATTCGTGTACTAAATGTCTTTCATAAGCGTTCATATAATCCAAACTAACTGGTTTAGCTTTTTGTATACAAGTTTCAATTGCCATTTTTGCTTTTTCAATAATTTTTTCATCTTGTTTTTGTCTATAATTTTCAACATCTATTAATATTTTTTTTAAATTATCTTCTTCATATTTTTTTGAATTTAAAAAAATGTTTAATATATTTTGGATTGCATACATTGTATCACCGTGCTTTCCAATTAAAATGCTTGCTTGATTAGTTCTTACTTCTAAAATTGTATTCATCTCTTCATCTATTGTTTCAATTTCGGCTTCTATATTCATTTTTTCAAATAGACCATTTAAAAATTTTATAGCTGATTGTATACCATTTTGATTGATTTGTTTAGTATAAAGATGTTTTGGTTGCTCTTTTGTTATATTTTCTTGATTTTTTTGCCCTTCTAAAATGCGATGAGACGCAAAACTTGATTCCTCAACGAACTTTTCTTCATTGGAATTTTGCAAATTTTTAGTTAAATTTAATTGATTTTCTTGTGTTTTTTCTGTTTTTTCTTCATTTTTTTCTAAATTTTCAATAAAATTATCATTTACTGTTATTAGAACTTTTGCTTTTGAAAACCAATTACCCTTATTTAAAATTTTAATATCTACATCTGCTTTTGTTAAATTCATTATTCTTAATCCATTTTCTACAGCATCTTCAATTGTTTTTCCTGTTGATTCGTAAGATTTCATAATATTCTCCTTATCTACTATACTCTGGCTTGTTTTTATCTTTAATTGTTATTTTTTGCTTTTTTTCTTTTTCTTCAAATATTTTAAGAAATACTAAAGATAAAATCATTGACATAAGTGAGTTAATTACGATATAAAGAGCAAAAGCTGCATTATAACCGATTGTAAAAATTACCATAATTAATGGAAGTATAAATCTCATAACTTTCATACCAGTTTTTTGTGGCATTTCGTTTAAATTTTTGTTATCATTATTTTTCTTTTTTGTGCTTTGCATTTGGGTTACAACCATTGAAAAATAAGAAATTACTGCGGCTAAAATTACTAATATAAAATATCCATTCCAACTACTGTATTCAACTTGAACTAAATTAGTAACAGTGTTATATTGATTTTCTAGTTGTGTATTAATAGATTTTATTTCTTCATCATTTTTTCCATTTATTAATTCAAGATAATTTGATGAATTATAATAATTTGATAATGAAACAAAACTTTGATAATCTGGAAAACTTGATGCGCTTGTGTCTGGTCGCCAAACACTTTTTACCCATAACCAACTATCTTTTATTTCATTATACTTTAATAAAACTGCTTCTTGAATTGGTTTTATTTCATTGTAAAAAATTTCTTGTTGTTTTTGATTTAACTCTTCTTCTGTTGCATCTGCTCCTAATTCAGTTTGCGCTTGTGTTAAAGCATTTTGTAATAATTCGTTTTCTTTTAAATATATTGCTTCTTGATTATTTTCTATATTATATGTTTTTGAAAATTCGGAATTATAAGAATTTTTTAATGTTTCATATTGATTCAAAATATTTTGCTGACTTAATCCCATCAAACCATAAAATAAAGTTAAAAATATAAATAATGTTAATGCCATATTAATAAGCATACTAAAACAAGAACCCATTACATTAAAATTTTCACGCTTATATAATTCCATTGTTTTTTGATTTAATAATTGTTGATTGTTACCATAAAGTTTTTGTATTTTTTGTAATTCTGGTTGCATTCTTTGTTGTTTTATAATAGTTTGTCTACTAACTTTTCGTTGCCAAAAATCCAATGGACTTAAAATTAATTTCAAACAAATTGTAAACACGATTATCATCCAACCAAAATTTGGTATAAAACTAAACAGGTTTATTATAGGACTCCACATATCTGTTGTCCAACCTGCAAGTGAAAAAATGTTCATATTTACTCCTTTTTATTAAAAAACATATATAAATTAAAAATTTTTATTGTTTTAAAGTTAATTTTATTACATTTAGTTAAACCAAAAATTTAATATTGCTTTTTAAATCATCAGGAACTGGGTCAATCCCACCTTTTGAGCCGGGACGACACCTTAAAATTCTCTTTCCACCAAGATATATACCCTTTATTACACCAAACCTTTTAATAGCTTGTAAAGTATACATTGAACAAGAAGGTTTATATATACATACATCTGGTGTTATAGCGCTTATAGTATATTTATAAGTATATATCATACCGATACAAAGATATCTTATTGGAGCAAAGATTATTTTAAAGAATTTATTCATTTATTCTTTTTCCTTTTTTTAAAAGATAATTTATTTCTGCCCCTAATTTAGAAAAATCGCACTCCGAAATATTCGGGTGCGCAGAAAGGACGATATTCTGATGAGAGCGCAAATTATTTATATTTTGCTTTAAAATTTCTCTTAATTGTCTTTTAATGCGATTACGAACAACCGCATTTCCTGATTTGTTACTTACAACAACGCCTATTTTAGGAATTGGAAACCGACTTTCAATGTATGTTAATGTTAAATGTTCTGAATGAACTCTTTTTCCATTTTTGTGTATGTATCCAAATTCTTTGCGT
Source organism: uncultured Clostridia bacterium (assembly GCA_944384415.1). Classification (GTDB taxonomy): domain Bacteria; phylum Bacillota; class Clostridia; order Christensenellales; family UBA1242; genus UBA7584. Next base: position 14,985 of record CALWTF010000014.1, on the reverse strand, counting down.
TTTTTAAGCCTATTTTGTTTTGGAAGCATATGACTTCACCTTTAAATTATTTTTTTATACGGCTAATTGCTTTCTACCACGCGCACGACGACGCTTTATAACATTTCGGCCACCTTGAGTTTTCATACGCTGACGAAAACCGTGAACTTTTTGTCTTTGACGCTTTTTAGGTTGATATGTTCTTTTCATAACTCTACACACTCCTGTTTTAACTTGTATTATATTAAAAATACTGTAGTGTGATTATACTATAAAACACTAAAAAAGTCAATATTAAAACTTATAAAAGTTATATTTGAAAAATTTATAAACAAAATTAATTAGATAAAATTTTTTTAATATTTTTTTATATATATAATATAGTATATTATAGAAAAAGAAAAAGTAAAATTTTTAATTATAAACTAAAATTGTTTATAAGTGGATAATAATAAAGTTGTTTTAATTAATTTGCAAATTTTTTATATTAATTAAGTAAAAATATATTGTTTTTATATGTTTTTTAAAAAAATATTAAATTTTTTTGCAAAAAAATAAACAGGTGTGCTACCTGTTTATACTCTCATTGGAAGTATTAAATAAAGATATTCATTTGTATCATTTCCTGTTATTATACAAGGACTCATACTTCCACCAAAATTAATTTTTACAAATTGCTCATTTATTACATGTAATGCATCTGTAATAAAACGACCATTAAAATCAATTTTTAAATCATTTCCAGTGTGAACTATTTGTAAATGCTCGGTAATATTTCCTAATTCACTTTGCGAAGTTATTACCATTGTTTCATCTTTTATGTTTAAATTGATAATGTGATTTCTTTCAATACGGTTTAATAAACTTGCACGCTCAATTGTATCTGATAAATGTTGTTTGTTAACAGTTATGCTTGTTGAAAATTCATTTGGAATGATTTGTTGATATGAAACAAAATCGGCACGATGCCCTAAAAGACGAGTAATTAAAATTGTGTCATCAAGATTTATCATTAAATGATTTTTTTGTGTTAAAATTGTTATTTCGTTGTTTTTTTCTGGTAAAAGTTTAATTATTTCAAGCAAACTTCTTGCAGAAACAATTATTCCAAATTCGGCAGTTGCACTTTCGATTTGTTTTTTTATTAGCGCCATACGAACACCATCAAGAGCAACACCATTTAGTTCATTTCCATTTATTTCAAGAAGAATACCTTTTAGCATTGGTCTTGAATCATCTTGAGCTACTGCAACGCTTGCTTTAGTTACAAGGTCTTTAAAATTATTGCTTTTAATTACAATTTTTTCTGGAGCTTCAAGTTCTTTTGGTTGTGGAAACTCCTCAGCATTTTGGCATTGAAGTGTAGCTGTGTTTGAACCATAAAGGATTTCAAAAGTGTTATTATCTCGCATTGTAAAAGTTATTTGCTCACTTGAAATCATTCGTGCAAATTCAGAAAAGAACTTTGCAGGAATTACAGCTTCGCCTTCAATTTTAACATCGGCTTTAATTGTTTTGATTATGGTTAGTTCCAAGTCAGTGCAAGTAAGTGTTAGTTTATCGTCTTCGGCTGAAAGTTTTACACATTCCAAAATTGGATTGGTAGTTCTAACAGCTGCTGCACGAACAACTTTTAAAACTGCATCGGACAAGTCTAACCCTGAACAAGAAAATTTCATAGTTATAACTCTCCTTCTTATGCTTTTAAGTAAACAAGCAGTTTTATTAGCTTGTTATTTAATAGCATTTTCAGGGCAATTTTAACACATATGTATTAAAAATGCAACCCCACTTACTTGATATTTTTTATTTTATTTTTATCCAGTCGAAATAATAGTATATGGTGTGGAAAAGTGGAAAAGTGGCATTTTTTGATAAAAAACCCTTATGTAATAAGGGTTTAATTTTAGGAGTATTGGTGGAAAAGTGGGTAAAAATTTGCTAATAAGTGGTGGGAAAACAGTGGGAAAGTGTTAAAAACCTGTGGGAAAACCCTAAAAATAGCGTTTTTGTGTAAAAACTTGCAAAAGCCTTTGTTATGCGGAAAAGTGCGGAAATTCGGCTTTTACGAAACGCTTTTAGACTAAAAAAGTTGCTAAAAAAAATTTTTAAAATTGTTGTCGCACACAATTGACAATTGAGGGTTTGTTTGTTAAAGTTATTCACACAAAACAAAAAGGACAGGTGTCGAGCTGATGCAAAATTTCTTAGATAAGCAATGGCAAGAAGTGCTTTCGGATTTTGAAGGTAAAATAAGTGCCGTTGGTTTGGATTTATGGGTTAAGAAGTTGAAACCAATTCACATTAATGGTGATGCTCTGGTTTTTTTAACACCAAATGAAATGGTGCGAGATACTGTTTTGCGTATGTACAACGATTTATTGCTTCAATCGGTAGAGAAAAATTTTAAGTTGTCGCAAGTTATGTTTGTTTTGGAAAGTGAAAGTGAAGAATACATAGAGAAGTGGAATTTGCGTGATAGTGAAAATGGTGAGCCACTTCCTGAAGTGTTATCTCAAGAGGTGAAACACGAAAATCCGTTTAATCCTAGGTATACTTTTGAAAATTTTGTTGTGGGAACAACTAATCAGATGATTTATGCGGCTGCTCGTGCTGTTGCTGAACAACCTTGTGTAAGGTTTAATCCTTTGTTTATTTATGGTGGTGTTGGGCTTGGTAAAACCCACATTTTACACGCTATTGGAAATTTTGTTTACGAGAGGAAAAAAGGGCAAATAAAGTTGGTTTATGTAACTTGTGAACAATTTGCCAATGATTTTTATGATTTGTTACAACACAGTCGTGAAAAAGGTATGGTCGAGTTTAGAAAAAAATATCGTTTAGCCGATGTTTTATTGGTTGATGATATTCAGTTTATTATTGGCAAAGATAAGCTACAAGAGGAGTTTTTTCACACTTTTAATGATTTGTTTCAACACGGCAAGCAAATTATAATTTCATCTGATAGACCACCAAAAGAAATGACGACTTTGGAAGATAGGTTAAAAAGTCGTTTTAGCAGTGGTTTAATTCAAGAAATTGCACAACCAGACCTTGAAACAAGAATGATGATTATTAGAAAAAAAGTTGATATGGAAGGATATCAGTTTGAAGAAAGTACTATTCCTATGTTAGCTGAAAGGTTAGAAAGATACAATATTCGTGAAATTGAAGGTGTTTTAGGAAAACTTTATTTTTTTGCTAATCTTCACGGGAAAGCTGTTGTTGATAGAGCTGTTGCTGAAGAGATGTTGGCAAAATCACACGAGTTAGATGTTAGTGTTGGTCGGGTTGTAACTTCGGATAAAATTATTGATGCTGTTTGTAGAAAAACTGGCGTAACAAGAGAAGAATTGTTAGGTAAAAAACGCAATAAAGAATTGGTTGAACCACGACAAATTTGTATTTATTTGATGTGGAAAAATTTAAATATTCCAATGTCTTCAATTGGAAAAATTTTTAATCGTGACCATACAACTGCTATCCACGCTAGAGATAAAATTAGTGAGTTGGTAAAAACTGATAAAATTATGAAACGCTTAGTTAACGAGATTGAAAATCTTGCTAATAAATCGTAATTTTGTTTTGTAATTTATGTTTTTAATTTAGCTTTAAAAGGCTTTATAATGCGGTTTTTTTAAAATTTATACAAGTTTTTTGGTTTGATTTAAAAAATATAAAAAAGTGGAAAAGTGGATAATTTTTTTACATTATTTTAAGTTGTTAAGTTTGTTTTTTAACATAATAATTTTATTTTTGTGTTTTGTTTTTTGTTTGGTAAAAATTTTTAAATAGGTATTGTAATCTTGATTTAGATGTGTTACAATTAATTGGCTTTTCTAAGTTAAGAGGAGATTTTATGGAAGAAAATTTTAAAAATACTGTAGATGAATACATTAACAAAAATTTATCACAATCAAGTTTAGTTAATGAAAGTGTAAGTGAAGGTTGTGTTATTACACCAAGTGAATTTGAAACATTTTTGCGTGCTAAACAAGCTTTTAATAATGGAAATAATGTTTCGAATATTTTTGACTATAAAGTTAAAAAAGTTTCTAAAATTTTTGAACAAAAACAAGGGCAGATTTTTAGTTATTTTGAAGTAGATTACGATACTATTATGGTTTTTGAAAAAGAGGATAAAAAATTAGTTTCATCAAGAAAAATGGTTGTTACTGATTTTGAAACTTATACAAAAGATGAAGTTGATAGTAAATTTGAAAATGATTTATTTTGGCAAGCTTTTAGGTTTTATACCGATGGTGGTGAATACTTACAACGATTAGAAAATTTTTTAGAAGGTAAATTTCCTACTTTTATGCAGAACGATAAAGATAAATTAGATGCAAATCTTGTAAAGCGTGTTATTTGGATTAAAAACTTTGTTAGACAAGATGAACTTCAAAAGAAAGATGAACACAAAAGTGTTGTTGAAGAAAAAGATTTTGAATACACTGTTACTCCTAAAATTGCATCAATTTAAACAAAACAAGAATAGCTTTTATAAGTTATTCTTGTTTTAGTTTTTAATAAAACAGTTGTGTTAAAATTGTTTTATTTTTCTGATTTATTTTGATAGTGTTTTTCAATTAAAAACTGATATTCAAACCATCTTTCTTGTCTTATAGGCATAATTTTGTTGTCTGAAAAATATAAAACTAAAGCTGGTTTAATATTGTTCCATTTTTCTGTGTATTCAAACTTTTTTAACATTCCATTTTTAATTTTTGTTTGTGCTATTTTGTGATAATTATAATACATAACTTATCCCCTAGTTTTCCACTTTTATAAAATTTTTACCTTTTAAACTAATTCTTGTTTTATTATGCGTAATTTTAGCAAGGTTAAACAAGATATATTGTTTTAATAAAATATATTACTTTTATAATAAAATTTAATATTGGGCAAATTTGGGGCAAAAAACGGTATTTTAGCCTTGTTTTTTAAAAGAAAATTTAATAAAATTCTTGTGTTTTTAAGTGTGTTTTGGTATAATGTAAAGGTAGTGAGAATGGCTTTAAAATTGTTTTTTAAAAGGGGTGTAAAATTCTTTGAAAATCAACAGTGTTTCGGTTCGTAATTTTAGAAATTTATCAGAGCAGAAAATTAAGTTTGCACCACTTTTAAATGTGATTTGTGGCAAGAATGCCCAAGGTAAAACAAATCTTTTAGAAGCCATTTATTTTGCCACTATAGGAAAAAGCCCAAGAACACACAAAGATATTGAAACCATTGGTTTTGGTAAAAAAAATGCAAGTATAAACCTTGTTTATCAGCGTGGAGGGGTGGAACACAGCCTTGATATTCAAATGGGAACATCTGAAAAAAAAACAGTGTTAGTTGATGGTAATAAAACCATTAAATTAAGTGATATTGTTGGTCAATTTGGAAGCGTTTATTTTTCTCCTGATGAACTTAAACTTGTGCAGGGAAGCCCTGGGTTTAGGCGAAGATTTATTGATATTATAAACTGTCAACTTGAAAAACAATATTTAAAAGATTTGCGAACAAATCAAAAACTTTTAAATCAACGAAATAATTTATTAAGACAAAAACCTGTAAATTTAAAAAATCAACTTTCAGTTTGGGACGAACTTTTAGCAAAAAATTCTGCTAAAATTGCAATGGCAAGATTAAGGTTTATTGAAAAACTTCAACAGTATGCTAAGCAAATACATTTTGATTTATCTAATGGAAATGAAGAATTAACAATAAATTATAAAGGCATATGTGATAAAGAAAATGCAAGCGAGCAAGATTTTATTGATGCTTGGAATACTGGGGTTCAAAAAAGTTTAGAAAAAGATATGGTTTTAGGCTATTCAAATTTTGGTGTTCACTGTGATGATTTTGTTTTGAAATTTAATGGTTTGGATTTGCGCAAAAATGGAAGTCAAGGTCAACAAAGAACTGCTACACTAGCACTAAAACTTGCTGAAATGGAAATTTTAAAAGATGAATATGGGGAATATCCTGTTTTGCTTTTAGATGATGTGCTTAGTGAACTTGATTTATTAAGGCGTGAAAAGTTGGTTAACTACTTTAAAAACATACAATGTATACTTACTTGTACAGAATTTGATTTAGGGTTAAATTGTAAAATTTTTCATATGGAGAATGGCTTAATAACTGAATAGGGGTGATATAATGGGAAATGTTGTTCAATTTAACAAAAGAGAAAAATTTTTGTTTGAAAATTCGGCATACTTAAGATTAAAGTTTGGATATTGTTATCCATTTTTAAAAGAAATTTATAGTCAAGTTATTGATTGTTCTGTTGAGGAACGAGATGAAATTTTAAAAAGATTGGAAAAAACTAAAATTGAATATGTTGATAAAAGTAATCAAAAATATTTTGATGTTTTTACTAACAGAAGTTTAATTGTTAATGATGGTAAAATTGAATTAGAAAGAAAGGTGTTTATAACAAAAGATGAAGAATTTAATGCTTTGTTAGGTTGTAAAACAAAAAGAAAAGCAAAAATTTCATCTTCGTTGTTTGAATTTGTTTATGATGATTCTAAAATTGTTGATAATTTTAAAATGCTAAAACAAAAAAATAAGATACAACAACAATTTATTAATCAATATATAAACAATCAAACTATTCCTTTATATTTAAAAGGTCAATATAATAAAGCACTTGTTGAACAAAATTTTATTCATCAATTACTGCACGCTGTTAGTTATGCTAGTGTTGAAAAATTTGATGACAATAACAGTGATATAAGTTTAAAAAAATTTGTAAATTATGATGATAAATTATCTGTTAAATTTGGTGTGGAGCAAGTTGGTGTTTTTGGTGTTAAATTTGTAAAAGATACTGACTTGGTTGATGATGTTGTTTTATTGCATAATGAATTTATAAACCAATTTAAAGAAGAAAGTATTGTTGAAAAATGGGCTAATGAAATATCAAATAATTTAGGTGTTTTTGATAAATTGTATAAGGAAGGTATTGTTGATGTAACTGATTATGGAACTTTACCGTTTATTGAAGGTATGTTTAATGTGGTAAATAATGGTGAATGGCGAAATCAGTATATTACGGGTAGATTTGCTGAAAAGTGTTCAATTGAAGATGCTGTTGAAATGGATAAGTTATTTAAAAATTATGTTTTATCAATTGTAGACAAAAACAATAATGATGTTTTTGATAATGATATCAACTTAAATAATTTAATAGATTGTATGGTTGAAATTATTGATTATTGTGATAGTAAATTTACTAAATTAGTACAAGAAAATAAGCTTTCGGAAAAACAAAAACAAGATTTTATTGAAGATAGATATATGTTTTTAAACAGTGATAATACAATTAATTTAATTATGGGATTAAGTGTTCAAGGTAGTGAAAAATTTATAAAAACCATTAATGATTTGGAATGTAAAATTGAAAATGAATTTCACACTGAACATAATGCTGTTATAAAATAAAGTTTTACAATTTTTAAGGGGATTTTTATGGAACAAAATAAACATTATGATGAGTCAGACATTCAAGTTTTAGAAGGGTTAGAGCCAGTTAGAAAACGACCTGGTATGTATATCGGTTCAACAGATGAACGAGGGTTGCAACATCTTATTATTGAAATTGTTGATAACAGTATTGACGAGGCTTTGGCTGGATATTGTAATCATATTCAAGTGTTTTTACAAAAAGATGGAAGTTGTAAAGTTGTTGATAATGGAAGAGGTATTCCTACTGGTATTCACAAAACTGAAAATAAAAGTGCGGTTGAAGTTGTTTTAACAAAATTGCACGCTGGTGGAAAATTTGGTGGTTCAGGTTATAAAATAAGTGGTGGTTTACACGGTGTTGGTTTAAGTTGTGTAAATGCCCTTTCAAGTTGGTTAGAAGTTGAAGTTAAACAGAATGGCAAAATATATCATCAAGATTATAAACGAGGTGTTCCGCAAAATGAACTTACAGTTGTTGGCACAACTAATCAAACAGGTACAACAGTTATATTTATGCCAGATGATGAAATTTTTGAAACAACCGATTTTAATTATGAAACTTTAAAAACTCGTTTTAAAGAAATTGCTTTTTTAAACAAAGGTTTAACTCTTTCACTTACTGATGAGCGAGAAGGTAGAGAACACAGTGATACTTTTCATTTTGAAGGTGGTATTGTTGAATTTGTTGAATTTTTAAATCGTGGAAGAGATTGTTTGTTTGAAAAGCCTGTTTATATAAACAAAGTGGCAGATAATTATCAAATTGAAATTTGTTTTCAGTATAACGATAGTTACAGTGAAACAATTCACGCTTATGCAAACAATATAAACACTGAAGAGGGTGGAACACATTTAGTAGGTTTTAAAAATTCATTAACAAAATTAATAAATGATTACGGTGCTTTAAATAAAATTTTAAAAGATACTGAAAAACTTAGTGGTGAAGATGTTCGTGAGGGTATAACCGCTATTATTAGTGTTAAACTTACTGAACCACAATTTGAAGGGCAAACAAAAACAAAATTGGGCAACAGTGAAATGCGTGGTTATGTTGAAAAAGCTATGGCTGAAGAGTTTGGAACATATCTTGAAGAACACCCATCACAAGCAAAAGAATTGGTTTTAAAATGTGTTACAGCACAGCGTGCGCGTGAAGCTGCAAGGTCGGCACGAGAACTTACAAGAAGAAAAGGTATTTTAGAATCAAATTCTCTTCCAGGTAAGTTATCGGATTGTAGTTCAAAAGATTCTAGTTTATGTGAAATTTATTTAGTAGAGGGTGATAGTGCTGGTGGAACAGCTAAACAAGGGCGAGACAGACGATATCAAGCAATTTTACCTTTGCGAGGTAAAATTTTGAATGTTGAAAAAGCAAGGCTTTCACATGTTTTGGAAAACCAAGAAATTAAATATATGATTACTGCTTTTGGAACAGGTATAAAAGAAGATTTTGATGAAAGCAAACTAAGATATAACAAAATAATTTGTATGACAGATGCTGATGTAGATGGAAGTCATATTAGAATTTTAATGTTAACTTTCTTTTATCGTTTTATGCGACCTTTAATTGAGCACGGTCATGTTTATATTGCTCAACCACCACTGTATAAAACAGTTAAAAACAATGTAACAAAATATTTTTATAGTGATGCTGAATTAGAAGCATATCAAAATGAAGTTGGTCGAAAAGGTATTGAAATTCAACGCTATAAAGGTTTGGGTGAAATGAATGCTGAGCAACTTTGGGAAACAACAATGAACCCTGAAAAAAGAACTTTATTGCAAGTAACAATGCAAGATGCGTTTGAAGCAAATGAAATTTTTACTGTTCTTATGGGTGAATGTCCTGAGTTGCGTAGGGAATTTATTGAAAAAAATGCAACTTTGGTTGAAGATTTAGATATTTAATTATTGGAGCCATAATGGATTTTAAAGAAAAAATAAAAGTTATTGATGAAAAATTTGATGAGCAATATAAAAATTCAAAACTTCCTAAGCGTTATATAATTTATTTAAAATTATTTGCTTATGATACTGTTGCATCAGATAATGAAGTGTCATTAGACTTTTTAGATAAATTGTTCAAAACAAACTTCAAAGTTGTTGGAAATCATAAATTAAAAAGTAATCAATCGGGAACTATGGCTAGGCATTCAATTTTGGTAAATGGTGATTTTAATGATGCTAGTTCGGTTCATGTAAGAGATATTGATACATTAGAAAATAATTATAATATATTTAATAAAATTATAAATCCAGACTTAGTAGGTAAATATAGATATTCGTTAGATAAAAACTTAAATTTAAGCGTTAAAATAAACGATGATGTTACTAAGGAACAAAGGGAAATAATAGAAGATACTTTAAACGACCATTTAGACAAACTTAGTGATGAAAACTTTGCATTATTAATGTCGTATTTAGATGTAGATAAATTAGCAGATACAAATGTTGGGAAAATGGTTAGTGTTAATTATAGTTTTTTGTCGGTAATATACCACGAATTAAATCACGCTATATCAAAGCAGGAGTTTTCATATTCGCCAAGTATGGAAGTTGCGTTAAACAATGCTTGCATAAAGGAAAACCTTAAACAAAACGCAGGTAAACCGATTTATCAATTTATGGGTGGAATTTGTGTTCAAAAAGATAAATATGACAGTTTAGAAGATAAAATTATAACTGAGTCGAACTACGATTTTGGAATTTATATACACGAATCAATAACTGAACTTTTGGCTTTTGAAAAATCAAAAATAAGATTTCCACCAATCACAATGAAAGATGTGACTTATTTACCTTTTGTTGTTTGTGCTTATATGTTTAATCAGTTCAATGACAATATGTTAACAAAAATGTATTATAATGGTGTTAAAGAATTTAATTTAACCGAAAAAGAATTTTTTAATGATACTGCAATAAAAACTATTCAAAATTTAACAGGATTAAAAAAAGTTAAAGTTCCTGAACAGTTTGATAATGATATGGTTATAAATAATATATCGAAATCATTAATTGCAGATTTTAATAATTTACAAGAATATTGTTTTAGTGAAATAAAAAAAGCACAAATTGATAAAAACAATCCAGAGTTATGCGGGCAAATTTTAAAAAATTTGCTTGCTTTAAGAACGAAAGAAGCTATTATTCAATCTTTTCCAGTAAATATGCCGGAAGAATTTATTAAAAATAATGATAATATTAACCGAATTTATAAAAATTTAACTTATGGTTTTGATGAAAAATTTAATGAATTGTATGAAAGATATCAAATAAACAATCTTGAAGCAGTTGAAAAAATTTCAGAAATGCAACAAAATGATATTGAAAATGGTTTAAAAACTGAAACATTAAATTCTAACAGTTGCGCAACAAAATCGGATTGTAATCAGGTTTTGGATAATACAAAAGTTATTAATGAAGAAACTGCTAAAACAGAAAGTTTATGTGATGACAAGCAGAGAAAAAAAATGGATAAAACAAGTTTTGTAAAATTTAAAAATAAAATTGAATCAATTTTTCAAGATACAAAAAATTTGATTAAATAAAATTTTGATAAAACTAGCGTAGTGCCTATTTAAAGGAGAAATATAATGGAAGATAATAAATCAGATAACGAAAACAACCTTTATGAAGATAAATCAAAAATTATTCAGGTTCCTGTTGTTGATGAAATGAAAAAAAGCTTTATAGCTTATGCAATGGCAGTTAATGTTTCCCGTGCAATTCCAGATGTTCGAGATGGTTTAAAACCTGTTCACAGAAGAATTTTATATTCAATGAGCGAATTAAATTTGTTTAGTGATAAACCATATCGTAAATGTGCGCGTATTGTTGGTGATGTTTTAGGAAAGTATCACCCACACGGTGATTCTGCTGTTTATGATGCGTTGGTTCGTTTAGCACAAGATTTTACTATGCGTGCCCCTTTGGTTGATGGTCACGGAAATTTTGGTTCGGTAGATGGTGACCCAGCAGCGGCTCAGCGTTATACCGAAGCAAGATTAAGCAAAATTGCTTCTGAAATGTTGCGTGATATTGATAAAGAAAGTGTAGATTGGAAACCAAACTTTGATGATACACTTATGCAACCAGTTGTTTTGCCTGCTAGATTTCCAAATTTGTTGGTAAATGGTGCAGATGGTATTGCCGTTGGTATGGCAACCAGTATTCCACCACACAATTTGAATGAAGTTATTGATGCAGTTATTGCTCTTATTAATAATCCTGATATAGAAATTGATGAATTGATGGATTACATAAAAGCTCCAGACTTTCCAACTGGTGGTATAATTATGGGAAGAATGGGTGTGCGACAAGCCTACAAAACAGGACACGGTAAAGTTGTTATTCGTGCTAAAACCGAAATTGAAGAAGAAAATGGCAAATATCGTATTGTTGTGACCGAAATTCCATATCAAGTAAACAAGGCTAATTTGATTGTTCAAATGGCAAATTTGGTTAAAGAAAAGAAAATTGAAGGCATTGCTGATATTAAGGAAGAAAGTGACCGTGATGGTATGCGTATTGTGGTTGATATAAAACGAGATGCTAACCCACAAGTTGTTTTAAATTTATTGTTTAAACACACACAACTTCAAACCAGCTATGGAATTATATTTTTAGCATTGGTAAACAATGAACCAAAAATTTTAAATTTAAAAGAAATGCTTTATCACTATTTAGAGCATCAAAAACAAATTATTTTGCGTCGTTCAATTTATGATTTGGAAAAAGCCCGTGAGCGTGAACACATTGTAAAAGGTTTAGTTCTTGCATTAACTAATATTGATGAAGTTGTTGCAATTATAAAATCAAGTAAAGAAAAAGCTGAAGCTGTTGAAAAGTTAATGATGAAACTTGCGTTGTCGGAAAAACAAGCAAATGCTATTTTGGAAATGCGTTTGGTTCGTTTAACTGCATTGGAAGTTCATAAACTTCAGGAAGAACTTGCCGAGTTAGACAAGTTTTGTGCCGAAATGGAAAGTATTATTAACAACCCAAATAAAGTGTTGGCAATAGTAGCAAAAGAATTAACTGAAATAAAAGAAAAATACAGTGAAGAACGCAAAACAGAAATTTCACACGATTTAGGTTCAATTGATATTGAAGATTTAATTGCTAAAGAAGATATGGTAATAACTATGACAAATCAAGGTTATATCAAGCGAATGGCAGTTAGTGAATATCACACCCAAAACCGAGGCGGTGTTGGTATTTCTTCACACAAAACCAAAGATAATGATTTTGTTAATAATTTGTTTGTTGCAAACACTCACGACACTTTATTGTTCTTTACAAATTTTGGACGAGTTTATTCAGTTAAAACATATGAAATTCCTGAATCAGCTAAAAATTCAAAAGGCAGAGCTTTGGTGAATTTGTTGCAACTTAATGCTGATGAAAAAGCAACAGCAATTATTTGTATTAAAAAAGATGGTTATGTACTAGTTGCCGATGAAAACGGCGAAAATATTAAACAGCAAGAAAAACCAAAATATTTAATTATGGCAACTAAAAATGGCTTTATCAAAAAAACAGATATTTCTGAGTTTGCTCATATTATGAAAGTTGGAAAACGAGCTATAACTCTTGATGAAGGTGACGAGTTAATTAGCGTTGAAGCATCGTTTGGTGATAATGATGTGTTAGTAGCTTCTTCTTCTGGAAGATGTATTAGATTTAATGAAAAAGATATTCGCGTTATGGGAAGAACTGCTCACGGTGTTCGTGCAATGCGTTTAGTTAATGAAGCAAAACTTGTTGATATGTCGGTAATTAAACCTAATACAGAAATTTTAACCATAACTGAAAATGCTTTTGGTAAGCGAGTTAAAGTTGAAAATTATAGGCTTCAATCTCGTGGTGGTATGGGTGTTTCTGCTGGAAAATTGTTTGAAAAAACAGGTGCAGTTGTTGGTTTAAAACAAATTATGCCTAATGATGATATCTTGTTAATTGCTAGCAACGGAACAGTTATCAGAATAAGTTCAAACGATGTAAGATTGCTTTCACGAAATTCAACTGGTGTAAAACTTATGCGTTTGCGAGCAAATAACAAAATTGCTTCAGTTGCTGTGTTGCCACCTAATGATGAAGAAATTGAAGAACAAAGTGATATAGCAAAAGCTGAAATTTTAAGCAGAGAATCTGATGGTTTTATTGATACAAACAGTGAATATAGTGATGTTGAAAATTCAGCTGAAACAGATGCTGAAACTTTTGAAGAAGATGTTTTAAATTCAAAACAAAATGATGAAAGCATAGAAGATGTTTTTGAAGAAAACGAAGAAAATGCAGATAATTTTGAAGATGATTTAAAGGAATAATGTGTAAAAATTTTTGAAATATTATTTTTCATTAAATAAAAAACAAGCAGTATACTGCTTGTTTTTTGCTACTATATGCTAAAAAAGTTAAACATTATAGCGAAATTTTGATTTTAAAAATTTTTTATAAACTGTAAATTTATGTTATTTTAAAAATTGGATATTGACCTTAAAGGCATTTTATGTTATAATAAAATCGTTAAAAGGAAATATATTATAAACAAATTTATTAAGCTTTTAAAAACATTTTCTAAATAGTAAAACATAGTATATTTGGGTTTAATTTTTATTGGCTTTTATAAATGTTTAAAATGTAACCTAAAACAATATTTTAAAGAGGTGTTTTATGGCAAAAAAAGAATTAGACATTGAAGCAATTAGAAACAGATTATTTTCTGATGTTGATACTTATTTAAAAGTTTTTGGTGTAAGTATGGCTGATTTTGAAAAGTATATTCAGTCAAGCAAAAATGAAATTGCAAAATACGAGAAAAAAGCTACAATTTGCGCTAAGGTTTTAAATGAAGCATTTTGCGAATTAGTTAATGCAACTGAATCTTCACATAAAACTGAAGATTATGTTAAAAAAATTGAAGAAGTTGCATTAAGTGGTTCTTTTAAACAAATAAAGGAAGAATTAGTTACAGCAGAAGAAAATTATAAAAAATTAACAAATAAAATACAAAACGATTATTTAGAAATTGCAAAAGCGGAAAAAACTGTTGGTATTAGTTCTTATGAGCCAAAAATTGCTGCTTATTTGCCACGCATTACAAATGGTGAAGATATGGATTTGTTAGACTATATAAAAGATATGAGAACTGCATATCAAGTAAGAAACAGAACCAGTGTTAACATTAGAAACTATTTTAAAAATTTGCATTGTGAAAAAGGCGTTGAAATAGTTTCTGAAAATTTAGAACGCAAAATGTAATTTGAATTAAAAACACTTTAACAAGTTTGTTAAAGTGTTTTTTGTTTTATTCATTAACACCACCATCGGTATAATATAAAATTCCAATTGTATTTCTTCCACAATGGCTACCTATTGTGCAACTTGCAGTTGAAACTATTATTTCATCAAATTTATCTTTTATTTTTTCTTTTATAGCATCAACAATGTCATCTTCAATTGTTGTATATGTTATAAAACATCGCTTTTTATCAAAGTTTGGATATGTTTCTAAAATAGAGTCAACATATTCAAGAACAACAT
>CALWTF010000013.1 GCA_944384415.1 uncultured Clostridia bacterium | reverse complement strand
TCTTTTATTTTTTCTTTTATAGCATCAACAATGTCATCTTCAATTGTTGTATATGTTATAAAACATCGCTTTTTATCAAAGTTTGGATATGTTTCTAAAATAGAGTCAACATATTCAAGAACAACATTTTTATATTTCCCATGAAATTTTTTGCCTACACCCATTTTTCCATCTTTTAAAATTATGCTTGGGTGAATTTTTAGTAAATTAGCACCAAATACTGCTAAACCACTGCAACGCCCACCTTTGTGCAAATATTTTAAAGTATCAAGAACAAAAGATGCTTGTGCATATTGCTTTCTTGCTTCAACTTTTTCAACAATTTCTTTGGCTGAAAGCCCTTGCTCGCGAAGTTCACAAGCATAAAGAATTTGTAATCCAATAGCAGTAGATAATGTTTTTGAATCAATAACATAAACATTGTTGAATTGTTTTGATGCCGCTAATGCATTTTGGTATAAACTGCTTATTTCTGATGATAAACTGAAATAGATTATTGCATCATATCCGCCATCACTTTCAAGTTGTTGCTTAAAAAATTCTTCAAATTCCAAAGGATTTAATGCCGCAGTTTTAGGAAGTTGACCTGTTTTGTCAACAAAATCAAAAACTTCCTCAAGCTTAATATTTTCGCCATCTCGATATTCTTGTTCGCCTAAGTTAACTATGATTGGTTTTAATGTTATATTATATTTTTTTATTAATTCAGTTGGTAAATCATTTGTCGTGTCGCCTGTAATTTTTATTTTCATAAAAACACCTCACTGTTTAATATAAAAATTATCACATTTTTTATTCAAAATGTCAAACAAATAAAAATATTACATTAAATTTTATTGTTAGAAATTCGTTTAAATAGGCTTTAAATAGCAAAATGCTTGACTTTTTTATATGTTTTGAGTTATTATTTTATTAATTTAAAAACAATTAATACGAGGTTTTATTATGAATATACCACAGGTTTTATCTCAAAAATTTAACATAAAAGAAACATATGCAAATAATTTAATTTCTTTGCTTGATGAAGGTTGTACAATTCCATTTATTTCTAGATATAGAAAAGAAATGCACGGAAGTTGTGATGACCAAACTATTCGTGAATTTTCTGATTCTTTAATTCAATTGCGAAATTTGGATAAAAGAAAAGAAGAAGTTGTTAAACTGCTTACTGAACAGGGAAATTTAACTGATGAAATTGCAAAGCAGATAGATGATGCTATCACAGTTACCGAAGTTGAAGATATTTATCGTCCGTTTAGGCCAAAAAGAAAAACCAGAGCATCAGTTGCAATTGCTGCAGGGCTTCAACCATTGGCTGATGCAATGCTTGAAAATCCAAGCAGTATTGATTTGCTTGAAGAAGCTAAAAAATATATTAACGCCGAAAAAGGAATTGAAACTGTTGACCAAGCATTGCAAGGTGCAAGTGATATAGTTGCTGAAATAGTTGCAGATGACCCAACAGCAAGGAAAGAACTTAGAGAAATTTGGTGGAATAACGCTAAAATAAAAACTACTTGGAAATTTGAACTTGATGAACGAAAAGTTTATGAAACATATAAAGATTATTCTGAGCAAATTAAAACAATGCCTAGTCATAGAATTTTAGCTATTAATCGTGGTGAAAAAGAAAACATTGTAAAAGTGGAAATGTTGACAGATGCTAAAACTAGAAATTTGGTTTTAAACATTTTATGTAAACAATTTGTAAAAGGTAAAGTTGAACTTCCTGAAAACGAAATTTTGCCAGATAGTGATAAAAAATCATCAGAAAGTGATAAAAATGAAGCAGAAAGTGATAAAAAAGTTGTAAAAGAAAAATCGAAAAAAGAAGAAGTTCCAATTTCTAGTTTAACTTGTAAGCAAATTTTAACTAATGCAGTAATCGATGGTTACGACCGTTTGCTTGCTCCAAGTTTAGAGCGTGAAATGAGAACTCAATTAACTGATAACGCAAACGAACAAGCAATAAAAATGTTTGAGTTAAATCTTAAACCTTTACTTATGCAACCGCCTTTAAAAGGTAAAGTGGTTATGGCTGTTGACCCTGCATATCGAACTGGTTGTAAAATTGCAGTTGTAGATGCAAACGGTGATGTTTTGGATACTGGTGTTATTTATCCAACACCACCACAAAGCAAAATTGAAGAAAGTGAAAATATACTTCAAGGTATGATAGCTAGAAATGGTGTTACAACATTTGCAATAGGAAATGGAACAGCAAGTAAAGAAGCCGAAATTTTTATTGCTGGTCTTATTAAAAAACTTGGTGGCAATTTACAATATAGTATGGTTAATGAAGCAGGTGCATCGGTTTACAGTGCAAGTAAATTAGGGGCAAATGAATTTCCTCAATATGATGTAAGCATAAGAAGTGCAATTTCAATTGCACGCAGATTACAAGACCCATTGGCTGAACTTATTAAAATTGACCCAAAATCTATTGGTGTTGGACAATATCAACACGATATGCCTCAAAAAAGGCTTAGTGAAGTGCTAGAAGGTGTTGTTGATGACAGTGTTAACAGTGTTGGTGTTGATTTAAATACAGCATCTGTTCCTTTGTTGGCAAGGGTAAGTGGATTAAACCAAGCAAGCGCTAAAAACATTGAAGCTTATCGTGCAAAGAAAAAAGGTTTTAAAAACAGACAAGAATTATTAGAAGTTTCAAAATTAGGTGAAAAAGCATTTGAACAATGTGCTGGTTTCTTGCGTATTCCTAATGGTGAAAACATTTTAGACAACACAGCGGTTCATCCAGAAAGTTATGATGCTGTTAAAAAGTTGTTAAAACATTTTAATCTTGATGAACAAGCTATTGTTGATGGTAGAATTCAAATTTTACCAACTGCAATTGAAAAAGAAGGTGCCGATAAAGTTGCTGAAATTTGCGGTGTAGGTGTGCCAACATTGAACGATATTGTTTCTGAGTTGCAAAAACCAGGGCGTGATATTCGTGATGATTTGCCAAAACCTGTTTTAAGAAGTGATTTATTAGGTATTGAAGATTTACAAGTAGGAATGAATTTAACTGGTACGGTTAGAAATGTTATAGATTTTGGTGCCTTTGTTGATATTGGTGTTCACCAAGATGGTTTAGTTCATATTTCACAAATTTGCGATAGATATATAAAACATCCAAGTGAAGAACTTACAGTAGGTGATGTTGTTAAGGTTAAAATTATTGGAATTGATTTAGAGAAAAATAGAATATCTTTAACCATAAAAGGTGCTGATAAAGATGATACCACGCCAACAGTATAAATATATAAACAAAGGTAATATTTGTTGGTTACTTATTTTTGAAACTAATATAAAAGGAACTTTACTTTGTGTGTAGAGTTCCTTCTCTTTTTTTGGGTAGTTTCAAAATGGTTCAACCTTGGTTTATTGTTTGATAAAACAAAAAGAAACTTTACAAAAAACAAAGTTTCTTTTTTATTTTGTTAGTTTTAAAAAGGATTAGTTTTGGTATTAGTTAATAATACAAAAAGTAATATAACAGATTAAAACAATTAATATAGATATTAAATAAGCGTATATGTTTCGCTATTTTAATGATAAAAAAATATCTGTTATTAATATGCTGATATGCTAGATACTATAATAATTAAATGTGATTTGGTAAGTATTTTTTGTGTGTTATGATATAACAAATAAGCTAAATATTAATTTGAATGTTATTTGATTGAAAGTGTTAAAGTTGGTAGTAAAAATTATAATTTAAGTAAATAAACCATATAAAACTTTTTTAAGTTTAAAACAGATAATATTATTATACTTCAATTTTTATCAGTTTGATTAAAATATGCAATATTGACAAAATTGTTAAAATATGTTAGAATTAAACAAATGGGGGGAAAAGTATGGAAAAATATAATAAACAAAATTTCTATAAAGATATTTATGTTGGAAAGTTTGGAAATAGAGAAGAAATATTAGATAATGTTTGGTACATTTTAGAACTTTGTGATTTGCAAAGTTCTATGATAGCAAAAATGAATAAAAAGCTTTGGATTAAAATTGAAAAAGAACTTTTGGTTTTACAAGGAGATGTTCCAAAAGACATAGACAAAAATAAACTTGATGAAATGGCTGAAATCAAATATACGCTTTTTAGTGTAAAAAAATATTTAACTTCTAAAAAAACAAAACAAAGTAAACAAAATCGACTTGAAGAGATTACCAAAGAACTTTAAAAAACGAAAAAAACACATTAATTAAAAAATTGATTAATGTGTTTTTTTAGTAATCATTTTATAAACTTAAAAAACTTTGTATTTAGTTTTATTAAACTTAAATAAAAAGAAATTTTGCTTTATTAACAGAGTTATTTTTATTTATAAAATTTTAGTTTGCATTTTATATTTAACATTTATAATAATTTATTTTGATTAATAATATCATATAAATTATTGCATTTAAAAAATTTAAAAAAGTAGTAATTTTTTTAAAATTTTTTATCTTGTAACTCTTTTGGTGTTATTTGTTTTGCTTGGTATTTTCTGTTTAAAAATATATTTAATTTTTATTATTAAATAGGCAGGTTAAAGAATTAAGATAAATATTGTTATTTTTAATGTAATTTTCAGTTTATTAAAATTTAGTTTATTGTTTGTTTAAAATAAATAATAATATATTTGTTAAAATGATTTATGAATTAGGTTTAATATATATTTCTAAAATTTTTTGATATTGACAAAAATTGAATTTTTTGATATTCTAATATTACATAAATATTAACAAGGGGGAAAATAAAATGGCAAGTAAACCATCACAAACTAGGTCGTGGTTTCAGACATCACAGGCGCGAAGGGCATTAGCTGAAAAAACTGGAAGAGAAACATCAAATCCTGCATTTAATCCTGCGTTTTCTGAAATTTTAAAAAAATACAACAAAGATGCTATTGAGTTAACGGTTGCTTATACTGAACTTCAAATTTTAGCAAAAGAAGTTTTAGGTAATGATTTAGATGAAAAAAATCGCAAAGAAGTTATTGATAAACTTGCTGATTTTTGTTTACAAATTCAAAGTATAGATGATGATGAGTTATATGTTTTAACAACTGCTGGACGAAAAAATGCCTTAGTTGCTTTACTTCAACTTGAAAGAGATTTAAGAGAAAATCCAGCTGTAAATTTTGAAAGTTTGAAAGAAGATATAAAAGATAGAGTAAAAATTTCTTACAACTTGCCTTTTGCTTTAAGGAATGAATCAATAAGAGATGAAACACAAATTGGTACTTATTTTTTATATGGAATGTTACCTGTGTTACATAATATTGATATGGGATATAATGCGGTTACTACAATTTATCAAGCAAAACAAAGAGCTGGCATTAAATTAACAAAAATTGAAGAAGAAATTTATGAAAATTATAATTCTTTAACAAATGGACACATCGAAATTAAAACTGGTTTTACAGCAAGAGAGATAGAAAAATGTTTTGAAAGTTTTTTAAAACAAAGTAATGAAATTAATCAAAAGGTAAAAGATGACAGTTTTATTTCATCAAAATTTAAGTTATCTTGTGATTTAGTTAATACAGTTATAAAACATATGCATACAAAAGATGTTGATTACAAAAACTTACATAATCAAATTAAAAATGAAGAATTAAAAACTTTGATGGAGTGTATTGGTTTTTGTGAACAAGTTTTACCAGATGTAAATTATGATAAGCTTTTAAAACAGGTTGATAACTTATCCAAAGATTTATCATTTGCTTGTAAAATGGTTTTGCATTCTTATGGTTATAAAGCTTCTGGTGAATTAGGAAAGTATTTTGATTTTTACAAAATCCGTTTAAACGGTTCATATATTGATTGGGGTATAGGAAAAAATAAAAGTTTGTTGGGTTCAAAATCAAATGCAGAAAAATTGTCGGCAACAACTAATGACCCAATTGTAAAAACTGGTAAAAAAATAACTATATCTGAAAATAGTGCTTTAAGTTTAAATGAAAAAACTGAAGGCAATCCAAATAAAACTTTAGATGTTGTTGAAAATGCAGATGTAGTAAATATAGATGTTGCCGAGGGTGACCAACTTAAAGCAAATGGCTCAGTTAATAATTTAAAAAACAGTGTTAAAAATGTTGAAAAAAGCAAAAATAATGAAACAAGCATTTCAAATGCTGTTCAGGGCTGGTTATATCAAAAAATAAAACAAGCTTATTTATCAAACAAAAACACAACAGAAAAAATGAAAGCTATGTTTTCGAATATGACACACGAAGAACAGCTTGAATTGTTGATGAAAAATGAAAATAAACATTTTATAGACAAAGTTCAAAAAGATGTTAAACAGGCTATTGAGAAATATGAAACATTAAGTTGTGAAAAGAAAAAGGAAATTGATGAGTTAAGTCAAGGAAATGATACTCTTTATGAAATGTTAACTGAAAAGAAGGAAAATATTGAGCAAGTTACAAAGCAACTTGAAGACAGTATAAGAAATAGAGCGAATATTTTTAAAATGCAACAAAGAATAGAAAAGAAAAGAAATTCAAATATGAGCTCTGATGAAAAAGTTAGGTTTGATATTAATAATTTAATTTGTGAAATTAAATATCAAACAGCTTTGGGTGCTTTAACTAAAAACGGAAAAGCTTTTTTTGAAAGTATGTTGAGTAGCGAATTGGACAAACAAGGTATTAGCAAGGTTTTAACTGAATCAGAGATAACAACAATAAAATTTGAAACATTATACCATTTTATACAGTCGGCTTCTGATGTAATGTTAAAGGAAGATGTAACACCATTTTTATTAACAACCGAACAAGTAAAAGAAACTAGTGAATTTAAAAAAGTTACTAGCAAATACAATAATGAAGAAGAAAATATAACCCAATTCTTTCAAGGTATGCAAAATATTAAATAGTTAGTTTATATAAAACACCACTTCAAATAAGTGGTGTTTTTTATTGTTAATATTAAAAAATATATATAGTTTTCAAAAAAAATGCAAAAAATAATTAAAATTTTATAAATTTATATATAAAATTTTAATATTATGTAATTGATTTGATTTCCACTTTTCCACTTTTGCAAGTAAAAATTAAATCATACTCGCCCCATAAAAAGATTATACACACTAAAATATTATTATCTTCAGTTGGTTTAAAACTAAATTTTGCTAAACAATTATTTTTGTTTATTTCTTCTAATTGTTGTTGAGTAGGTTTTATGCTTAAATTTTCAAATTTAAAAGTTGTTTCAATTAATTTTGCTTCGGGGTGTTTTTCAAATACCCATTTTGTTAATATATTATTTTTTGTTGTTATTGTAAAGGTTAAAACATTATTATTAAAATTAATTTGTTTTATTACATCATCGTGAAATGTTGGTAAATATCCAAAAAAATTTAATATATCATTTTTTAATTGTTCAAAATTTTCCATAAAAATTCCTTTTGTTTTAGTGTTATATTTAAGTATAATTTGATAATTGATAAAAGTCAATAAAATAAAAATGCAAAAAATATTTAAAATAATTTATAAAAAAACCGTAATTTAATCTGTTTTTTGTGATTAAAATATAATTATTAAAATATTGAAATAAATAAACATTAATATTCAGTTATTTATTAAAAATAAAAAAGTAAAAAAATGTTAAAAAATATATATGTTTTTTATAACAAAATTTAAAACAATTTTAAGCTAAAAATTAATTAAAAAATGTTGATATTTTATAATTAAAAATTTGATTTTAAAAAACCTTTGTTTTTGTGAGTAAAATAAATAAAAAAATACCTACCTAATAGCAGGTATTTTTTTTGATAATGGCTTATTAAAGCCATTTCAAACTGGGGAAAATTTGTTTTTTAAAGACAATTTATTAAATTTTAACTGCTTTAAAAAGCATAAAAATTTTAACATAATTATTTTTGATTTGTCAAACATTTTTTTATGTTTTTTAACAAAAAATATTTTGCAATGTAAATTATAAAAATTCCATATTTTATAAATATGGAAAAACTGTGTTTTTATTTGACTTGTTTTTGAATAATTTGTAGAATTATTATGTGTATTAAATTGTTGATAATTTTTTCGACAAATAGTTATATTTAACTGCAAAATTCACAAGATAAAAATAGGAGTTTAACTGTGAAAAATTTTAGTATATTTAAAAGTGTAATTTTATGTTTTATTATGTGCTTGATTTCTGTTGTTGGTTTTACTGCTTGCGGTAATCCAAGAGATGGAATGAAAGTTAATATTACTGGAGTTGGAGAAACTGAAATTTCTTTGGTTGATGATAAACTTCAAACAACTTTAACAATGGAATATGATGAGCTTAGTCAACTTACAAGTAATGCTAATGCTACATTAAGTGTTGAAGTTACTGGAGGTGCTGATACTGTTTCTCGAGAAGTTACAGTTATAAGTAGCGACCCATCAAAAGTAACATATATCCAAAACAGTTTTAATCAAAAAAATAATAAATCTACAATTGTTTTGCAGGCACTTGCTCCAACCTATGTTGAAAACAGTGTTTATGTTGACATTTGTTGTGCAGAAGATAGTAGTATTTTTCAAAGGCTTTATGTTAACATTTATCTTCCTGCTATTGAGGTTAAAGCAAAAGGTAAAACTGGGGTTATAGATGACACAGGCAACACATCTTATCAGGGTGTTCCTGCTGAAAGCACTGTATCGTTAGACCCATATCAATTGTTTGATTTTACACCTGGAAATGCAACTGTTCCAAATTTAACCTATACTATTGGTGAACAGGTTTATGAATCGCTTGATGCAATAACAATTCCTAGTAGGGCTGATGTAATAGATGGGTTAATTGAGTTAAAAGTTGCAAGTGCTGATGACCCTGAAAACACCGATTTACAAACTTCAGTGTTTTTGCGTGTATACGATGCTATTAATCCAGAAACAGTTAATTTATCTCGTGAAGATTTAGTTTCTACTCAAAGTTTACCAATTACTCAACTTGAATTAATCAAAAACCAAACTGTTCAGGGTGCTAACTCTGCTATAATTCAAATTAACTATGAAAGTAATGGTATTGATGAACTTGAGTTCTCTTTTAGTTCAGAAGAAGAAAATGTTATAAACAATATTTTAGCCATAAGTGAAACCGAACTTGACAACCAATTTTTAATTAGAGGATTGTCATCGGCAGTTGATGGTAAAAAAATAACTTTTTCAATTTCGTTTAAAGGAATTTTAAATTCACCAGTTTATTCAACTGATTTAACAGTTTTTATTGTTGACTATCCAAAAAGCATAACTTTTAATGATAGTCAAAGCCAAGATATGTATACCGCAAATGTTTATGATACATATTATGGAACGGTTAAAGGAACGCCAATTAAAATTAACTTAAATCAATTTAGCACTGGAAAAGGTAAATACCGACTTGAAGTTGTTTCAAATGCTGGTGATAAATATATTTCGGGAACTGGTGTTACTGAATATGTTCAAATTAGTGTGCAAGGAACAAATCAAACTTATACATTAGATGAATGGAGTACTGATGATGGGCTTGAATTTGAAAGTGGACAAACTTTGTTATGGTCATTAAAAAATAGTGATATTAATGGTATTTTGTTAATTCGTGTTGTTTCTGTTGCAACAGATGAAAATGATTTGTTTACTACATCACTTACTCGTAATTTTGAAGTTGTTTTAGGAAAGGGTATTACTGGAATTACACTTTCAGCTACATCAATGGACCAAAATACTAACACTGTTTACTTGCAAATGGACGAATATAATGTTCACGGTAATTTTTTGAATAAAACAATTAATTATAGTGTTACTCCATCAACAGCTAATAAAGCTGATGTTACTGTTCAATCATTAAATGAAGATATTTTTACTGTTGGTCCTGTTAACCCTGAGGGGAATTTTCAGATTTTTGCTGTTAAACCAGGAAGTTCTAAAATTAGAATGATTGCTGGTTCTGGTTACACTTGCGAATTTAGTTTGACAGTTCTTAATGTTATGGGTGCAATGATTATTGATGTTGATGTAACTGACCAAGGTGAAATTGTTGCTGACAGTGAATTTTCTGATTTTGAGCTAGGCGATGAAACAATACAAACATTAAGTTCTATAACAGTTTCACAAGGAAACAGGGTTTCAATTGATTTAGTAGCATATCCTTCTAATGCAAATGTTGTATCAATAAATGCAACAAGTGATAATACAGGTTTAGTTGATGTTTCAACTCAAAATTTGAATCGTTTGTTGATTACTGCTTATTCTTCGGGAACTGTAAATATTACTGTTGATGTTTATTATGACAGATTAAATGATGCTGGAAATGCATTATATAATAACAATGGTGAAAAATCAAAAGTAACATTAACTTTTGAAGTTACTGTTTATGTTCCTATTACAAGTTTTGAAGTAAGTGAAAACTTTACTAAACTTTTAATTGGAACAACTGATAGCTATTATGATTTGGCTAGTTGTGAGGTTACTATAAATGCAATTGTTAACCCTACTTTTAGTACAATAAAATCTAGTTCAACGGTTTGGACATTATTAAACACAAATGTTCAAAACTCGGTAGTTCAATTAAACGGACAAAATGTTACATCAGTAACTGGTTCAAGTATTACAATAAAAACAAAAAATATGACAGCTCAGCAAGACACAATATATGTATACTTGATTGCTAGTATTACTGACCTTAATCAAACAAGAACTCAAAAAATAACAGTTGAAATTAATCGTTTGGTTTCTCTTTCAATGTTAAATGTTCCAGGTTATGATGATGAGCAAGGTTATTATTTTGAGGAAAGCAAGGGCTTTTCTGAACCAGATTCTGCAAATATTAAGCAGTCACAAACCATTGAAACAATAGTTTATGGTTCTAGCGGTAAGTCTCCAACAAATGATAATTTGGAATATATAATTTTTAAAGCAAATCCTAATAACAATTGGGAAACAACCGACCTTACTGTTGCAGAAGCAACTGGAAAATACTGCGAAACTGCTTTTCTTAAAGTTAATGCTAGCACTGGAAAATATGAAATTGTACCAAGAAAAGCCGGTTATGCAGTTGTTTATGTTGTTCCACAATCAATTTTAACACAAGTTTCAAGTTCAATTTATAGTTCGGAAATACTTGATAATATGATACGAACAGGTCAACCTGTTAAAAAATTAAAAGTTACAATGTCAGATGGAAGCCAAACTTCACCTTACCGAATTTATGATGCTGAAGATTTAGCTGCTATGGCATCGGAAGGTGGAATTAATAAACATTTCTGCTTAATGAATTCAATTGATATGAGTAGTTATTTTGCAAAACTTGAACGAAACAATCAAACTTGGCAATCTATCGGTACTGTTGGCAATCCTTTTACTGGTTCGCTAAAAACTTGGGATAATATGGGCGCTGATACTAATCCTGAACAATTGATAATTTCTGGTTGGGTGTTAAAAGCAAAATCAGACTTGTTATCAAATGGTGGTAATGGTTCATATTTTGGAATTTTTGGTTCGGTTGGTGAATCGGCAGTTATAAAAGATATATTTTTTGATATTTCAACAGTTAATTATGAGCATATAGCTGGTGAGGATAATCCAAATTCGTATTATGGTGTTTTAGCTGGTGAATTTAAAGGTCAGTTAGTTGATGTTGATGTAACTGTTCATTCTTTTGTAATAAAAGGTACTTCATCACAATTGATTTACAGTGGTTTGTTTGGTAGAACTGCAATGACTGGTCCAAATTCTTATTTGGCTAATGTGAATGTTAACTATAAAGATATTTCCATTGTAGGTGAAAATGGAAATAATATGGTTATAACCTTTGGTGGAATTTCAGGTTATAATGAGGGAAGAATTAACATTTCTAATGAAGATTTAAGCAGTTCGGTTACTATTAATTTAACTGCTGAAAAATTAAATAGATTATCTAGCAGTAATTACTTTGGTGGAGTGGTTGGTTTAAATAGTATTGACACTGCAAACGCAGCACAACAAACACAAAGAGTTATTGAATATGTTTCATCTTCAGGTGTTTTAAATGTTCCTTATGCTACATCTGCTGGTGGAATTGTTGGTTGTAATTATGGAACTATTCAATATTGTAGTTCAAGTGTTCAAATTATTAATGCACTTGATATGGGTGGAATTGCTGGTCGTTCTAAATCTCCAAATCCAATTTATAAATGTTCTTATGAAATTTTTGAATGCGAAAATGGTTTACCTAGTTTATATTCAGAAGGTTTAGTTGACACTGGAATTTCAGTTGGTGGAATTGTTGGTAGATTTATGAACGATGCTAGTGATGCTGGGGCTCCAACTTACTGTATGGTAAAATCTTATACTGATGCTGATGTTATTGATGTTTCTGTTAAAGGTTCGGATATATATGTTGGTGGTTTAATAGGTTTTATTATTGGAACTGGAAATATTAATATTTTAGGTTCGTTTGCCGACTTGAAAATGTTTGCAGAGACAACAGTTGCTAGTACTCGAGTTGGTGGGCTTGTTGGATATTTTAGCGGACAATCTGGCAATAATTTAACAATTTCTAACAGTTATTCAAAGGGTAAAATTGAAACAACTGGTTCATCTTTAGGAATAAGAATTGGTCAATTTGTTTCTTATGTTAACACTGAAGTAGTAATTCAAGAATCATATTCGGCATTAATTGCTATTGAACAAGGTGTTCAAACATACAGAACAGTTGGAAGAGATGGTATTACAGATGATTATTCAAGCGTTGTAGTTTTGGCAGAAGTTGATGGCAATATCGATTCAAGTTTGATTTCAACAACTGAACAAGATGATGTTTATTATTTGAAATCAGAACAAATGAAAGGTTCTAATTTAACAAATTATAATTTTATGTTTGGTGGAACTTCACCTAACTGGATTGCCATTGATGAATTTGAAAATACAAACGATGGTTTTCCTGTTATAGCATTTAATAGAACTACTGAGCAATTATATCCACTTATTCCAACTGCATTTAGTTTTGAAGCATTAGAATTTAGTATTTTGAATGATAGTATGATGATTAATCACATTCAAAATATTCCTACAGCTAAAAATGCAATTGTAATAATGAAAGGTGTACAACAAGTTTTTGATATTTCTGACTTGTTCCGTTCAATAATTTCACCTTCTACATTAACTGCAGGTAATACCCCTGTTTCTATTACATCTTCAAATTCAAATATTGTGCTTATACAATCGGCTATTTATTTAGATGATTTTAAAATTATTGTTCAAGATACAGGAACTGTTATTTTAACAGTTAAATCACCACGAAATAATAATGCTGTTGGATATTTGCAAATTTGTGTTGTTGAAGCTTTTGATGATTGGTTATTGTTTGAAAGTGAAGATAAAAATACCGATACTAATGAAAATTCATTACAAAATGATGATTATAAAAACCTAACTATTAAATTGGGCGAAACAATTCAAACTTTTACAAAATTTTTAATTAATGATAATGTTGTAAATGAAGTTAACGGTGGATTGGCATTTGTTGTAACTGACCCAACAATACTTGAAATTGGTGGCGTTAGTTACGAATCGGCAACTTATAATTCAATTCCTGTTTATATTGCATATGTTTCTGGAACAATGTTAACAACAATGGAAACCTTGGTTGCAACAACTTCAAGCCCTATGATAGTGTTACCTTACTTAAAAGTTTTAGTTTTTGAGGAAGATAATGTTACTTCGGCTTATCATAATGTTTTATTGTTAGATGAAAGTATTTTATTACAACTTGAAATTGTTATATATGAAGGTGCTAACAGCACCACAACAACTGTTGGTGGAACAGAACAAGAACCAAATGTAATTGAAGCTTCTGATGAACAAAAATTTGATGTAATTATGCAAACAGATTCGCCATATGATAAAAATGTTGGTTCAGCAGTGGTTGTTGAAAAATATGATACTGTTTCAGAATCTTGGGTTAACATATATTATAATCAAATTATTTCAAATGGAAGTACTGAACAAGATTACACAAAAGCAATTGAAAATGGTGATTATTTTGAAATTATATTTACCACACCTAATTTAACTGATTATGGTTTTTCTCAATCATTTAGTTTTGCTTTAAAACTTGACTACATTCGTGAATTAACTGTAACAGAAAAATATCGTGCAAGGTTTTTTAGCTTCTATACTGGATATGATGAGTATCCTTCAACAAAAGCTGAAGTTTATTGGAATGTTGTTCCACAAGGAGTTAATGATTTAATAATACATCACTATTCTGATGCAGAAATTACTGGAAACTATTTAATTAATGCAGGTGAAAAACCAACTGAAACAATTATTGCTGGTGAATATGGTTTGTTAAATATTATGATTTCACCAGAATATGCATATTATGATACGATTGAAGTAGTTTCATCAGTAGCAGAAAATGATGCAATAAGTTTTGACCAGCGTGTTTTGGTTGAAACAGTTGTTGATGGTAATCGAGAAATTAGATATTTACCATATCAGGCAGGTGTTAATCTTATTGAAAATGGTATTAGTTTAGTTAAAGTTAGTTCGCAAAATGCAACTACTGGCGAATATAGTTTTGATGGTAATTTGTGGTTAAGAACAGTAATATCTTCGGCAATAACTACAAATGCAACTTTTGATATTACCGTTACTGTTAAGCGTGAAGGACAAATTATTAAACAATCAGTTTTAACTGTTACTGTTGATAAAGTTGTTGATTTAAGTTTGGATTTTTATAGTTATCACGAAACATATTCAACTGCGTATATTGCTGCTGGAACTGGTGGCTCTGGACAATCAACTTGGAATAAAAATGAACTTGTTATTACAACAATTGGTGATTTTAATAGCTTAAAGGTAAATATAGCAGGTGATGATTTGCCAAAAGGTTTAAGCATTGAAAGAACAAACGGTAAATATTATGTTGTTCTTTCATCTGCTAATGCTTTAGAACAATTAGGAAAATCGTTTAGAATTCAAGTTGTAGGTACAAAGATTTTAAATGGAATGGAAAAAACCATTAGAAAATCTTTACAATTTAATGTTGTAAACTTTGTTTTAGCCGATAATTTGGTGGTTGAAAATGCTGAAGATGGTTCATATTCGGCTGTTTATATTACGGGTGAAAGATATGACCTTGTTGTTAAAAAAGATTTATCACGAGTAAGTTATAATTCAATTTTTGAAACGGCAATTGATGCATTCTTTAATCAAATAAACGGTTATACAAACAGTGTAAACGATTTAAGATTGTCGTGGCAATATATTGACACAACAACAAATCCTTCTACTATAAAATCAACAGGATACTATAACCCTAGAGATAATATGACTTCGCCTACATACTTAAATGATTCGTTCTATATTGAATGGATTGACCAAAATAATGCCGATTATACAAATGGTTTTAAAATTGTACCTAAAAAGTATGGTTCTGTTGAAACATTAATTTTGTATGTTCCATTTATGTATGATGAAAATGGTAGTTTGTATTTCTATCGTGGAGATGAGGATAGCTTTGTAAGGTCAACTCAAATTTCATTAACATTTATTCAACGCTCATCGTTAGAAAATCCAACTCCAATTTATAATGAATCACAATTATTAATGATGGAACCAAATCAACATTACATTTTAATGAAAGACCTTTCTTTTGTAAACACAACTTGGACACCAATAACAACCGCTATTGCAAGTTTAGATGGTAATGGTAGAAGTATTAACATTGGATTATTAAATACCACAAACATTACTAACTTTGGTTTATTCGATACAATTGCTGCTGGTTCAGTTATTAAAAATTTAACAGTTGTTTATCAAAAAATTAGTGCAAATGACCTTGACCTTAGCGAAGTTTCATCATTTAATTTTGGTGGTTTAGCTTCAATTAATAATGGAATTATTAACAACTGTGTTGTTAAACGATTAAACAATGATAACTCGGCATTTACAATTAATAATAATGCTGGAGCAACAAACAGCAATACCCATAACATTGCAGGTTTTGTTGCTACAAATGATGGTGATATTAGCAACAGTAGGGTTGAAAACTTTAGTATAACTGTTGGTTGGGGGAATTTAGCAGGTTTTGTTGTAACAAACGAAAGCGATGCTACAATATCATCTAGTTATTATGCAGGTATGGGCAGTATCAACAGTGCAAGAGGAACATTGCGTAACAATGGTGACATACCACGAGGTGGCTCAGAAATAGATTCTGATTTATTGACAACTTCGGGATTTGTGGGATTTAATAATGGTTCAATTTACACAAGTTATGTTGGTGGTGCTTTTACAAGCCTTGATGAAAATCAAAATATTGTTCTTGCAACTAATGATGATGGTTCAACTTTAGCAAATTCACTTTCTCGTGATGCTAGAATTTATTGTAACTATTTTGCTAGTGGATTTGTTTATCAAAATTCAGGTGACATAGCAGATTGTTATTCGGGGTTATATATAAACTGTGGTAATGATTGTTGTGGTTTTGTTTATGATAATACTGTAAGTGGAACTGTTGCAAGATGTTATTCTGTAAGTTTATTATCGCAATCTTCTAGTTCAAAAACACCATTTATTGGTACAACCGATATGGGAACTGGACAAACAAAAGTTAACAATGCTAATACAGATAGTGATGCATTTAATTCTTGTTTCTTTTACGATTTCGGTTGTCCAGACAGTGTTTTGAAAAATGAAGTTGCAAAACCATTAACTATTGCACAATTTATAAATCAAGATGGCAATGAGCTTTCGGCATGGCAAAATTATTCGGTTAGTAGAATGTCTGATAGTGCTGATGGACAAGAATTTACTGGTGTTTGGACTTTTGTTCAAAACAACAATGCTTACTTTAACACTGCAAACTTTAATAAAAATTTGGGTCCACAATTAGTGTCGGCAAATGTAATAAGTCAAGTTGACCCTAATGCTGGTAGCTTAAATGCTGGATATTTAATGCAAAACTTAGATTTAAACAACAGTAAATATGATGAAGAAACTGGCAAAATGATTTATAGTTATAATTACTCAATGAGCAATGAAGTTAGTGTTGTTTCAACAGGTAGTAATGGTAAATCGGCAACTTACTTTACACCATTTATAATTACCAGTGCTGAACAACTAAATGCTTTATTGGTTAACAATAATAATGGCGATAATCCAAATGTTGCATCAACTTATAACAGCAGTTGGTTCCGATTGGCAACAGATATTGACCTTTCTGAAATTCGCGAAGGTTCTGAGGGATTATTAAATACTATTACAACTAATTTTGCTGGAAATTTTGATGGTAACGGACATACAATTTCTGGATTAGAAATTGTTTCCGAATCACAATCAGGTGAAACTGGTGGTGTTAATACACAAAATATCGGATTAGTTGCAACTGTGTTTAGTAGAAACAATTCATTAGGTACATTTAAAAACTTAAATATTGAACTTGATGATATTTCTGCATCATTAATTCCTAATGTTGGAACACTTGCTGGAACGGCAAACGATGCTTATTTATTCAACCTTAGTGTAACAGGGAATGATGTTCTTGTAACTGGTAGAAACAATGTTGGTGGACTTGTTGGTAAATTTATTGGAACAAGTCGTGCTAATAATTTGACTGCTAGTGTTAATGTTCGTTCGGTTTATGGTGCCCCAAACTCATCACAAGATGTTGCAAGCGGTCTTATTTATAATGCAGATTTATTGCGTATGTTTGAAACTCAAACAATGGTTGATGGCTTGCCTGTAAATTGCACTTATGAAGATATTTCAGGAATGGTAAATTCTGATAGTGTTGTTGCTTATGCTGGTGGTTTGTTTGGAATAAT
Organism: uncultured Clostridia bacterium; assembly: GCA_944384415.1. Taxonomy (GTDB): domain Bacteria; phylum Bacillota; class Clostridia; order Christensenellales; family UBA1242; genus UBA7584. The sequence continues at coordinate 31,494 of CALWTF010000013.1, read as the reverse complement.
TGATATTCAACCATACGAGGGCTGTTTAAACATTGATAGTTTTGCTTTGAACAGTTCTTTGGTTGCTAATTTAAAGGCTGAAGGTGCTGTTTATGTTATTGGCTCAACAGCTGGTGGTGTTTCTGGATTAATTGGTGCATCAACAGTTTTAAACTTTGGTAAAAAAGAAGTAGTAAATAATTCTTACATAAACAGTTCAAGATATTCTGGTGGTTTAATAGGTGAAAATCACGGTTATATTAGGTATAGTGAAGTTTATTACGAAGATAAAATTCAAAACGAAGTAAATTCAGCTAGAATTGGTGAAGTTGTTGCAAGTTCACAAATTAACTTCTTCCGAGGTTCTTCAATTGCGGTTGGTGGACTTGTTGGTTTAAATTATGGAATGACACTTGATGATATACAAACAGGAAATATTTATTGTAGTAACACTCGTATCCGAGTTGTAAACACATCGGCTTCAATTATAGGTGGTGTGGTAGGTGCTGGTATTGGTGGTAGTTCTACTGCAAGTTTTGCAACTGGAACTGTTAAAGGTTCGCAGGGGGCATATGTTGGAGGTTTCTATGGCTCAGTAACAACATTGGAAACTGCAATAGATGTTGATTTGAAATTATTATCAGACCCTTTTGGAAATTCTGGAATAAGTGGTGAAACTTTTGATGATGAAACAAAATCAAATTTACTTCAACAATCTGCTTTGGCAACTTATTCAATTGCAAATAATAACTGGGCTGCTGAAGATTTTAACTATTATAATAATCTTACTGTTTACAAAGGTTATATAGGTGGATTTGCAGGATATGTATCAAATAATGGTGATGCATTATCTACTGTGCACACTTCATATATTCCAGAAGAAGGTATGCCAGATGTTGCACCAACACCAATTGCTTATTCATCAGAAACTAATTTCTTTGTAAATGTTATTTATAATCAAGTTATAAATCGTGGAGAAATTGCTTCGAATGACCAAGAAATTAATATTGCTGGCGCAACAAGTTTTGAATTGTTTGCAGTTGGTAATATTTCAAAGGTTGATAATGAAGAAATTGACTTTGCAAAAGGTTTAAACAGGCACTATATGCAAAGTTCAGATGGACAGAACAGAATGTATGGTAACTGGGCTAAATATTCATATTCACGAGATGAAAATGGAAATTTTGTTTATGATGGATATGGTTCAGTTGTGTTTGACCGTGACACTGTTCCTGATGTAATTGAAATTAGCACAATTTCAGATATTAGAACTGTTTTAATGTGGGAACTTGATGCAAGTTATATTTTGTTGAATGATATTAACTGTGAAGGTCAAAGCTTTATGATTGGTCAATTGGATACACCTTTTACAGGAACATTAGATGGTGCTGGCTATACAATTTATAACTTTACTTTAAACACAAATGTAGCTTCTGCAGGGTTCTTCTCGTACACTAAAAATGCATATATTCACGATTTGAATTTCTTTAACATTCAAATTGATGCACAACGAAGTATTTTAGGTGAGTCACAAGTTGGTGTAGTTGCAGGAAAAGCAATTGACACAACAATGGAAAGAATTGAAGTTTTAGAAACTTTCAATGAAGAAAACATCAGAAGTACAATTACTTCAAATTATACATATATTGGTGGACTTGTTGGTTATGCTTATTGTGATGAACCAGATGTTGAAAATTATTACAACACTTGTTTCTCAACAGTTGATATAAAATCAATTTCTTCCGATAAAAAAGGTGTTTCAATTGGTGGTGTGTTTGGTTATGTTCAAGGACAATCTTCAACTGGTGATGTAAAACAAACCATTGAAGGTGAAGTGTTTACAAACTCAACCTTTATTGAAAAAACAGGATACACTGGAACTATAAATGTTCAAGGTGCAAATAATGGAATTTATTTGGGTGGTTTTGCAGGACACATAGCATATACATCAATATCACAATGTTATTCTTATGCTGATATTTACACCTTTAATTTGAAAAATTCAACAAGTGCTGGTATTTATGCTGGTGGATTTGCTGGATATATTGAACAAGGTTTTAATTTTAAAGTTGCAACTTCAGGTGAATTACAAATAAGCACAGGTACAAATGTTTCATTAACTACTAGACCTATTAATTTAGGTGGATTTGCGGGTGTTGCTTTAACCGAAGTTCACACTGCTTCAGTTGCTACTAACTTGTCATTTGATTCAACTTCTACTTGGAGTTTATCTTCTAAGCAACAGGTTTCTAAAATATTATACGATTTGAATGATACTACAATTAATACACAACAAAACATTGGTGGTTTTGCTGGTGTAATAGGTATGGAAGGTGCTGTAAATAGTGACCAATACTTTAACATTTTAGTTACAACAACCATTTATAACTTAACAAATTTAGCAAGAGTTGATAGTTGGGCATTTGCTTCTGATTATTTGCCAAATTCGGATAATTTGAATTTTGAATATCTAACAGTAGACACATATTTATCAAATGTTTCTGGAAACAACTTTGCTAAATATGGGGTAAATATGGTTGACAGTTATGATTTACTTACACAAAACTGGCAAGGTCGTTATTTGGTTGTTGCTTCTGGTGCGGTAATAGGTGGAACACAAGAAAAGTACTTCTATCGAACAGAATCTGGTGAAGTATGGTATCCACAAATTCAATTTGAAGGTACTGTTGATGCAAGCGACCCAACAGGTACCACAACTGATTTAACAGGCACAAATTTTGAAAAATATTATAACTACTATGGCAGATTTGTTGGACAAGAACACGGTGACAAAATGTATCCAATTTTGTTGGGTGCTGGTTATAATAGCATAGAAACAACAATTCAAAATAGTGCTAATGGTGAATATAAATTCTATTATCAAATGACTGACTGGATAAAAGATATGACAAATGTTGCTCCATTTGATTTCTATGGGTACTACAACGGTGGTGGAACAATTGTTAAATCTGTTACAAGTTACGATTTCTTATTTGGTAAAACTCCAGACTACGCAAGTAGTACACAAATGGGAATTTTTAACAATATACTAAACGAAAGTAAAAATGCAGATGCTACAAAATATCCTTATGGTTCAGTTATTTCTGGTGTTAACCATATGGGTGTTAGTATATCATTTACAAGTGCTGTGAACAGTGATATTAATTTTGGTATTATTGTTGCAGGAACTTTGGAAAGTAAAAGTTTTGTTTATGGTTGTAACACTGCTGGATTTATTGAAATTACAAAAAATGATACTCACACCGCTAACATAGCGGGAATTGTAAATAATTGTGAAGGTCAACTTGTTTCTTGCAGTTCTTCAATTGATTTTATTGCAACAGGTACAGCAAACTTTAATGTTGGTGGATTGGTTGCAAATATGAGTTCTGAAAACATATACGGTTTAACAAACTGTTATTTCAGTGGAACAATTTTAAACAATGCAGGTAATGCAAAAATCGGTGGTGTTGTTGCTAATGCAGAAAAAGATGGAAGTGCAATTCCTTTATATGCTAGAAATGTTTACACAACCGGTGAAATAACAAATAAAAATGATAGTGCTAAATATAATGTGTTTGTAGCAAATGCTAGTTCTATTGCAACATCATCGGGTGATTTATATTATGAAAGTGCAACTTTGGCAACTGGTGATACTGTTCTTTCAGGTATTAATGCTTTCTATACAATACAACACCGAAGTGGTGATTTATCGCAACGCTTAGAAAATAATTTTGTTGGAAATGCTTGGGAAGTTCGTGACCAATACAACTATGCTTATCCTGTTTTAAGCTATACTCAATGTAACAATTATAACGAATTATTAACAAACACAGGTAGTGGTGTTGAAAGTAATCCATTTATGTTAAGAAATGCTGGTGCGGTAATTTGGGCATTAAAATATGGAACAAAGGGTGTTTATTATCAATTAGAAAAAGATGTTGAATATAGCCAAATTTCTGAAGCACTAACTATGTCAAATATTACTTTAAATGAAATATCGTTTAAGGGTAATTTGTTAGGTGCTGGTTACAGTGTTTTAGGTGCAACTGACCGACTTATGAATTCTGTTCAAGTTGATGCTTCGATTGATTCTTTGGGTTTTGAAAATGTTTCAACAGCTAATGTACTTTTAGCAACAGTAAATTCTGGTAATATTACTGGTTGCTATGTTGATAGCGCAAATAATTCGGTTAGCTTGGTTCAAACAAACAATGGATTAATTAAAGATTGTTTAACAGAAGGGGCAAAATTTAACACAGATGGTGCTGGTGTTCTTTCAACAAGTTATTCTTCAACAAGTTCTGAATTAAGCAATATGAACACTTATGATAAATGCTTTGAAAACAGCTTGAATATGGATTTTTATAGAATTTGGAGCTTTATACCATTAAACACAAGCCCTACTGCTTCAATAAGCAGTATAACAGGTAAAGTGTTCTTGCGAGCATTTATTGATGATTGGTTGAGCACAGATTTATCTACTGAAATATTTAATGAATATCAGAATGCAGTTGTTTCAGTTGATTCAACAACTGGTAGAACAACAGTTTCTAATTTGCGTGTTACTTCGGTTAAATCACTTACAAGAATAAGTCAATATATTAATCGTAACTCTTCTGTAGAGTTTAGATATGAAATAACATTAGATTCAACTTCATATAATTTTGAAGGTAAACGATTTGAACCAATTGGTGCGGGAATTAGTAACCTTGATATGATTGTTCAAGGTAATGATGCAATTATATACAATGCTGTATTTGATGATGTTAATAACTATGGTATAACAGGAATGTTTGGTAGGTTGTCATTTAGTTCTCAAATTGAAAATATTACCTTTAATAACATATCAGTTAACAGCAGTGGAAATGCTGCAGTGCTTTCAAGTGTAAACTTGGGTAAAGTAACTGGTGTTACGGTAAAAAACAGTTGGATAAGTTCAACCGAAGATAATACCGGTGGTTTAATTGCTTTGAACTCGGGTGGTTTTGTTAAAGACTGTGTAGTAGAATCTTGTTACATAGATAGTTTGAAAGGAAATGTAGGTGGACTTATTGGACAAAATGTTGGTAATTCATCAGTAGAAGAATCTTTGGTTGGTGACAGCGCAACAGTAGATACAACTTATAACAAAGTTTTAAACAGCGCAATAAACAAATTTGCAAGTTTAAGCCGTGAAATAAGTGTTGCAAATTGGGATAATATGGTTAACATTGGTGGTTTTGTAGGGCTTCATCAAGATTATACAAGCGGAGCAATTACTAATGAAACAATAATTCAAAATGCAATTGTTGATAACACTTCTGTTGTTGGTTATCAAAAAGTTGGTGGTTTTGCTGGATATTCAAACCAAGAAATAAATGGTGTTGAAATTAAAACAAGTAATGGAACACTTGTTACTAATGGTGTTAGCACATTAACAAAATCAGGTTACACAAGTGAACAAATTGGTGGTGTTTGTGGTTATTCATCAGGATATATTGTTTCAGCAAGTGTTGGTGTTGGTGTTTACGCACCAAATGCAAATAAAGTTGGTGGATTAATTGGATATAATGAAGGTTCACAAGTATCTAAATCTTCAATTACACAAGGCGTTTCATTAGAAGGTAACGATTATGTTGGTGGTTTAGTTGGTTTAGATGAAAATGGTATTATTGGTTATGATAGTTCAACAAACAAAAATACAATTTCAAACGGTGTTATAATAATTGCCAACAATAATTATGTTGGTGGTTTGGTTGGTAATGCTAAAGGAACATCAATTAATTATGCAGATATAACAGGTTTAAGCACCAAAACAGTTAAAGTTTCGGGAAATAACCTTGTTGGAGGAATTGTAGGACACGATGAAAATGCAATAATAAATCAAATTGCAGTTAGTTATATTGATGTAACTGGTTCAGGAAATTATATTTCTGGTGGTATTGGACAAACAACAACAACAAAATTTACTAATTCAACAATAGCTAATGCAAACATAACTGCAACATCTGAAACTGCTAACTATGTTGGTGGTGTGGCTGGTGAAGCAACAAAACAAACATCAATTGAATATTACATTTCAAATGTAATTATAGATTATAGTTCGGTTAATGCTACCGCAGGTAAAACAGAATATGTTGCAGGATTTGTTGGAAAATTAGGTTCAATTATTGAACCTTCAACTGGAACAAGTAGGGCAAGAGTTGTTAATGTAAATGTAAATGAACAAAGTGAATATGTTGGAGGTTTTGTTGGTTATAACAACGGAACAATAAATAATTCTTATGCCGAATATGGAAGAACAGTTAATGCGTCATATCAAGAAAGCAAGTTGGTTGGTGGATATTCGTGGATAGGTGGATTTGTTGGTTATAACAACGGAACAATAAACAATTCTACAGTATCAAACACTTTGATGAATGTTAATGCAAATGGTATTTATATTGGTGGATTTGTTGGTGAAAATGCATTAAACGCAACAATTGATGGTAGTTCTAACAATAACGGAAATGCTAACAATGCATTAACTATAAATGCTCATCACTGGATAGGTGGATTTGTTGGTTACAATAAAGGACAAATTTCTGGTGCCACAGTTCAAGATACTTCAATTATTGGTAAGTATTATATTGGTGGTTTTGCTGGTTATAACACAGGAACAATTACATCAAGTATAATTAGTGATATGCAAACAAACAGTGGTTCTGTAACAGCACAAGGCGATACTAGTACTGCTGAATTTACTTGGAATGCTTATGCTGGTGGATTTGTTGGGTATAATGATGGAACTGTAAGTAATTCAAGGTTAAATTATTTAGCTTCTGTTATAGGAAGACAAGCAGGGTCATCAAGTGCTACCGAACATATGGGATATTTAAAATATATTGGTGGATTTGCAGGATTTAATAATGGTGTGCTAAACACTGTTTATTCTGCAGTTGCTGGTGATATTAAAGGATATGAATATGTTGGTGGAATTGCTGGTCAAAATGATGGTACAATAACTGCGACAGGAAACACCTCTACTGCCGATTTAAGTGATTGGACAGTTAATGCAAGTGGAACCATTAAGGCTCAAGGTGTAATTGGAGGTATTACTGGTTATAATAACGGAACAGTTGAACATTGTTACAGTAAGGCTTCGGCTAACATAAAAGGTGTGTTGCTTGATTCTACATATGAATGGGCAAAATCTATAACTGGAAGTACTGAACTTTACGATAACGATAATTGCTCTGTTAACACTTATGTTGTTGGTGGAATTGTGGGTTACAATGCTAACAAGGTTGACCATGTTGAAAGTGCAACAAACATAACGGCAGGTTCTATGATTGGTGGAGTTATTGGTGTTAATGCCAAAACTGCAACCAGAATTAGTATTGCTGCTGTTTCTCCTGATGTAACTATTACTGCTTATGGTGCTTATTTTGTAGATACATTGTATTGGGATATAGCAACAAAGCCGGCTCCTGATTGGTTGGTAATTAACCATACAATAAATGATGATAATTCGGTTTACGACAACTTTTATTCTCTTGCTAACGACGCAAATGGTGTGTTATTTAATGCAACATCATTTACATCGTGGGTAAGAAATGATGCTAACCCAAAAGCTGGTATATTGCTTGGTATTTCAACTTTAATTGGAATACAGAATAGCACTGCAAGTTCAACATTTATTAACAGGAATACTTATGCAGTTATTACCACAGTAGCAAACTTTATAAATATTGCTCATAACCTTTGGGTAGAAGACATAAACCGTGGCCGTCATATGGGTAACCAAGAAGAAGGCGCAGTTTGTGGTTCTTATGAATATTTATCGTAATGGTTTTTATAGGAGATGTGAATGAAAAACTAAAAGTTATATTTTAATAATTTCAACAGCGTTAATTGTGTTAGGAATTATAGCTCCTTCATTTTTAACTGAATATGGTTCATTAATTTCTTCAGTAGTAACAACCATAACGGCAATTATTGGTGCGGTTGCGTTGTATATTCAATTTTAAAAAGATAAAGAAGTAAATCAATCTTCTTTTATGGTTCAATTTTATGTATTATTTTATCAACAAAAAGATGTTGTTCAAATGTTAGGTTATTTAAAAGACAAGGTTAATGGAATAAAAATGCCAAATTTAAAAGAAAAGCAAAATTATGCTGGAATGATAAATTATTTATCGTGGCTTAGAACACTTTGTTCTTTAATTGACAGAAATATTGTTAGTTTTGATGTTGTTGATGAAATGTTTTCATACAAATTTTTTGCATTTTTAAATTGTAAAGAAATTCAAGATGTTGAATTAATTCCTTATGCAAAACATTATAGTTTAATTTATGAAATTCATCAAAAATGGACAGCTTACAAAAAGCTCATTGTAAACATATTGTTTTTGGTGAAACATCTTTGGATAAAATTCCTAACTATAATGAAATTGTAAAGCTAAAAATTGAACATAATTAAAAAATAAAAATTCTTGTGTATACATGGCACAAGAATTTTTATTTTTATTATTTTTAAATTATAAATAAAGTGTTAAATAGTTTTTTGTTTTGTACATTAATTTGGATAATTTGAGCAATATAAATTTAGTATTATTTATTGTTTTAAAAATGTTAGTTGATGTTATTTATTTGACTTTTTTGGGTTTAAATTTTATAATTATAACACTGGCATTTGATGTCAGTTTTTTAAAGTGAATTTGATTAATTTAGTGACAAAAGAAAACATATAAGGAGAAAAATTATGAAAGGAAAGGGTTTAACTTACTTTTTGGGTTGCGTTACTATTGCTATTACATCTGTATTTACAATCGGTTGTGGTGAACCTAAAGTAAATAACATAACAATTGATGGTGATGAAATTCAATTTAGTATTAATCTTTCTGATGATTATATAACAGCTAGTCAGTTAACCAATCAAATTAAAAAACAAATATTTGATGAATTAAATGCAAAAGCTGTTTTAAGTGATGGTTCAACAACCAACATTGAATGGAATGCTGATGAAGTTTTGGTTACTATTGATTCTTCTGAGCGAAAAGTTTGGGGCCGTGATACTGGTGTTTTTAAATTTAAAATAGTTTATCAAAACTATTCTGCTAATTTTTATGTTGAAGTAAACGCAGTTCCTGTTGATATTACTGTTAACCATCAACAAAGCTTTGATTGGAATGTTGTGCAAAGTCGTGGTGGCAATAAAGAAGCACTAGAAAGTTTATTAAATGTAACTTTGCTTCAACGAACTGGTTATGACAGTGATGGTAATGAAATTTTACAACAAGTTCCTTTAACAAATTCAACACAACGAAGCAATTTGTCTTTTGAATGGACAGAAACAACTACTGTTGGTGTAGATGGTATGCCAACAGATGGTGTAATAAGTGCAAATAAAACATATGAATGTCAAGTAACATATTCTTATCCTGGAACAAATTTGCAATTTGTTGCTGAGGAAAAAATTTTGGCTACAGTAAATGTATCTTCATCTTCAAGTTTTGTTTCCACTGGTTCTGATTATGCTAAAATTATTGATTCTCAAATATCGCAAAAAGAAAATGTTATCACTTTAACTGGAAATATTGCTTATGAAAGTGCAAAAACAAATTGGAATGGTATTGAAATAAACAAAAGCAATGGTAATATTGCTGGTATTAAAATTTTAGCTCCTAATGGAATAAAAACTTCTGCTTGCAGTAATCCTTGCTTGGTTATTGAAAAAAGCTTGGATAATGGTGTTAATTGGATTGAACCAAGCACAACCATCTATGAATTTTTAAACAGCGCTGAAAATGAAAGAGCATATTTTTATCATTTCTTTGATTTTGAAAGTGTAAACACAAGATATCGTGTTTCAATTCAATGGAGTGAATTTGATGCTGTTCAACAGTATATTATAAAATTGGATTCTAATATTGTTTTAGAATCACCACAAACAATAAGTTCAAATGCTAATTGGGTTGAATCGCAAAATGGTGTTTATAATATAAAATTTGGAACAAAGCCAGATTTTCCTGATTTAGCAAATAATATTGATGTTAAAGATGTTACAGAAGCTGGTGACATTACACTTTCTGCTTTAAACGATTTCACATTATCGTACACTTGGACATTTAATCAATTTGTTCCAGGGCTTTATCAAGTTGTTATGCAAAGAAAAGTTTTAACTGGAACAAATGAATTAGACAAACTTTATTTAAATATTCGAGTTTTAGAACCTGAATATGTGAACTCGTTAAATGCCGATGATTATAGTTTAAATCAAACTGTTTTAGTAAATCAAGAAACAAGTTATCAAGAAATTATTGTTGGTGGGCAATTTGATTATTATAGAAATCCTGATTTCGGTTTATCACAAGGTTACATTTTAGGTGCTAAGTTAATAGCGGTTGACGAACTTTTAACAAATTCAACAGGTTCTGTTAAAACATATTTAAGCAATGACCAAGGAAAAACTTGGGAATTAAAAAATGAATATTTTGATGGCGAATTTTTTGATAGTTTGGAAAACGAAACTGCTTTCTTTAATTTTTATTGTAATGTAAAAGATGAAAACACTTGGGCAAAAGTAGAAGTAAAATGGAATGATTCAGTTGCAACACAAACTTACATTATAAAAATTGATGCTAATGCACAGTTCTATTATGGAAATGTTGAATTAAACACTGAGTCAAAATATTATACAAAATATATTACAGCAACACACAATGGTTCGTTTGTTGATGTTTCTGGTAATTTATCATTAAGCGAAAATGATAATGGTGAATTAGTAAATATTATACCACTTACATTTTTTGCTCCTAACACAGTTTTGTTTAACGAAAATGCAACAATAACAGTTTATAAAATGCCTGAAAGTTCAAAGTTTTATTTCGATAAAAATTATGAAGACACAAGTTATTTAGCTGATATAAAAATTGGTGAAAATATAGATGCTGAAGGATATTTGGCTTGGCAAGAAATTAGTTCAACTTCATTAATAGGTTGTGTTGAAGGTTCTGCATTTACAAATCTTGATTTAGTAATTGATGCTCCTTCATATTTCCGTGTTGCAATTGATTGGTTTGGTGATAAAACTAATGTTGTTGAGTATAACATAATTACTAATGATGTTGAAATTGAGTTTGAAGAAGCAACAAGTTTTGAAGCTAAATTATTAATTGATGGTCAACAGCAAACAGTATTATCTGTTCCTTTTGGAACTTCTGAAAACTTTATATCAAACATTTTAACTTCAAACATTGTAGCAACTTTTAACACTGCAACAAGACAAAATGTTGAAACATCAAATTTTGAAGTTGTTATTGCAGAAGGTTCAACCTATGATTCATTCGCTATTGGTAGCACAACTGAATATGTTGTTAAATATTTAGGTGAAACAGCTAATGGTCAAGAACTGGTTTCTACTTTAAGCGTTGTTGTTGAAGATGCTAATATGTCAACTATAATTAAAGGCGAAAATTCAAATTGGTATGATATTAGTTTAGATAGTGTTAATGAAAATGAAGCTAATTATGTAATAACTGGAATTGTTCAACAACAAAATAATAAGTATAGTTTTAATTTTGATATTTTCAGCCCTTTATATTCGTTGTATCCTAACACTCAGGTATCTGAAAGTTTTAATCCAGATAATGATAGCTTTAAAATAGTAATAAAAACTTATAACAGTGAAAGTTCTTCGTGGGAAAATGTTAGCATAATTGAAAACGAAGATGCTAAAAATAAATTGCAATATAAAAATTATCCTGCTGAATCTATTAGCATTGAAACTACATATTTTGTAAATTTTAATATTGAAGTTGACAAGCAAACATTTAATCAAAATTTTGCAATTGAAATTGTTTGGGCAAACAATATTGTGCAAATGTTTACTTTTGATACAAGTCAAGTAACACTTGAACAAATGCCTGAAAATGAAGATTTGTTAAATGCAGTGCTAAATAATACATTGTACACCGATGATTTAATTTTTGAAGAAAACACATCAACGGTAGATAATTTAACCGATTATATCATATCGGGATTGTGTTATAGTGATGAAAATGACAAGCACGAAATTTCTTTAGATATTAAAGCTCCAAAAAGTTGTGTTAAAACTGATGAAACTTTTGAAGTAAATGTTTTGTTTAATGATGAAGTAAATGAAAACTATGTTTTGCCAACAGAAATTTCATTTTATACATCTGAACTAGAAGAAAATTATGGTTTTTGCAGTTTTATTTTTTCAGATGAATTTTTAAATGAAACAAAAAATATAAAAATTATTATAAAATGGGGCAAACAATGGTTGCCTGTAACCTATTATTTTAACACTCAAAATCTTGTTTTAGCATCATATGTTAATACAACGGTTGAGCAAATTACTTCTGAAAATCAGGATATTTTAAAAAATGAAATTGTTGTTAATGATGCCCAAAATAGAAATGTAATGGAGTTAAGCGTTAATTCATTAATACAAGTTGCAACTTTTGGAAAAAGTTATTCACAATTTTTGATAGATGATTCTAATAATGATATTTTAGCATTCAATGAAGGCGACAATGTGGTTAAATTTACATTAAAATCAGATGTTGCTCATAATAATAATGTTCGCATTGGTGTTTTAAAAAGTTTGGATAATGGTGCAACTTATGTTAGTGATAACTATAATCCAGATTTAGATATAGACACTTATCGTATATGGTATGGTGGCGAAGGTTTGCTTTCTAGCACCGCCGGAAATAATGCAGAAATAACTTTTACTTTAAAATTTGATAATGCTGATGTTCTTTATAATTTTGTTATTTATTGGAATGATATAACAATGCCATTAACGGTTGTTGTTTCAAATTCTGAAAACAACAAATTTGCTAATCAGTTTGTTTCTGTTCTTAACAACAACAGTGGAACAAATGGAAATGTAAACGATGTAAGGCCAGCTGAAAATAATTATGAATTAACAGAATATCAAACCGAATGTTCTATTGATTGTGAAGTGACTACACAACTTAATTACTTAAATAACTATGTAATTTGGGGTGAGTTAAATTTTGAAGATGCAAGTAGCATTGAAAAGGGAAATAATTTTATAGCTGGAGCTATTATTTCTAAACCTTCAAATATAACCGATTTTAGTCAAGCAGGTTGTAAAGTTTATGTAAAAAGAAATGGTGAAACTGTTTATAAAATGATTGAAAAGTATGAACAAGTAACCGATTCCTTTTTGAATAAAAATGGAGCATTTGTATTTCTTCCACAAATTACTTCTATTTACGATGAATTTATAATTATTATTAATTGGGGTGGTTCAGAAATTTATGATGAACAGTATTTCCATTTTTCAATTGATGGTGATACTAAATTAAACTTTAATCCTAAAATAACTGTTGAAAAAGCACAAGAAATTGAAAATTCAAATCAGAATATTGTTTATGATCAATCTGATTATAATATATCTGTTAGCGGAGACATAAATTTATACAATGGAATTTATTATGTTAGTGGAAAATTCAATTTACCTGTTTTAGAAAATTCTTTATTGAGTTTTGAAAATGTTTTAGATGGTGAAAATTATACAAATAATGATATTGTTGTTAATCTCTATACAAGAGAAGGTAATGACGGCGAGTTTACACTAATAAGTAAAAATGCTAACATCACATTTACTGAAAACGGTATTGAATTTGCCGCACCAATTACAAGTAGAAACACGCAGATAAAAGTTGACATTCAATGGGGAAACAATTTTAATACTGAATCTTATATTTTTACAATCAATGAAAATGCAAGATTTATGGTTGAAAGTGAAGTTTCATTAATCACTGAAGATGACCAATATGCTTATTCTGAAAACCAAACTATTTCAAAAGGTTCAATAAATATAGAATCTAAAGAGCAAAGTTGTTATATGATTTCGGGTGTAATCGCTTATGTTGGGGCTAATGAAGCATTAAATATGGTTGCATCTGGTTATCGTGTTGGTGTAACTTTTAACATTCCAGATGGAATAAGCGCAGATGGAAGTGGGTATATTAAATCTGCTTTAGCTTCAGATGAAAACGCAAGTTTTTCTGCAATGACCGAAGTTGCAAAAATTGAAGAAAATCAAAACAGTGTAACAATTTATGTTACTTTCAATGGTTTTAAAAATATATGTAAACTTGAATTACAATGGAATGCTTTACAAACTCCAGAAACAATCTATTTAAAACTAGAAGATAATATTGATGCCGAAATAAGAGCTGATGCAACTGTTAGCGCATTGCAATATGGTTCATCTGGTAGCTACTCAATAACAAACAATATAACTGTTTCAGATGGTGTTACAGTAACTTTTTCTAATATCGCAACATTTGGTGAAGGTGCAGGATTAACATTAAAAACAAATACTTCATTGTTACTTAATGAAGGTGCTTCTGTAACATTTAATAGTGGTTCTTCTTTAAGTGATAGCGGTTGTAATTTCCAAGGAAACACAGTTACTTTAAAAGCTGGTGCTGTAATTAAAAATAATACCAATTATACAGAGGAAACTATACTAGAACAGGATATTACATATCCTTCAGAATAAAAAATCAAATAGCAATAATTAAGTATAATTTAATAACAACTGAAAATAAATTATTGCTAATATGTTAATAAAAAACACTAACTTTTTTGTTAGTGCTTTTTTATATAAAATTTTACAGATAAATATAATATAAAAATTTTTTGTTATGTTTTTGTAACTATAATAATATTAAAAATTAAACTTAGTGTTAATTTTTTGCAGTTATATGCCTTATTTTAAACACTTTATAGCTATTTTTTACAAATAAAGATAATAATTTATAAAATTGTTTATAATAAAAATTTATCATAACTTATTGTTATAAATAGTGTAACTGAAATTAAGAATATTATAATTAAAAAATTTTAAACTTTATAGTAAACATTATTATTTTTTAGTTAAATTTGATACACTTTGTTAAGCAAAATATATAATTAAAACTTTGATTTATATTTTATTTAAAATGGGGGTAAAAAGTTATTAAGTATTTAAAAGTATATTATAAAGAATTTTTAAGTAATGCAACATTTTATAAAAAACAAATTTCAAAAGCACAAAATACAAAAATTGAATATGAGGAAGATGTTTTTGAATATTATAAACAAAATCTTAAAGATGAAAGAAATTATTTAGCAATATATATGTTAGATAAAGAAATTATTAGTTGTGCTTGTATTCGTTATTATGAAGAAGAAGACAAATATTTTCTTATAAATGTTAATACCAGAAAAGATTTTCAAAATAAAGGTATTGCTACAAAATTTTTAACTAATGTATTAAAAGATTTCTTTAATAAAGTAAATGATAATTTATATTTATGGGTTAATTCTGAAAATAAAATTGCTATAAAACTTTATGCTAAATTAGGTTTTCAAAAAACTGATTATTTTCCTGATAAATTAAGTTTTAAAAATAATTTACTTAATAATGATATTTATTTTTGTAATAAAAAATTATTTAGCAATAAAAGTATAAATTAAAAAATAGTATACTTATTAATTAACCAAAATCAAAAAATAATTTTTTATTTAATTAACATTTATATTAGTTTTAAAAATAAAACAACAAAATTATATTTTTATATGATTTTTTAAAAAATATTTAACTTAAAATCCTAAAAAGCACATTCTTGTTATTTTAGTAAAGATGCTTATAAAAAACTAAAAGGCGAAAATAAAGAATTATTGATTATACCAAATGCGGTTTATGTCGATTTATATGATAATTTAAATGTTATACCATTTGAAAAAATTGTTGAATTTTATAATAAATATTTGAGTGTTTAGGAGGATAAAATGAAAGGTTTAGTAGCATATTTTAGTGCAACAGGAACAACTGAAAAAGTTGCAAAAAATCTTGCAAAAGCAACCAATTCTGATTTGTTTGAAATTATACCAAAGCAGAAATACACTGATGAAGATTTAGATTGGACCAACCAAAATTCAAGAAGTTCAATTGAAATGAAAAATTTATCGTTTAGACCAGAAATAGTTAATAAGATTGATAATTTAAAAGATTATAATTGTTTGTTTTTAGGATTTCCTATTTGGTGGTATCGAGAGCCAACAATTGTTGACACATTTTTGGAACAATATGATTTTTCTAATATAAAAATTATACCATTTGCAACATCAGGTGGAAGTGGAATGGGAAGTATTAAAGAAAACATTCTGCATATTGCTAAAAACGCAATTGTTGAAGATGGTAAAAGATTTTATTCAAATGTAAGTGTTGATGAATTAAAAAATTGGAGTAAGCATTTTGTTAACTGTTAAAAATTGATAGGGGAAATATTATTGTTTGGCAGTTCAAATGTTAATGGTTCTACAAAATTATTGGTGGAAGCCTTTAAAAAAGAAGTTTAATAAAAAGGTAACAAAATTAAAATTTTTGATATAACCAATTATTAAAAATTGCTATCATATTAATAATTACAAAAATAAAATGGGGGAACTGCTACCCATTTTTTTTATAATAATTAAAATAATTATTTTATAAAATATTTTAAATTTTAAATTAATTGTTTTTAAAAGATATAGTTTTTAAAATTTAGGGAAAACTAAAGATAATTAAATATTATGGTAAAATAATAAATTTTGTATTTTTTTATAAAATAGATGACTTTTTTATAATTATATGTTACCATAATTTATATATGTGCTATAACAAATAATATGGAGGTAAAAACTTTATGCCTTGGATTGACATTCTTTTTATTGTTATCCTTGTCATTTTTGCACTTGTTGGCCTTGCTAAGGGTTTTTTAAAAAGTTTAGTTGCATTATTTAGCACTTTAATTACCTTGGTTTTAGCAATTTGGATTTCAAAACCTGTTTCGGGGTTGGTTGATTCACTGTTTGGGCTTTCAACAATTTTTGGTAATATGCTTGAAGGTGGTATTTATAACTCATTTCAGGGCGGAATACCTGTTGCGTTTCAAGGTTTAGTTAATGTGTTGATGGGTGCCGATTATATGGCAACAAATCCAGACACAACATCAATAGAGTTTGCAAGTGATTTTGCTGATAAATTAGGAAATATTATAACTATTGCAATTTGTGTTGTTGTGCTTTACTTCCTTATTCGATTTATTCTTTACTTGCTTAGTAGATTGTTTGATGTTATTACTCAAAACAAAGCAGTTGATGGTCTTGACCGTGTTCTTGGTTTTTTATTAGGCGCTGTTAAAGGTGCTGTTATGTTGTTCGTATGTTTCGGTATTATATATATCGTTTCAACATTATTACCTTCAGTAGGTGGTTCAATTGAATACTATATTGAGATGAACCCTATATGTCAATCTTTTTATAATTGGACAAGAGATATTGTTGAGAACACTTTATTACCATTCTTCTTTGGTTAGTATCAAAAGAATACAAATTAAATAATAAAACTCCACAGTTTGTGGGGTTTTTTCTTTTGTTGTTTTCTTTCGACACTATTCGTGTATTCGGTAAAAATTTCATCAAAATAGCATAATTTCTATATAAAATTCGCATTTGAAATGTATTAACTTTGTGCTATTCTTGGATTATCAGCCTCTTTGGCGGAGTAGAAAAAGGAGTTAATTATGGACAAAATAAAAATTTTGATTATTGATGATAGTGTGCAAATGAAAAAATTTGCGTCGGAACATTTTGTAAATCACCCACAGTTTGAATTGCTTGCCGAAGTTAATGATGGCGCAAAAGCAGTTGAAGCAGTTATTCAGCACAAGCCAGAAATTGTTTTGTTAGATTTAGTTCTGCCAAATAGAGATGGTTATGCTGTTTTAGAAGATATTACAAAACTTGATAGCGTACCTAAAATAATTGTTACAACTGCATTATCTAGTTCAAATTTTGTGCACAAAGCAATGCAATTAGGTGCTAGCTATTTTATGGTTAAGCCACTTAATGTAAATGACTTGGACCGTGTTATTTTAGAACAAGCTTCCAGAAGCAATTTGGTTTATAATGCGGAACAAAATCGTGTTGATATGGTAATTGCTCAATATAACAATGAAGCCAGACAAAAACAAAGGAATATGGATGAAAGACTTTCAAACATATTTATAACAGTTGGTATACCAGCTCATATAAAAGGATATCAATTTCTTCGTGAAGCTATAAAAATGGCAATTGATGAACCAGAAATTATAAACAGTATAACAAAAAAATTATACCCTAATATTGCAACTCGTTTTGGAACTAGTGCAAGTAAGGTTGAACGGGCAATTCGTCACGCAATTGAAGTTGCTTGGAATAGAGGGAAAATTGAAAATATTAATTCAGTATTTGGTTTACAAGTTTATGGAACTAACGAAAAACCAACTAATGGTGAATTTATAGCTTTGTTAGCCGATAAAATGTTGGTTGAAGGTTGCTAAATAAAAATATTTTTAAAATTAAAAAAAACTGTGTTTTTTAGTGGACTTTTTTATAATAAAACACTATAATAAAGCAAAACCTTTATATGGAGGATTGCTTCAATGGCAGATAAAGATAGTAACAGTTACATTCGTTGTCCTAGATGTGAACTTAATTTTATTTTAAAAAAAGATAAATATTGCAGTGTATGTAAGCGTGAAATGGCTGCAGCAATGCAACAAATTAATCCTGACGATGATATGGGGTTAGATTTTGATATATGTCCTATATGTAAAACCAACTATATTCGAGATGATGAAGATATGTGTGCATCTTGCGCTCGTGAACGAGAAATAGATAAAACATTAAATGGCCTTGATGATGATTATAGTGATTGGAATCCTGATGAAGATGAAGATGATGTGGAAACAAAGCCAGAAGATGAATATGGTGCAATGGTAAATGAAGTTGAAGATGATGAAGAATTAGGTGGCTTAGGTGATTTAGACCTTGATATAAACATTGATGAAGATGACCTTGAATTTGAAGATTTTGATGATGACGATGATGAAGATGATGACGACGATGACGACGATGACGATGATGAAGACGATGACGACGATAAATTTGATAATTATGATGATGATGACTTTGATGATGACGATGATGACGATGATAAAAAAGATGAAGATTTTGATGATGATTATGAAGATGATAAAAGATAAAAATCAAAATTATTTTGATTTTTGTTTTTATTACAAAAGCAAAAGTTATCTAATTGGTAGGTGAAATATGCAAATCCAAAAAGCTGTTGCATTAAGATTAAGTAATTTACTTTTGGAAAAAAATATGACAAGATATTCACTTTGTAAAAAAATTGCAATGAGTGAATCCACTTTATATAATATAATTAATGAAAAGTGCAAAAGTGTTAATTTAAGTACCTTGTTTTTAATTGCACAAGGTTTAGATATTACAGTGCAGGAATTTTTAGATAGCCCATTATTTTCCAAAGAAAATATTGATGTTGAATAAAAAAAGTGCAAAGCACCAGTATAATATGTTAATGCTTGTATAGAATCAAATATTAATAGTCTTTTTTATTGGTGTCTGCTATTTAGTGTTCAGTTCAAAAGTTATTTTTTATTTCTGTATTTACAAATGCCATATTTCATGGTATAATCTTTATATATTAAGAATTAAATATGGTGAGATTATGAATTATAAAGAACAAGAAAATTACTACAAAAATTTAAAGCACACTTCAGAATTTGGGTATACAGCACTTCAAAACCAGTCAGACCTCTACATTTCTCAACCTTTACCTGCAAACGCTTCAACTGATAAATTTTTACGTCTAAGAGACATTGTGTGGGTTATAATTTACAATGCCGATAAAGTAGAGGCGGAATGCATTCCTTGTGTGTTTAATGAAAATTTAACAAAAATAAAAGACCTTATTAATGGAGATATCTATTCTATAAAAAAATCATGCGAAGAAATTAATGCAATAAAGCAAGACTATACAACAGAATTTTATGAAGAAAAAATGAAAGAGCGCCCTTACCGTCGTAAAATTAATAATTTGCTGGCAATAATAGAAAATCATAAAAAGGAAAATAAAGAAGCAATATTGCAAAATGCGTCTATGAAAGCCAATTCGCAAGTTCGCAAAGATTTGATTCGTGATTGTATTGTAGAACAATATGAAAAAACTAATGGCAAAGTTGACAAAATTGATATTGCACAATATCATCTTATACCCAATTATATAGATATTGTCCCTGGGAATTTAAAAAATTATAATTTAAAAAGAAAAGCCTATTATTCTACTTCAATTTACGATGATTGCGGTTATTATATTAATCTAGATGAAATTGCAAATATATCAAGAGAATTTGGTGCATATGCAACTTTTAAATACAAATATGATTATGCAAACAAAAAACTAAACGAGCTTGAACAAAAAACTACAAGAAACTTGTGAAGACCAAGCAAAAACTTGACGGACGTATACGAGAGCATTTTGATTTTTCATAAATTTAGTAAAGTTAAAAAACAGTTATTATAAAAAAATTTACAAAATCAATCAAACTGAACTATTTTATATTACTATCATATATAAAGCACTTATTTACATAGACTTATAAATAAAAAATGCAAATTATAAAAAAGTTGTTAAATTCTATATGATAACAAAATTGATATTTATCTTGACAATTCCATAAACCAACCACATACAACCGAGCAAACATCCAAAAAACTAATCACCGAAACCCACACCACCAAGGCACTTTCAAAGGCAGAAAACAAGAATATATATATATATATAAAATCTATGTCACATATTTTGTTATACAACAAAAAAAGAGTATATTTTAAGGTAAAACTTAATTTATACTCTTTTCTTTCTCCAATTCTAAAAATACCGCTAGTTTCAAAATTTCTTGACTAATATTGCACTTTTTATTTTTTTATTAAAGTGATTTAACTTTATAAGTAGCTCTTGGCATTTTTTCTGTTGTGTAATATCCTGAAGGTGAATTAACAACATCAGGGATACGATTAACTATTGTTGCACAAGTTAATTCAACAGTAGCTGGTCTGTTTATTATAACTGTTGTGTCTGGTTCACCTTCGATAGTCCATTGATTGCTATCGAACTCTTCAGGTGCATAAACTTTTCCAATACATTCACTGATAATTTCAATACCTTCTGCAGTTTGAGTTGTAACAACAGCGCTCATTCCAGTTGCTTTTCCAACAGGGATTGTCATATTTAATGTTGAAGAATGTAATTCTTTATCATAAAACTGAGGTACACATTTTTGTGTTTGAGAAACAACAGTTAAGCCAAGCTGACTTGCTAACCAACCATTTGTATTCCACATATAACTTGGTGTGTATTTTCCAGATTCAATTAATTTATTGCGTTCTTCATCACTTATATTATCTGCAGCGGCTATTTGTTGTTCAAATTCTTCAGCAGTTAAACCTGAACCGTGAACTTGTGCAAGTGCAATTCCATAGTCTTCAACATTATAACTTGTTTTACCACGAATTCGTTTTATTGTTTGTGTTGCACCTGCTAATGTTGTAATAAGATTACCCCAGAAAACATCTTGATATCCACTTCCACAAATTGTACAATTGTTTTTCTTAGCTAATTCATCAATTCTTTTAACTAAATTAGGGTTAGAGTTTTGAGCATAAAATGCTTCTTCACAAGTTGTAATAGCATTAATTCCTAATTCAGCACAAGTTAATAAAATTTCTTCAAGGTCACTAATTAAACTCATTGTTGTTACAATAACAATATCTGGTTTAATTTCAGTCAAGCGAGCTTTAACATTTTTTGCATCTTCAATTTTTACACCAATTTTGTTGCAACCAGCATATTCGCCAGCATCAGTACCAAATTTGTTTGCATCTATATCAAATGCTCCAACAATTTCACTTCCTTTTTCCAAAACATACCTAATAGTATATTTTGCCATTTTTCCACATCCGTATTGAACTACTTTAAATTTAGCCATAAAAACTCCTTTATTTTAGAATAATAATATTGTAACATAAACTTTTTAAAATGCAAAACAATTAAGTGTAGTTTTGTTGTAAATCATTTCCATTTAGGTTATAATTATAACACTAAATATAAAAAAGGCAGGTATTATTTTGAATAAAGTTGTTATTGTTGATGGAAACAGTTTGATAAATCGTGCATATTTTGCTTTGCCACCTTTGATTGCAAGTGATGGGAAAATTTATAATGCTGTTTATGGTTTTGTAAACATATTAACAAAGTTGATAACAGAAAATAAACCAACACATTTGGTGGTGGCTTTTGATGCTGGTAAAAAAACTTTTAGAAACGATTTATATTCTGATTATAAAGGTACAAGAAAAGGTATGCCAGAAGAATTAGCAAGTCAGTTGCCAGTGCTTAAAGATTTGTTAACAAAAATGAACATAAAAATTGTGGAAAAATTGGGAATAGAGGCTGATGATATTATAGGCACATTAAGTAAACGATTTACATTACCTTGTGTAATTTTAACAGGTGATAGAGATTGTTTGCAATTAATTGATAATAAAACTGAAGTTTGGTTAACAAAACACGGAATAACTGATGTTGTAAGTTTAAATGAAAGACAATTAAAAGAAGAAATGCATCTTACCCCAAATCAGGTTATTGAACTTAAAGGTTTAATGGGTGATACAAGTGATAATATTCCAGGTGTAACTGGGGTTGGTCAAAAAACTGCTTTAAGTTTAATTGAAAAATATGGAACAGTTGAAAATGTTTATAAAAATATAGATGAAATAAATGGAAAATTAAAAGATAAACTGTTAGCTGATAAAGATATGGCTTTTTTAAGTTTAAAGTTAGCAACAATAATTTTAGATGCTGATATTCAATGTGAACAAGAAGATTGTTTGTTAAATAATCCTTTTAATGAAGATGTTAAAAAATGCTTTGAAAAATATGAGTTTGCTAGTTTGCTAAAAAGAACTGATTTATTTAACAACGCAAATATTGAAAAAAGTCAAAAAAAACAGGTTTTTATTGAGAAAAAATTAAATAATGTTGAACTTTTTTTGCAAAATTTTAAAAAAAGCGGTAATGATAAAATTGCTTTTTTAAAAACCGAAGCGGGTTACGAATTGGCTTTCGATAATCAAACTAATTGGGTATTTGAAAATTTTGATATTAAAAACTTTGTTGAAATTTTTGAAAACGAAAATATTATAAAAGTGGTGCATATGTTAAAGCCACTTTTACACGAACTAGATAATTATAATATTAAATTGAATGGGAAAATTTTTGATGTTAGCTTGGGTGTTTATCTTTTAAATAATAATGTAAAAAATGAAGAACTAGATAAACTTTTAAAATTTTTGCAATTAGAAGATGTGTGCGCTTGTAACTTGTTAGAAGCTTGGAATATAACATCAAAGCAATTATTTGAAAAAAATTTAACTGATTTGTATTTTAACATTGAGTTACCTTTGGAGTATGTGTTGTTTGATATGGAAAAAACAGGTATTAAAATTAATACAACAGTTTTAGAAGAATTATCAATAAAATATCAAAATGAAATTAATAATTGCAAAAATAAAATATATGAATTAGCTGGGTGTGAATTTAATGTTAATTCATCTAAACAGCTTGCAGATGTGCTTTTTAATAAATTAGGATTATCTACAGTTGGTAACAAAAAACAATCAACAGCGGTTGATAAGTTGGAGGCTTTAGCTAAAACGAACCCAATTGTTGATGAAATTTTAAAATATAGAACCTTTGCTAAATTAAACAGTACTTATGTTGAAGGCATTAAACCTTATATTAAAAAAGATGGAAAAATTCATACAACATTTACTCAAACGCTTACTGTTACTGGAAGACTTTCAAGTTATGAACCAAATTTACAAAATATTCCAGTAAGAACAGAAGAAGGAAAAGAATTAAGAAAAATGTTTGTTCCAGATAATTCAGGTAATGTTTTATTATCTGCTGATTATTCTCAAATTGAATTGCGTTTGTTAGCACATTATAGCAAAGATATAAATCTATTAAAAGCTTATCACGAAAATGCCGATATTCACAGAACAACGGCAAGTCAAATTTTTGGTGTTCCTTTTAATGAAGTAACTTCTGCACAAAGAAGAGCAGCAAAAGCTGTTAACTTTGGTATTATATATGGCATATCGCCTTATGGTTTGGCAAATAATTTAGGGATATCGCCAGCACAAGCTAAAATTTATATTGATAAGTATTTTGAAACATATCCTACTATTAAATCATTTATGCAAAAATCTGTAGAAACAGCGAAAAAACAAGGATATATTTCAACATTATTTGGAAGAAGAAGAAACATTGAAGAAATTTATTCTACAAACCATAATGTTGCAATGTTTGGTGAACGAGCTGCAATGAATATGCCACTTCAAGGAACAGCATCAGACATTGTTAAACTTGCAATGATTCAAATTTTTGAACAATTAGAAAAATTAAATTTAAAAACCAAAATGATTTTACAAATTCACGATGAATTGATTTTTGATGTTCCAAAAGATGAACTTGAACAAGTTACAGTTTTAGTTAAGCATTTTATGGAAAATGTTGTGAAGCTTAATGTTCCGCTTGAAGTTGATATCAACACTGGAAAAGATTGGTTTGATTGTAAATAAAAAATATAAAAGTTTAATATTATTAAATAAAAAACTTTATCAGTAATTGATAAAGTTTTTTGATATTTTACAGTTTAATTTATTTGCATTTGTAGTATAAAGTTTTTTATTAAAAATAATATTCAGTATTAATTTTTAAACACTAACCTGCAAAAAATTGTAGCAAAATATATTAAAAATTGTTATTAAATATTGTTTTTTTGATTAATTAACAATTTTTACCTAAATTATAAGCTTGTTGTAACTCTATTCTGTTATCAATATCATTTATTTGTGTAACACCTCCAACAGCTAAAGCTGAAACTTCTTTACAATTGTTAAAGCAATCTCGCGTGCAACCTCGAATAGCTTCAAACACTGGTTCAGCAAATTTTAAATTAGTAGTAGTCATAGTTGCAAATAAATAAATTTCTTTATCATTTATTTCTTTCCAATTTTGTACCATTCTATCTATAAAAACTTTTAATTGACCAGACATTGAAAAAAAGTATATAGGTGTTGCTAAAACAATTACATCGGCTAATTTCATTTTTTCAGCTAGTTCATTCATATCATCATTTTGAAAACATTTTCCTAAACTTTTACACGCGTAACAAGCTATACAATAATTAATTTTTTTATCTGCTAATCTTATAAATTCAACTTCATTTCCAGAATCTTTTGCGCCTTGTTCAAATTGTTTACACAATTTTTCTGAATTTCCATTTTTTCGTGGAGTTGAAGAAATGATTAAAACTTTTTTCATAATATTCCTTTTAATTTTTTTGTAAAAAAAACCTGCCATAAACGACAGGTTTTGATTTACTAGTTTTTAACAAAGCCACTAACAGTAAGAAGGGCACCACCAATAACCATAAGGTAAAAACCAGCGCCAGCTGTTAAATAGTTGTTTTCATCAACTTTGGCACCTGAAAACAATACAATTGCGCAAATTATTAAAACGATGACACAAACGCCAGCTACAAGCGAAATTAATTTTTTAATTTTTTCGGCTAAATCAACTTTAATAACTTTTGCCATTTGAAGTACTGCTACAACAAGATATAAAGCAGCTAAAACAAGTAAAACAATTGCTAAAATGTCAATAATTAATGTGCAAGTTGAGTTAAAGTTTGCTGTAACAGTATAAATTGTTTCAATTAAAGACCAATCATTAAACAAACCGTATCCAGTACCTTTTGTTAAAACTACATTTGTATAAATTGAAACAAACATTGGAATAACTAAAAGAACAAGTGCAATAAAACCAATTATACTTCCAATTAAATTAGATGAACTTTTATTTTTTTTCATATCAACCCTCCTCGTTCTTAATTTTATAAAACCTAACAAAAAATGTCAACTGAATGATGATAGTTGACATTTATGTTGTTTCACAACAACTATAATTATATTATGTGAACTTACATTGTTAACATCAATTAGAATTTAAGTATCGCATTTATTTTTATTGTTTGATTTATATTTTATCTTCATTGTATTATATAAAAATTAAATAAAAAAGGTTAATTATAATTAAAATAATAATATTGACAATATTTTAATAATTAACTATAATATCAAAAATACTGTTTAATTGGTGATTTATGAAATATGAAGCTTTAACTGATTTGTTTTTAGAAATGGAAAAAATGCATCCTAATTTTTATAAAAGTATAAGTAAGAAAAGTTTTTGGGAAATGGTTAATCAATTAAAAACAAAGTGGAACAAATTGAACGAAATAGAACAAAACTATGAAATGTTAAAAATAAATGCATTAATTAAAGATTTGCACAGTTGGCCATTAATTACTATAAAAGAAGATGTGTCATACCCGTTTAAAGTAAAAAGGTTTAATGAACAATATTACATCACCAATATAAACAAAAACGAAATTGATAAAAATTTATTATATAGTAAAATTGTTTCTATAAATGGTTGCTTAATTGATGATATAGAAAAAAGGCTATTACCAATAATAACTGCCGAATGCACCGAGGGGAAATATTCCAGAGTATGTTCCTACATAACTTACCCAATTTTATTAAAAATGATAAAAATCAGCACACAAGATGAAATTAAAATTAAACTGCAAAACAATAATAAATTTTTTGAATTATCACTAAATCCATCGATTTGGAAAAATGAAAATAGTTTATTAAACGAAGACAATAATTCAAAATATGAATTCAGAACATTAGATAGGTATAATTATTTTAAAATAAGTAGTTTTACTGGGCTTTGTCCTTGCTTAAAAAGTGAAGAAATTTTTAATTTCAACAGCAAGGTTTCAAAAGAACTTTGTAATGGTAACCCTTTTTTAGTAGATTTAAGAGATAATCAAGGAGGAACAATGTATTCGTGGGTATTCCCGCAAATTTTAGAAACAATTTCAAAAAATAATATTTTTGGCTTTTGTTTAATTAACAACAACACTATGTCATCGTCAGTGTTAATGGCAACAGATTTAAAAGATAAAGGTTTTATTTTGGTGGGAGAAGATGCCGGTCAACCTTCAAGTTTTTATGCTATGGGCAAACCCCAAAATTTGCCATATTATACAACCAAATTTGGAATAAATTTTAATGTTTCAAAACAATTATGCAAAGTAGAAACACATAACTTCACTGCTTTAAATGATAGCGCTTTAAAATGTGATGTAAAAATAAAAACTACTATTGACGATATTAAAAACAATAAAGACCCAGTGCTAGAATACTGCATAGAGCAAATAACAAAAAAACAAGATTTATCTTTAATTAAATAAATAAAACTTATTACATAACAATATTTTATAAATTAATATTTTTATAAAAACTTTATTAAATAACTAAAAATTGTATATTAAATAACCAAAATTTATCTATTAAGTTTAATTTTTTTGCATTTAAATTAAAAATGTATTTTTAAATAAAACTATATATTAAATTATAATTTCAATCTAATAACTACATTAATTCAAAACAAACAATTACAAAAACTTTTTTAATATTTTATTAACAAAACTAAATTATAAAATAAGAACTTTATTTAAAGATAAAGTTCTTTTTTAAATTGTGTAAGTTTATATTTTAAATAATTAAATTATTGTATAGTTGTTTTATTCCCAAAAGTTATTCTTTTATTACTAAGAACTAACAGTTTAGGCACTGTATAACTTTATGGATATAAATATCATTTCACAACATTAACATTTATGGTGTTGTTTGCATCACTTGTATTAAATGTACCTGTTGAAATATTTGCTTTTAAACCACTTTTTGCAGTGTTACCTGTTTTAAAAGTACAGTTTATAAATGTTAAATCAACTTTTTTAAAGACACCGAACTTGTAAAAGTGCAGTTTTAATATACATAAGATTTTCCATCTTCCTAAGTTGCAACTTTAATTTCATAAAACTGTTGCCATCAACACCATTCATAACTTTATCAAATTTTTTAGCTCTATTGAACTTTTACAGCTTAATATTTATTGTATCTTTTGGTGTAAAAGTTTGGTTATAACTTTTAACACTTGCTTAAACAGTTTGGTCAGCATTTCAATCAATTCTTGCTTCTTCTTTTGTTTTTGCAGTAATAATAGGTAAAGTTTTAGTTGCAAAATATATGATGAAATACCTACTTCTACTTTAAGTTTTTGTGGCTCTTTATCACAAACAGAAGGTAAAATTATACTTGCAAAATTAACAAAAGTAATACATAAACTTAATCAATTTTTATTGCTAATTTTTACTAAATTTTTCATAACATTATCATTTTAATTTACCGCTTTAATTATAACAAAACAATTAAATAATAAAAAAGCAGTAAAAAGCTGCTTTTTGATGATATTTTAATTTTATATAAATTAAAAAACAAAAATTAATAACTAATTACAGTATTTATTGTTTATCATTTTTGCATTTAAAATTAACTTTATTGAGCCTCGTTTAGCTTTGCAAAGTGGACACTCATCCCAAGGTTCTGTACCAGTTGCCATATATCCGCAATCATTACATATCCAAGTAACTTCTTCATCTTTTTTGTAAAGAGTTCCATTTTTCATTTGTTCATAAAGTTCTAAAAAAATTTGTCTATGATATTCTTCAACTTCTTTTACATCTAAAAATAGTTGAGCAATTTCTTCATAACCTTCTTCATTAGCTGTTTGAGCAAATTCTTCATAAATTTCACTTTCGTTTAATTCATCTTCACTTGCCAATTTTAAATTTTCTTGTAAATCCCATTTTTCACGGAAAGGAAAACCTGCTTCAAATTCAATATTATCAATTTGTTTATCTTCGCCATCTTGAATAAATGTATAGAACATTCTTGCGTGATTAAATTCTTGATAAACTATTTCATCAATAATATCGGCAATATTCTTGTAGCCATTATATCTAGCACCATATTCTATAAATTCGTATCTTGTTCTTGCTTGACATTCAGAAGCATAAGAACGCGCTAAATTTTGAAAAGTTTTACTATCTTTAAATTTCATATTAACTCCTTTTTAAATTTTTATTAGTATTTGCAATATTTTTATTTTTAAACAAAAAAAATAAAACCTTTATATTGTAAGGTTTTATTATTTATATGAAAATTTGTTCTAATTGTTTGTGGAAAAGTGAATATGAATTGTGGAAAACTTTTTATTATTAATTACAGAGTTTTAGTGTTGTTAAATTAATTTCACCTAATTGATTTGCTCTATCACACATTTTTTGAGCAATGTTATCATCGGAAATATTTTGTTTTAATAATTCAGAACATAAAATAGGTTTATCTATAACAAAAGTTTTTGTTTTTTTTCTAAAATAAGTAACAAAAATTGGTAAATCAAAACCGTGTTTCAAACATTGTCTTGCTAAAATCACAAATCCAGAAAAAAAGCTTTTTAGTTTATCATGGTAACCGCTAGATGAGTCTTCAGGAAATATTACTAAGTTTTGTCCATTTTTAATTGTTTCAATACTTTCTTTTAGTGTTTGTCTAAACCGTAAATCACGATAAGTTGAAATTAAATTTAATCCTTTATAAAACATATTTGCTACAGGCGCAGCTATGATACTAAAAATTTTTGCAGATAATTTAGGCCAGTGTTTTTTTTGATGGTAATAAACTGTTGATAAATATTTGTAAACTGACTTTAATCCAGAATTCATTTCATAGGTTCCCCAAAATCTAAAAGGTTTGTTAAAATATAACTCAAACGATAACGGGGCGATTGCGCCAACATGATTGCTTAATATAATTGATGGTGTTTCTATATTTTGTCCTAAATAAACAAATTTGGGTTTGTGTATAAATATTTTCACAAAGGTTTTAACAACCTTAAACCATCTTTTTCTGTTCTGTTGTTTTTTCATATTCACCATTTAATTTATAATATAATAAAAAAAGCAAAATGCTTTTTATGCTTATAAACTATTTTTACGCACTAAATAACAAAAAATTGATATTAACTTATCAAAAATTGCTTTTTTTATTAAAAATTTTTGTTTTGTAAAAATTAGTTAATATATATCATACTATCATTTTTTTTGTATAATGTAAAACATTTTTAATAATTTAAAAAGTGTAAATTGGGTAAAATTTTATTAAAACTAGAAAAATTTATAAAACATAAAACTTGTTAAAAAGAAATTTTTTTAACTAAAAATTAAACTTATGTTTTTATAATTTATTATCGTTTATTAAACTGTATATAAAATAATTTTTAATTGATATATAATTTAAGGCTTGTAAAATATATATTAAAAAATTTTTTTAACTTTAATTAAAAAATTATTTTGTTAAAAGTTTTTTAATAATATTTACTTGTAATTTGTCTGGTAATTTATTTAATATTTTTAAGTATTTATTTGCATTTATCGAGTATGTAAATTTAGGTTTTTTGCTTAATAGAATTTTTTCTACTAACCTTGCTATTTTTTCAGGTTCAATCATTTTAGATTCAACCGAATTTACAATCTTTTCAAATTTTTTAGTATTATAAGAATATAATTTAGTTTGTTCACACATTTTTTCAAGTGCACTTGTAGATGAATTAATCATAGCAGTTTTTACGGCTCCTGGTCGTAAAACACTGACTTTTATATTTAATAAATTTAATTCCATTCTTAAAGAAAAAGCATATTTTTCTAAGGTGGATTTTGTTATTGCATATAATCCAGTAAAAGGTAATGGGTCTAATGGGGCTAATTCACTTGTAGTGATAATTATTTGACCTTTATTTTTTAAAATTAAAGGAAGGAAAATTTTGTTTATTCTATATACGCCGAAAACATTAATGTTAAAAATTTTTTTAAAATCTTTTTCTTCAATTTCAACAAGTGAATTCATTTTATATATGCCAGCAAAATGGATAATAGCATCTAAGCTATCAGTTTGAGTGCTTACTTCTTTAAATGCATTTTTAATGCTTTCAAAATCTGTTACATCGGCTTTAATTGGAAATATATTTTCTGTTTTTGGGGATTGGATTATGTCTAATGCAAAAATTAGATTTCCTTTTTTTGCTAAATATTCAGCAGTAGCTTTTCCCATTCCGCTACTTGCACCTGTAATTAAAATTTTCTTCATATTTATTTTATACTAAAATATTAAACAAAAATCAAATGTTTAACATAGTTATATAAAAATAAAAAAATGTTAAGCACTTTAATACAAAACTTATGTAAAAATTTATAATGATATTATGTTTAAAATATTGATAATATATTTTGCTAAAGAAAAGTTTAATGAAAAACTTAAACAAGAAAAACTCTATGAAGATGAAAGGCGAAGACAAGAAGAAATAAATACTAAAAAGAACGATTTGCTTTTAAGAATGACAGATGAAGAATATGACGACTTGCTTATGCAATTACTTGAGGAAAGAAAAAAGAAAAAGATTTTGAGATGTAATGACACTAAATCTTGTAAAGTAGTATTGTTCTGTGCTATAATAGTAAAGGAGAAATTTATGAAGAAAGAAATTGTAGATAAGTGTGTCGATGTATTAGA
>CALWTF010000012.1 GCA_944384415.1 uncultured Clostridia bacterium | reverse complement strand
ATAATAAAAAACCTAATTATATGAATATGCCTTTTGGCAGTGGCAAAGTAGCAAATTTGGGGAAGTAGTCTTACACTTTGAAATCTTGTATGTATGAAGTCAACGAAACAGAAGAAAATATTGTATTGAAATTCTTTAACTGACAATAAAAAAGATCAGGTTAAAAAACCTAGTCTTGAACTTTATTTTATTAAATTTAAAAGTTTAAGCAATATTTTATTCCTTTGACTTCATACGAAAAATTTGCTACAAAAGACACAACAAAAGCAAAGAATATAAGGAGTAATTTATTAAAGAAATATAGCATAAAAAATGCCCAACATATTGTTGGGCTATATTATTAAAATTTATTTTTCATTTTTGCGGAAACGACCTAAATCATCTCTATCAAGATTTTTCCAGTTTTCACTTGGTTCAATATCAGGTTTACTGTAAGGCATCACAAGCCCAAAACTATCTTGTAAAAAGAAAAATACGCAACCTAGTTTTTTATTCCAAGGGTGCGTACAATTCCGTTCTGGCGGAAAGAGAGGGATTTGAACCCTCGGTTCCTTGCGGAACACTTGTTTTCGAGACAAGCACATTCGACCACTCTGACATCTTTCCATAAACAGCTTCATTTTATCACAATCATTATTAAAAAGTCAACTTTTGCAAATAATTTAAAATGGCATTTTGATTGACTTTTATTGCAATTATTTTTTATAATTAAATTATTAAACTTAAGTAAATAGCAACTAGTTTTAAGGAGTTTTTATGTGTTTAATAAGTCTTATTAAATTTTTAGTTAAAATTATTATACCGCTTGCTTTTATTGGTGCTATTATTTACTTTATTTATAGATAAAAGGAGGAATAATTTATGTCTGAAAATATATTTAAGCAATTAGAAGAAGCAGCTAAAAATTTATCCTCCAATGAATTAAACGATTTTGATGAAGACAGTCCAGAACCACAAAATTACGGCCCCGATGATATAAAACCCTTCAAGCCAAAAGAAACTTCTGAAATGAATGTTGATGAATTAATTGATAAGTATGAAGCAGGCAACAAAATAAAAAAAAGACATTATACAATGGCCAAAGAAGAGGAAGAGGAGGAAGAAGAACAAGAAGCTTTAAATCAACAAGCTAATAACGAAGAGAACCAAAATAATACACAATCAGAAAACAATTCGAGTGATAAAAATAATGAAACCAGTAGTGATAGTGGCGGTGGCGGTGATGAAGATGATGAATCAAAATTAGCTAAAATTAAAGATACTGTTCAAGCCTTAAAAGAAAGCCCTGAATATATACGACAGTGTATAGAAGATTACAAACAAAAGCTTAAAGATAAATTTGAACAAAGAAAAAAATGGAATCAAGTTCTAAAAAAAGCTAGACAAGATAATAACTGGAAAAAGTACAATGTTCCAAAATGGCGTGCAAAATTCCATATTAAAAAAAGTGATAACGAACATGCGAAAAATATTTTAAAGAAATTTGAGAATTCTGATAAAGATATAAAAAGAAATGCATTAAAAGGGCAAGCAAAACTTAAACTTGGTGGCTCACTCAAAAAAGCAGAAGAAACCATGGAAAACATTAAAGCAACACGAGAAGAAATGGTTAAGTTAGCGCCAGAAATTAAATTTTATACTGGAATGTCACTTCTTGAAAGAATCCCTCAAATAAAATTAGCAAACAAACTTGGTTGTGCAAAATTTATTCCTCAAGAATTAACAGCAAAAATATTTGATGCAGAAAATCCCGCATGTACTAATGGTTGTACATCTTGCACTTCTCAAAGTAAAATGATTATGTTAACAGCTTTGGGAAGCTCAGTGTTGGGTTCGTTATTAGCAATTTTATTAAATATTTAAAATAGGTAAATTATGTTCGAAGAGTTAAGAGGTCTTCCACCAAAAGAACCGAAACCAGAAATGTCTAAAAGAAAAAAAGGTTGTTTAAAATTTGGATATGGAAGTCTTATTGTTATTGGTGCTTTTATTATTGGAACTATTTTAATTTTAAACAATTTTAATTTGGGTGGCATCACTCAAATGTATAATAAACTTTCGCAAGAGCTTTCAAAAGAAGTTGATGAAAATGAATTAGCACCAAATAAAATAAATGAAAATGATTATTTAATTTTAGAAAATAAAATTAATAGTAGTATTACAAACACACAAGGTAATCCATTCTTTAATGAAGACCATAGTATTAATTTAGAAAATTTTGATAAACAATTTTTATTGTTTAATTCTGATCTTGTTTTAAACGGCAAAGATTTAGCTTGTTTAACTAATAAAATGATAGAAAAAGATTGGTTAAATGAATTTGGTGAAGAATTTATTACTGGTGCGTTTGAAATTATAGAACTAACTTTATATACAGAAAAAAATTTAACCAATGTAAAAATAATTGTTAAAAGTAATCCTAGCACATTTATACAAGATTATGAATCACTATGCAAAAAATATAATCTTCCTATGTTATGGTACTTAACATATTCGTTTTCTTTTGACAATACAACGCACGAAATATTATCTAGTAGTTCACAAATTAACAAACTGTCAAATGAAATTAATACATTCGTTCTTCAGTTAATAACAAATAGTTATGGCGAAAAAGATTCAGAACAAAAGATTGATGAATTTAACATTAAGTTTGCAAACTTTATTATAGAAAATTTAGAAAAATTAGAATCAGATTGGAATGTTAACTGTTATTTTTATGGTGATACAATTACAATACCAAAAGAATAATTCCCAAAATTACTAAATATGGTATAAACCACCAAAATTGTATTTTTTTAACTAACTTATTCATTAATTTTAACCCTAAAATAGCAAATATAAAAGCACAAACGCAAGCAATTACAACACTTATCCAATCAGTGTTTGCAAAGCTTAATTGTTTATCTGTAAAAAAGATTTCATAAATTAAACTAGCTAATATAATTGGAATGCTCATTAAAAATGAAAAGTCTAATGCAACATTTTTTTCTATTCCAGAAACTGTTCCAAATGCAAATGTTGTTCCACTTCTACTTAAACCCGGAAATACCGCCATTGCCTGAGCTATTCCCATTATTATTGCTCCACCCCACCCTAAAGGTTTAGGATTTTTGTTTTTTCTTGTTGCAAATTCTGCACACAATAAAAAGAAAGCAGTTAATAAAAAACCAACACCTAAAAATATAAAATTGGTGTTATCCAAATCAAACCAAATACTAGCTAATAAAACAAAAATAACTGCTGGCAAAGTAGCCACAACTAACATTAAATTCATTTTACAAAATGGATGAGTTATTAAGTATAATATTTTTTTTCTATAATACCAACAAACAGCAAACAATGTTGAAACATGCAAAAGCACATTTAAAAAAGTTGCATCAAATTCAATTCCAAACAGTTTTTCACATAAAACCAAATGTCCACTGCTTGAAATAGGCAAAAACTCAGTTATTCCCTGAACAATACCTAATAAAACAGCAACCCAAAACCACATAATATTTCCTTTATCTTTTTTTATATTATGTGCTTTAAATTTTCAAAATATGAAAAAAATAAACCAAATGTTAACCTTAATAATTAATAAAAAACACTTTAACTTATGTCAAAGTGTTTTATTATAATTTTTATTATTAAAGTTCACTATCTAAAATTTCTTTTTTTCGTTTTTCAAATTCTTCTGAACTTATTAAATTTTTATCTTTTAAATTTTGAAGTTTTTGCAACTTATCTTCTAAATTATTTGTATTATTTGTTTCTGGTTTTATGTTATTACCAGTTAAAAAAGCACCATTTAATCTGTTAATACGAGCTTGTTTTTCTTCTTCTTCTTTTTTAACAATTTCTAAAACTTGTTCGGTAATTAAAAAATCAGGTTCTTTAAATACATAAGAAAATAAAATATAAAAAATTGTTGCTACACCAAGTATATAGTTAGATGCACACATTAAATATAAACCTGTTTGGCTTACATTTTCAAGAGTTGTTAACAAAACACCAACAGCACTTAATAACCAAAAAATTGCTATAATTAACTCAGCAAAAGCATTATAATATTTGTTTTTGAAACCTATTATAGACATTATAATTTTCCAAATAACAAACACAATTCCAAACACAAATATAAAATATCTTAAATCAACTTGTGAATCTGGAACTAATACATAACTTATTGCTGAAATAACAACCAAAATTGTTAAACAAATGTAAAAAATTCCATCAGCACAAAGAAATTTCTTTTGATTTTTATAATTAGAGAAAACTCGAATTTGCATTGAGCCCATAAAAAGTGCAGTAATAAATACAATTATACTAGAACCTACAACAGAGATATTAAGAAAATTCCCAGTTATAAGCCCAATAATAACAAGCGTTAAAAGAGCAATTGCTATTAAAATGCTAGTTACTAAAGCAAAAGTTCGTGTTTCACTTTTTAAAATTTTTTGATTTGCCATTATCTTCTCCCAAATAACTTAATTGATGATAAAATAATTTTGAACACAAAGTAAATTAATTCAAATGTAATAATAATTACATTAATAACATCAAGTTGCTTCCAAGTTTTAATAAGGCTGTTAAATTTTTTAGTTTCTTTCTCACCCAAAATTTGCATATTCAAAATAATCTCACGACCTATGTCATAAGCTTTAAAATTGCTTTTTAATGCAACAAATGACATAATTAATGTGAAAAGAACTAAAACTAAACCGACACCAGCAAAAATCAGTGTATATAAACCAACAGATTCACCAGCAATAAGGTCAACTATTAACCCAATAATAATTAAAGGGATAAATAAAATTGGAAGCCAACCAAACCATCTTGTAAACTCTACAGCACGAAGATTTTTAGCACCTTCGGCGTGCATTTTAGCAAGACCTATCAATCGACCTGCTCTTGCAAGATTACCAATACTTGTTCTTCTTGCAGTAAACCAATGAAGATTTATTCTTTTCTTTTTCACACTGTAAGTATTTCCGATAAACAATGATGAAAAGAAACCTGCTTTTTTTATTTCTACATCAACTAAACCTTGTTCATCTAACAATGTTCTAACATATTGCTCCATTGGCAAATTTAGTTCAAGCTTTTTTAAATCTAGCCAAATCAAAATTCGTGATGCGTACCAACGCACCCCCGATGCATACAAAAAGGCAAGTGCCAGTATACCAACAATAACAAGTGTAATTATTAGTTCAACAGACATTTTCTCCTCCTTAAATAGTTTATGTATAAGTTAGCATATTATAATATAAAAGTCAACGAAAAAAATGTTCTTTAACTAAAAATATAAAATTAAAAAACTTTGTCATTTCAGACAAAGTTTTTATAAACTAAAATTAATAATGTTTTTTTAATGGATAATTTAATTTAGATTGAATAACACCATTAAGCAAATTATTAGTATGTTTTATCATTGCATCTTGTGTGTTTTCATTTTGGGTTTTATTACCTATACAACCATCATCAACCTTTACTACTGAACCTGTAAAAGTGTTAACTAAATTTAATGAACTAATAGTAAGTTTTATCATATCATCACTTAACATTGTCATTGAGCCTGTAACACCTGTAATACTAACACCATTAGTTAAAATGTTTAAAGTAATATTATTGATGTTTTCATCGTTTACTACATATGCCCCATTTAAACTTAATTTATAAGTTTTTGATGTTTCATCATAACTATAGTTATTTATCCATTTTTCATAAGTGTTATAATCTGGTGGTGTTGGATTAGCCATTCCTTCATTTATAGCATTTTTAATCATATTATTCCAACCAATTATCATTTGCAAACAATCCATCATTTTTTCTTTAGATGAAGTAAGTTCAGCCAAACTTACATATCCAGAAGCTTCAATTCGTGTTTTAAAACTAAAACCAGATAATTTATCAATTGTTCTATAAACATACAAATTACCATCTTTTATATACAAATAAACTTGTCTGTTTTTGCTTATTCCACTGCTTGAATTATCCATATATAACGCACCAACTGGTAAATTTGTTAACAATGCAGTTATAACAATGTTATTATCAGCAGTTTTTATAATGTTAACATTTACACCCATATCAGCAAGTTCAAAAATTGAAGCTTTTAATGTAACATTACCTTGCAACATCCACTGTTCACAATTATCCACTGTTTGTTTAGCAATTAAAGCTAAATCACCAAGCGTACTTAAATCAAGGCAACTATTCTTTTCTTCATCAGAAAAATCTTCTATGATATACTGTTTTGTAAAATCACTTTCTAAACTTATATTTAATCCCATAGCTTCAACATTTTTAACAATTAATTTTTCAATATCATTAAAACCATTTGTCAAAACAATTTGTTGACCGCCACTTGCCGTAATACTTAAAACACCACTTTCTGATAATGAAATGTTTTTAATTAGTTCAAGGAATAACACATTTTGTGAACCATTTTCTGGAAGCATATTTTGTATTTCATCTTGATTCAAATCACCTGTTTCAATGTTTATAAATTTTAATATTTCACTTAAATCTATATTTACAAAAGTTTTTACTAAATCAACCATTTTATTAATACTTGATAAAGCAATTTTCATCATAAAATCATTAACTTTAATATAAATTGTTTGGTCTTCGGCGCCTTTTATTTGTTCATAAACTAAATGAATATTATAAACAGCATTAACATCTTGACCGTTCAATTTAACAATTTGTTCTGTTTCTAACACTGTATCAATAGATATTTTTAAGCCATCAGAAAAATCTAATGCAAAATTAACTTCGTATGGTTTATTATCACTTGTGATAATTATATTAGCACCTAAACTTTTTGTTGTTGTAAACTTGTTATAAGCGTTTTCAATTATGTTTAACAACACTTTATAAGAAACAAACCCACTTATATTTTCATTTAATGGCTCAATAACCAAATCTTTATCAACTTTTATATTTGTTAAATTTAAAATTAAGTTATCATATACAACTTCAATATTTCCAACATTGTTTAAAGAAATGCTTATTAATAAATTTTGAACAAGCGATATAACAAGATTTTCATCAACTTTTTCTAAACTTTGAATGCTATTCAAATTGTAATCGCTTAAAATAACATCATTTACATTATTTAAGTTTAAATCAACCCCAAAAGTTTTTTCAATCCAATTAGTAATTTCATTTATTTCATCAATACCAAACCAAATTTTTAATTCATCAACAACAACAAATACTTTATTGTTATATAATGTTATTTCAACAGTTTGCCCTAATAAAGTTGCAATAATTTTAAAGCTTAAATTATTTGAGCTAAAATCAGCATACATATTAACTGGTATTGTTTGATTGCTAATTTTTATTTCAGCAGTTGCACTTACTTTTTTAACATTAATAATTTCTTTTAACCAAGTTGCAATATTTTCAAAATCAATAACATCAATATAATAATTTTCAAAAGTTTCAGGATTTACTATTTCTACAAAATCACAAAGCAATAATTCTGCATTAATATTATTGTAACCAAATTTAATATTTGAAATTTTGTTGTTTTGTAAAACAATGTTAAAGTTTACACCAAAACCATCAAAATCAACACTGTTTTCTGTTAAACTTATGCTTTCAAAATTTAAAATTTGCTGTATGTTTGTTATATCAAAACTATCAACATTTAATTCGCCCAAAACTTTATTAAATTGATTTTCAAAATCAGTTAAATATGGTAAATATTCATCAATTAATTTTGAAACTTGTTCAACATCAAAATCAATAAAGTTATTTAAAATTGTTAACAGTTTTTCCTTATCAAAAATGTTTACTTTAAATTTTAAATTATTGTTTATTGTTATATACAAAGTTTGTTCAATTAAAGTTAATTCTAAGTTATTATTTTGTAAATTTGTTTTAGCAGTAATTCTACCATTTAATAAGTCTAACATAATATTAAAAGTATAATTAGATATTGTTACATCAAAACCATACTGTTTAATTTTTAATTGTTCATTAACAGATTGAATGATATTAATTAATTTATCTAATTTTACAAAATTTTGTTCAGGTTTGATTATTTGTGAAACACAGGTTATATCATAAATTTTAAAACTCAAACCGTTATAGTTTACATTAATTTCATTAATACTTTCATCAAAACTAATATTAACATTTGCACCAAAAGCACTTATTTCTAAAATATTTTTACTAATTAACAACTTTTCTAAAAGTGAAATACTGCTTAAATTAAATTCAAAGTTTGGAATTTCTGGTAAGTCAATGTCAAATCCAAAAGCTTCTTTAATATAACTGCTTAATGAACTTATATTGTTTACATCTAATTCTATATTAATTCCATCAAATGTAACAAATATATTAGTATCAATATAAGTTATCATTAATTGTTTTTCATAAAGTGTTGTTGTAATTTGTAATTTAATTGAATTTGTAAAATCTAAAGCAAAATTAGCAACAATATTTTCATTTCCAATAACAGTATTTAATTTACCTGAAATTTGTTTATTGTTCACGATATTTAAAATATCATCAATTATATTTTCTGCATAAACAATGTTTGAAAAATCATTTTCTGCTAATCTAATTTCGAAATCTTGATTAGGTTCAATTGTACAAGTTATATCAATATTTTGATTATTAAAATTTGTTTGTATAGTTTTTGAACTATTTGAAATTTTTAATAATAACTTATTTTTAAATTCAATATTTATATTTTGTTCATCAACCTCAACACAGTTTATAATATTTGTTATGTCAAAATTTATAATGTCAAAAATTTCGTAAGTTTGTTCAAAAATACTATTAAGTTTATTTTCTACATCTGAAACAACATTTAACAAATTTTGTATTTCTTGTTCATTAACAAACTTCTGCAACATATTAACTAAAACATCAAAATCTTTAACGCTAGCCATTAATTTTATTGATTGATATTCTATATAAATATTTTCTTCTTTGTAAGTAATTGTTAAAATATTATCTGCAATTAAAGTAGAAAGTTGAATTTGTTTGTTTTTTAAATCTACAAGCATATTTATGTTTAAATTAATGTTGTTAAACATTATTTCAACATTTGCTTCAAACTTTAACGAACTATAAGAATTTATGATATCACTAACATTTTCAACTAAGGTTTGTAAGTTTAAACATTGTTCAATTGGTTCTATTTCTACCTTTTCAAGTTTTAAACCAAGTTCTACAATATTTTCAAAAACACTTCCATAAATATTTATTGAATTATCAGAAATATTTAACAAAAGTTTTATTCCTGAAATTTCCACTTTTGCACTATTTGACAAAATTTCGAACAAAGAAAATTCCTGCAAATTGTTATTGTTAATATAATCAATAATATCATAAATATCTTTTTGTTTATAATGATTTAAATTGCTTTCAACATTAGATATAATTTCATTTACTTTTGGAAGATTGTTTAAGTTAAATTTTTGTGAGATTAAGTTAATAGTTTGTTCAAGCTCATCAAAAGTTGTCTCTACATTTATACCTAGCCAAGAAATTTGTATTTTGTTGTCTATTACAACTGCTACAAGTTTACTTCCTGCAATAAAGGTTTCTAATTTATACCCTTTGTTATAATCAACAAAAACATTCACATTAAAGGTTGTGTTATCTACAACAATATTTGCATCAACTTTAAATTGATTGTTTTGTGTAAAAGTGGAAAACTTTTGAACAAAATTTACTATATCATCAATATTATTATAAAATTTTGTAGGTGTTTCAATTTCAAATTTTTCATCAACTATTTTAGCTTCAAAAGTAAATTCTTTGTTTAAAAGCTTTATTTCACTTAATTTTTGATTATTTTCAATAAACAAAATTTCATAACCATTTACTAATACTTTTACACCATTATTTGTTTCTGAAATTTCATCAATAAAGTTTAAATTTTCAAAGTCAATTGTATTAAAACCATTTAATAAATTAGTCAAATCAAAATTAAACATTTTCAAAACTAATTCATTTAATTTATTAAGTTGTTCTGTGTCAGCTTTAACATTAATCCCCATTAGGCTTGCATAAAAAATGTTGTCTACAAAATAAATTTGTAAATTTTTATTTAAAACATTTAAGTTTACATAAGCTTGTTTGTTGCTTAAATCAACCTGAACATTTCCTAAAATGTTTATATTATTATAGTTAGCTTTTAAATCAACATTAAAACTTGGTTGTGTTACACGACTTAAAATTAATTTTACAAGTTTTGAACTTTCACTTACATCAAGCGAATTTTCTAATTCATCGCTAACAGAAATTTCATCTATTTCAGTTTCAAAGTCGGTGTTAGCAACAAAGTTTACGCTTGCATTTTCAACGCTAATTTGTTCAAGTTGTATTAATTTTGGAGCATATGTTTTATCTGTTTCAATAAGTATGTTAACATAATTATCAAGTGCCAAGTGCAAACGATAACCATTTTCAATTTCATTTGAATTAATTTGCAACATTGTAGTTAATGAAGTTAAATCAAGATTTTCAAACAAACTAGCATCTAATGGTAATTCCAAGTTTGAAATAATTGGTAATAAAACAGTTAAAATATCTTTAAAACTTTGTATTGAATTTTGTTCAAATTTAACTTTTACTTCATTAGCATTTATATAAATTATATTATTTTTATAAACTATATTAACATTAATATCTTGACCATTTAATTTAGTGTTTAAATTAAAATCAAAATTAAAACCATCATCAGTTACCTTTACTAAAATATCACCATTAGCATTTATTGTACCACTTTCAGTTTCAATGTTTAAATTATAATTTGCACTAGCATCTCGTGTTTGCATAATACGAGATAAAGTTCCATCAAAAACTGGGTCAGCATCAGTAGAAATTGTAGTATCAGTAGTTATTGTGCTTGTTAAAGAAGAATTAAAAGACAGAACAGTATAGCCACCTGTTCCAATCATTACTATAAAGAATACTAAAACATATTCCCAAATTCGTTTCATACTACAATTACCTACTTTACTAATTATAATTAAAATCTGTATTTATAATTGCTTTACATTTAACAGTTAATCCAAATTTTACTACATACTCTTCAACAATATTAAAACTTAATAACCTGTAATTTTCATCTAAGGTAAAAGTTATGTTTATTGAATTAAAAGTTGGTGCTACATTTAAACCACTTGTTTTAAGCATTTGTTTTATATACAAAATAACTGATGAAACTGGATTAAGTGATAAACTTGCTGTGTACTTGCCATCATTTTTATTCCATTCGGTGTAGTCATTTACTGTTTTTGAAGAAATTATATAATTAATTACGCTTTGAGGAGAAATGCCATATACTTCTCGGTATGAATCAACAGTTATTGTTTCAGGATTATTCCAAACATAATCATCATTTTGCTTTGAACCAGTAAAACAATTAACAGTGTTTGAACCTATTTCAGATTCTGTTTTTTCAACAAGAGTTTTAAAGCCATTACTTTCTGTTATATTTGAAAGAATTTTACCATCAAACACAGACAAACCAGATAAAGTTTGTGGTTTAAAAGAGTTTTGAATTTCACCATTTTTTGTCATTGTCCATTTGTTAGATGATGTTGTTAACAAACTTTCAGCCACAACAAAAGCTTGCGTTGGTGTTAATTTGTCAGGGGTTTTCCCTTGATACCTAATAGAAGCAGGATTATCTCGCAAAAACTCCTCACTATAACTTGAATAGTTTGGTGTATTTAAAAAATTGTCAATATACATTTTACCTAATGTACTTCCACTTAATGCACCAACAGAAATCACCATAATCATAGTAACTATAAAAGAACGAGTGGTAACTGTTTTAATTTTTCCACTTTTGGTAACTTTTTGGTGCTTATATTTTTTTTGCAACTCTTTTGGTAAAATTGGGCTTCTTTGTAAAATAAGTTGCACACTATAACTTTCTTGCCCAGCAATTTCATCGGACCAATTATTATAAGCTTTAACAATTGTTAAATTGTTTTTGTTTGCAATTTTCCTTAATTTAATTAAACTAAAAGACTTATAGTTTTCAATAAAACTTTGCCTTTTTCCATTTGAAATTACTTCTGTTTCAATTTTCGCAACTCGTGTATGTTTGTTATATTTTTTAAGTTTAACATTAATATTTTCATTTAAACTTACCCAATTTGATGTGCTTAAATTAGATGCTTTTAATATATCAATAATTACAACGCCATCAGATGAAAGATGTTTTTCAATGTTTGCAAAAAGTTTATCAAGATAATAATAATTTGACAAATTGCCAATTCCATTAAATAAATAAGTTATAACATCAAATTTTTCTTTACTTTTTATAGAACAAGCACTTCCATTAACCATTGGCAAACTTGCTTTTGTAGAAACAGTTGCAGTTTTTGTTGTACCATAAACATCAAAACCCAACTTTTTTAACTCAAAAAGGTGTTTACCTGTTCCAGTGTTCAAATCAAGCAATGATTTGTTTTTATCACTATGCTCTGTTAAAAATTTGTTTATTTTTTGGCAATCATAAATATCTTGACATTTATTAAAAAATTTAAACGATTTACTCAAAACATTTCCCCTTTTGCAAATTGTATTTATTATACTATAAGCCTTTTTTAAACACAAGAGATTTTTTGTTTTTTTTAATATTTTATATTTAATAATATAAAAGCAAACAGAATTTTGTTATTTTTTATCACATAACACTGTTTTTTGTTGACTTTTAAACTTTATAAATAATACAATATAATTTGAGCTATTGTTATGTTTTTGCTCTTTTAGAATTATTAATTTTTTATAAATCTTACTTATTATTTTATGCGGTGTATAAAAGACAAAATACAACAAAAACTAACAAAAATGGGAGAGTTTAAAATGAGCATTACAAAAAACAGTTTGTTAATGTATTTTATGATATTTATTGCATTAATTGTTTGTGCAATTGGTTTTATTCCAAGCACAAAACTAGCCATACAAAATAAAAGCGAAGCAGTGTTTGCCACTGGAGATTCAACGATTACCATTAGTGATTCAACAAATGGTGGTTTAAAATATACGGCAGAAACTGATAGTAATTTAAACAGAGAAACAGATTATTCATTTTCTTTTAATAAAGGAACCGCAGAAAGTGAAATAATAATAAAATTAGGTGTAGAGGGAACAGCGGGAAGAGAATATACTCAATTAAGAAATTTAAACATTACATTTAGCGATGGTACAACTAATTTATCAGTTTTTAACAGAACAACTGCAAATGATGTTGTGTATTATGAATTAAAAACAAGTAACATAAATGGTAACGCAATTACAGCAACTGTAGATGTTGATACTAATCAATATTCTTGTTCTGTAATAAGTGGCTCAAATTTTACTGTAAAATCTGGCACAAACTCAACAATTACACACAATGGAAACTACTATTTTAGCATACAACTT
The DNA here is from genome assembly GCA_944384415.1 of uncultured Clostridia bacterium. Taxonomy (GTDB): domain Bacteria; phylum Bacillota; class Clostridia; order Christensenellales; family UBA1242; genus UBA7584. The sequence goes on along the minus strand of CALWTF010000012.1, from coordinate 33,025 downwards.
TCAAATCAATTTAGGCAAAATCATCCAGTAGTAACTTATACAATGAATGGACAACCTTATACTTATCAAGGTACCCCTACTGGCAGTCTTAATTCAACCTTATATTATACCATTAGTAATGTAACAGGAAATATTTCAGTAACAATTCAACCAAATCCTAATACATACACTTTTACAACACAGGCAGGAAGCAATGCAACAATAAGCATAACCAGCGGAACAACTGGAAGTGGAAGTTCATACACTGCAACATATGGACAAAACATTAATTTTACTGTAACTGTTACTCAATTTTATAGCAATCAACCAACTGTTACATTAAATTCAATTGCAGGAACTTATTTAACATATTTAGGTAAGGAAGGCTTAGTTTACTCATATCAAATTAATGGTGCTGGTATTAAAAACAACTTTTCAATAGAAGCAACAGCAAATGCAAACACTTACACTTTAACTCAAAACAACACTGGAACTAGTTTGAGTAATATTCAAGGGGTTTCGGGTTCAACCATTACTTATGGAACAGACATTAGCTTTCGAGTTACAGGAACAGGAAACTATTCACAACTTCGCAATTTGGTTGTATCATACACAGTTGCATCTGGAACTGCCATAATACTAACAGCATCTGATGGTACTTATACAATACCTGGAACAAGTGTTACGGGAAATATTACCATTACCACTTCGGCAACTTTGAACGAATTTGATATTACAATAACTAACAATGCAAACAGTGGGGGTACCTACTGTGAATTTGCAATGATATCTGGCTTTATAATAGTTGGTAATGATAAACGAGCACAATATAACTCTACAATAAAATTTTCTATTGTTGCTATTGATAGCAATTACAATTATAGTATATCTGTTAGCGGTGGAACATCTACCCCACTTGGAAATAATGTTTATCAAATTACAGTAACACAAAATATAAACATAACCATAACAAAAACAGCAAAAACTTTTACTTTTACACCTAGTACAGGAACTGGTTACACATTAACTACCACTGGAGGCGTAAGCGGAAGCACAATAACATATGGAAAAACAATAGCATTCCGTATAACTATTGAATCCGGTTATCAAATTTCAGACACAAGCAACTTTGTTTCATATAGTCTTGGTGGTGCCACACCTGTTCAATTATCAACACCAACAGCCTCTGGAAATTCTTATAATTACACAATTAACGGAAACAATGTTACAAATAACATACAAATTTTTGTAAATGGTGTTGGAACATCTGCATACACTGTTAGGAATTTAGCAAGTACAACATATTATTCATTTAACGGAAGCACTAGCATAAGTTATGGTTCAAGTTATACTTTTACAATAACTCTTGCAAGTAATTATACTCAACTTGATGCTAGCACAACTCAACTTATTCAATATACTATGAACAGTTCAACTACTCAACTTACAGGAACAAGAATTTCAGGAACCAACACATATACATATACAATTGATAATGTACTAGGCGATATTACAATTGATAAAACTTCTACTGGTTGGAAACTGAACACCTACACAATAACGGTAACAAATAATAACTATTACAGTTCTTGGAGGTCTAGATATTTTTCATTCTTGTTTTCAATTAATACCACATTAGATTACAATCCAAACAACCTAAACCGTACACGAGTAGAATATGATGCAGGTTCTGAATACGCTTCAAAAACTTATTCTTTCACAGCTGGTACTTTGATTAGACTTTATGTTTATTCTTATGAAGATAGTGGTAATGCAACAGAAACAGTTTTGGTAAGAAATATATCAACAAACCAAACCTCAAAGTATTCTGATGCAAATAGTGCAAGCACATATAACCTTTCTAATTTAACATCAAATCTTGAAATTACTATAACATTAGCAAGTGAATCTTCTACAATACACTTGCCTACTGAATTTGAAACTTCTTCTTCATCTTTCCCTTCTGGATATTCAACACAACTACCTGTTTCTGTTCCTGAAAGCGGAATTATTGGGCCAGTAACAATAAACACTCAAGCAGGATATTCAATAGAAACAACCAGTCAAACAGTTTTAGAAAGCGGTTCTTATTTTACATTTCAAGTTAATGTTTTAACTTCACAAGGTTTTAACAGTTCTTCAATGATAGTTAGATATTGGACAAAAAACCGTTCTACTGGAAGTTTTCAATCAAATACATTAAATGTATCAAATGGTTCTTACAGTATTTATATAGCTCAAAATTATTCTGACTATTATATATCAATAACTGGCATTACAAGAGACAGTTATAACATAAGTCAACCTAGCGGAAATGGATTTAATTTTTATTCAGCTATTAGTAACAACCAAACATATGGTAACACCTATTCTTTTAGTATAACAGTTGATGCAGACCATGGTTGGTATTGTTCTAACGGCAACAATGACACAGATGATTTTGGTTCACCAGTTGTTAGTTACAGTGTAAATGGTTCACCAGTTACAACATCGTTAACAGCTACGGGTTCTTCATCTGTTGGTGGTTCAAGTAGTAATATAACATTTACATATGAATTTGTTGTTACTGGTATAACACAACTTTATGTTAGTGGTTTAGCTCAAAAAACATATTCAGTTTATGTAATATATGCTGATACAAGCAACGAATTTGAAACTGAACGAGGTGTTGTAACACCGCCATCTGGATATACTGCTGGGCAAATTGTTCCGATTTCTGGCGTTGAAGTTGCTTATGGCGGTTCATTTAGCTTTTCACTTTATGTAAACACTGCCGAAGGTTGGAATGGAAATGGTGCAATAATTTCAGCAAAACCATATAGTTATAGCGATACAAACTGGGATACATTGGTTCAACAAACTGATGGTAGTTACATTTATAGTGGTGTTTCAGGTGGAATTTATGAAGACTTTATTATTAAAGTTTCTAATATTACATCAGATAGTTATTATGTTACTTTCCCTACTACACAAGGTGTGTTTATTGAACGCGGAAGTGATTATACATCAAACACAGTTCGAAAAGGTAGCGATTTTGGTTTTACTGTTACTTTGAACTCAAATGAAGGTTGGGAAGAAGTTGAAACCGGAATTGTTGTTAAATATTATACAATAGCAACACAAGATAATGAAAACAATTGGATAACATTAACCAAAGATGCAGACCTTTCAACCGAAACAGTATACTATTATAAGTTAACAAACATATCTTCAAACATATTTATCTACATTGACACAAACTCTATTAAACAAATTTCATTTAGCGTAAAAGCACCTGATGCAACTGATGGTGTTATTACAAATATTTCAAGTACTCACACTGTTGTGTTTGGTCAAAATTATACATTTGAAGTAACTGTTGAAACTGGATATGACCCTTCTACACTTTATGTTTATTATACAATGGAAAATCGAACTGACGAACCAACTTTAATTAGTGGAACATCTGGTTCTTATACCATTGCTAATGTTATTGGAAATTTAGTTATTACTTTTAGTAAAGTTGAAAAATATTATTTTACGGCAACCATTCCTCAAAATGGAACAGGTTATCCATTTACAATGACACTAACATCAAATTCTTCAACTGATGATATTAATCATATTGAATATGGTGGAAATTTATCATACTCAATCACTTTAAACAGTGGTTATACTTATACAAATGGAACATCATTTGTTGTAAAACTAAGAAGAGCAGGCATTGTTGGTACCGACGAAACAATTCCAATTACAACTGGAACATCAACATATAACATAACTAACATAACTTCAAATATCGAAATTGAAGTTAGTGGATACAAACTTTTAACTTACACTGTAACTTTTGTAAATAATCCAGTTGGCTACTCAATAATACCTGAGGGTGCTTCTTTGGTTGATAATGTAGCAACTGTAAACTATGGTGATAAATTTTACTTCCAAATTTCAATTAACACTTCACAAGGTTACAATGGAGATGCATTATCTGTTAGTGACAATGTGCTTGGTGCATTATCTTCTTCAAACGGAAGATACACCGTAACAAACTTTAACAGTAGCGTTGATGTTGGAATAATACAAAACCATCAAATAACAATAACAGGTATTGAAATTAGTACTTATACCGTAACATTACCTTCTAATACTTCTGGTTACACAATAGAAGCTAATGAAACAAGTATTAATTATGGTGGAAATCTTACATTTACAGTAAATTTACTTGAAGGTTACAAGGCAGATAATTTAAGTGTTCGGGCATCAGTTGGTGGACAGGCATCACGAGAAATTGAACCAAATGAAGATAACATTTATTCTATTACTAATATAACTGGAAATGTAATTATAAGTGTTTCTGGCGTAGAACAAAAAACATACAGTATTACCTTCCCTACCGATGAAGGTTGGACATATAATAAAGTTGATGGTGAAGTTGTTCACGGAAACAGTTATTCATTTTCAATAAACATAAACACTTCTGAAGGATATTATGAACAATCAACAGGATTAAAAGTTTCATATCAAGTTAAAAACGAAGAAACTGGCGAATATGGTGTAGCACAAACTTTAACACCAACAAAAGGTGTTTATACAATTACTAACATAACATCAGATATAAATATTGTTATTAATGGAATTACACGCGATGCATATTCAATAACAGTTCCAGCAGGAGATGGTTTTACAATTAGAAAACCAGAGGGAACAAGTTTTGAAGTAAGTGATTTAACTGATATTGATTTTGGCAGTTCATTTTATTTTAATGTTGAAATTAGCACTGGAACAGGTTATTATGCATCTTCAAGCTACAAAGTATATTACACTTCAACAAGTTTAACAACAACAACATATTTAACTGCAGAACCAGAACAACAACCAAATGGTAACATAATTTATAAATATAACATAACCAATATAACTGGTAACATTACAATTTATGTAACAGGCATAGTAATACAAACTTACACGGTTTACATACCAAGCAATCTTGAACAAATTGGTTATAAATTTTATACAAGCTTTTCAACAACAGTAAATTATGGAAAGAATTTTCAATTTAGTATTAATGTAGAAACAAACAATGGTTATAATGAAAATTCTCTTGTTGTTTATTATCAAGAAGGTTCAACAACAAAACAAAGAATTAACCCTTATTCAGGTAACAATTTCGAAATATCAAATATAAAAAGCAATATAACAATAACTGTTGACCCAATTTCAAAACTTGTTTATAACATAACATTACCTACAGGAAATGGTTATCAGGCAAAAGTAGAAACTGACTATTCAACATCAGTTACTCACGGAAATAATTTTAAGTTTAGCATATTAATTTTAAGTGAAAATGGTTATAACTCAAACAATATGAAGGTTGGCTATACAACAGATGGTATAAACATAACACCATTAACTGAAGAAAATGGAATATACACAATAGACAGTGTAACAAGCAATATTTCAATTTCGGTAACAGGTGTACAGTTAAATAAATATAACATCAACTTCCCAACCGAACTTATTGGTGCAACTATATGGAATTCAACAGGTGTTGATGAGCTTTTGCAAATTGAAACTGTAACACACGGTGATAATTTTGAATTTAAGGTTATTTTAGATGAACTTTATAATAAAGCAAATATAACAGTTTATAGCAATGGCACAATGTTAAATAAAAATGCTAAAAACAACTATATAATAAGAACAATAACATCTGATTGTAATATTACTATTTCAAATTTGATTATGAATAAAGCTGTTTATACTGTTTTAGACAACACAATCGCTAAAGAATTACCTTATGAAGTTAGTTATTACACAGAAGAAAGTATGTTAAACTATACTACCGCTGTTAAAAATGCCCAATCAATCGACAGAAATTTATATCAAGACAGTCAAAACATAATAGAAAACGCGATTGTTGCAGTTACTAATGCTTATAATGCTTTACAATTAAAAACAGCTGATTACTCGGCTTTAAACGAACTAATCTCAAAAATACCTTCTGACTTATATCAATATACTGAAGAAAGTCGTGAAGCTTTAACAACAGCTGTTAATATGGTTGTTTCTGGTTTAACTATAGACCAACAAAATATTGTTGATGGTTATGCTTCGGTGATTGAAAAATCTATTTTAAACTTGGTTGTTATTGGCGAACAACCTGAAACAGGTGTTCCAACTTGGGTGGTAATAACAATTGGAGCAGGCACTGGTTGTTTAATATTTATAATTTTGTTAATATCATTAATTAACAGAAAACGACCTTTAAAAGAAATTTCAATAAACACGACAAAACAAGTAGCACAACTTAAAAAAGATTCTGTTTCTCCAAACATAAAAACTCAACCAAAACAAAAAACATCAAACGACAAAATAGATTTAAGCAAAAACAATCAAATTAATGCTAATAATACAAACATCAATTATAACTCTCAATATCAAAACTTTAATAACCAAAATGTTTATCAACAAAATCAACAACAAAATACAAACAATTATAATAGCAATATGCAATACAACCCTTATAATCAAAACAACAATATGAATAATAATAAAAATAATAATACAAATAATAATACAAATAATTCATAGTTGTTAAAAAAAATGGTATTTTTGATACCATTTTTTATTTTGCTACTTTACATTTTAAAGTTAATTATATATAATATAGTATAATTTATACAAAAGGAAAAAATTTTATGGATTGGCAATCAATTTGGAACACTGTAAGTAATTTTTTTGTAAATGGTGGGTTTGCAATTTTAAAATTGCTTGGTGCATTAATTTTAGGTTTAATAGTTATTAAACTTGTAAAATTAATTATTAAAAGAATTTTAGAAAAAACCAAAATTGAAAAACTTGGCAGACAATTTATTACTCAAACTGTAGTTTGCTTATTATGGTTAATGCTAATTATTTGGATGTTGGATATTGTTGGAATTCCAATAACTGGTGTTATAGCTGCCTTCTCTGCAGTTGCACTCGCAATTGCACTTGCATTAAAAGACAGTCTTTCTTCATTGGCTAATGGTGTAATTTTAATTTTTACAAAACCTTTTAAACAAGGTGATGTTATAAACATTAATAACACTGAATGTATTGTTAAAGAATTACGACTTTTTAACACAATTGTTGAAACATATGATAATCGTAGATTGATTATTCCAAACAAGGATATGATAGCAAATACAATTGAAAACTTATATACAAATCCAACACGACGAATTTCAATTCCAATAAAACTTTCTTATCGTGCTGATGTTGAAAAATTTAAAAAAGTTGCAATTGAAACAATGCTTTCTAATCCACTTGTTTTAACAGACCCAGCACCAATAATTGTTTTGGAAAAATTAGATGATAGCACAATTAATTTTGATGTTCGTTGCTGGACTTTATCAACAACATTTTGCGATGTAAAAAACGATATGATTGAAAAATTGTTTAATGAATTAAAACGAAATGACATTCCATTAAGTTATAATCAATTAGAAGTTAGATTAATTGATGATAAAGTTGTTTTACCTTTTGACAAAACACCTTTACAAAAAAGAGATACAAATGTTAACCCTAAAATTGATACAGAAAACGATGAAAATGACATTTTCGATTTCAAGGAAATTGTAAAAAAACAAAAAGAATATAGCAAAAAATGGTCAGCCTTTCGTGAAAAACGCAAACAAAAAGCTATTGAACGACAAAAACGAAAAGCCGAAAAATTAGCAAAAAAACAAAATAATGAAAACAAAATTTCAATGGTAAGCAACGAAAAAATTATTGATGAAGAAAATTAAAACACAATAATAAAAAGTAAAAACAGGCTTTACTAAAACAATTGTTAGTTATGTAAAGCTTGTTTTATTTTAAATAAATTATAATTAATTTTTAATTGTTTTACTTATTTTGTTTTTTCTTGATTTATATCAAGTTTTATTATATAATATGGTTCTAGTTATAGGAGTAGTTATGAAAAATATAAAAGAAATATTAAACAAAATTATTAAAACAGCTTTTGAAAAATCGGGTTTTGAAAATAAAGGATTGGTTGTAAATTCTGAAAGAGAAGATTTATGTGATTTTCAATGTAACGACTGTATGCAACTAGCTAAAATTGCACACAAATCACCAATGGAAATAGCAAAAGAAGTTGTAAGTAATGTTGAAAAAAACGAAGTTATTAAAACAATTGAAATAGCACCTGCTGGATTTATCAATATTACAATAAATAACAACTTTTTAACAAAACATACAGATGATTTATTAAAAAATTTTAAACAAAACATAGCAGAAAAACACACTCCTAAAAAAATTGTAATTGATTATGGTGGGGCTAACATTGCAAAACCTTTGCATATTGGACATTTGCGTTCAGCTATCATAGGTGAAAGTTTAAAACGAATTGCAAATTTTATTGGTGATGAAGTAATTGGCGATGTACATCTTGGTGATTGGGGTTTACAAATGGGAATGGTTATTGCCGAAATTAAAAGAAGACAGCCTGATTTGGTTTATTTTGACAAAAACTTCTCGGGGGAATATCCAAAAACTTCACCAGTAACAATTGAGGACTTAGAAACACTGTATCCCGAAGCTAGCAAGCGTGCAAAATCTGATGAAACTGCTATGGAAGAAGCAAGAAAAGCAACTTATGAATTACAAAACAACAACAAAGGTTATATTGAGCTTTGGAAACAGTTTTGCAAAGTATCAATAGAAGCAGCTAAAAATAATTATGATAATCTTGATGTTAACTTTGAACTATGGAATGGAGAAAGCAGTTCAAATTATCTTATAAAACCAATGATTGATAATCTTGTTGAAAAAGGCTTTGCTTATGAAAGTAATGGTGCATTGGTTGTCAATGTTTCTGAACCCGATGATAAAGTTGAAATTCCCCCATTTTTACTTATAAAGTCTGATGGAGCTGCACTTTATAGCACAACAGATTTAGCAACAATAATTGACAGACAAAACAAACTAAATCCAGATGAAATTTGGTATGTGGTTGATAATAGACAATCATTGCACTTTACACAACTTTTTAGGTGTGCAGAAAAAACAAAAATTAAAAATATAAATACCAAATTAGAATTTGTTGGTTTTGGAACAATGAATGGTAAAGATGGAAAACCTTATAAAACCCGTGAAGGTGGCACAATGAAATTGTGTGATTTAATTGATGAAATTCAACTTGAAGCAAAGAAAAAAATTGAGCAAAATTTAAAAGACAGAACTGACCTTAAAATTGATGAAATTGATGAAATTAAAAATTGTGTAGCACTTGCTACACTAAAATTTGCAGACCTTTCAAACTATCGTGCAAAAGATTATGTTTTTGATATAAACAAATTTATGGAATTTGAAGGAAAAACAGGCCCTTACCTTTTATATACTGTTGCTCGATTAAACTCACTTTTAAACAAAAATAAAATAAATGAAAAAACTGAAAGTTTTAATATTTATTCGAATATTGAAAAGAAAATTTTACTTACAATAACAACTGTTGAAGACAGTATTTTAAAAGCATATCAAGATAAGGCTCCAAGTTATTTATGTGACACTGCATTTAAGCTTGCTAATTATTATAACACATTTTATTCATCAACAAATTTAATGAAAGAACAAGATATAAACAAAAAATCAAGTTGGATAAAATTATCAACTTTAACTTTGCAAACATTAAAAGTTATTTTAAATATTTTAGGTATCAAAACAGTTGAGAAAATGTAAAAAAACTAGGGGTATCCCTAGTTTTTTATTCACTATGTTAATCAAAATGTAAGCCTAACCCCACTTTTTGTTTTACTTCGTTATACTTTTCTTTTGCAATATTATTTGTAACATCTAAACCTTTTTGTAAAATATCTTTTATCATATTTTCATCATTTTTATAAATTTCATATTTTTGTTGAATTGGGGTTAAAGTTTGAGAAATCAACTTTGCTACTTCAGTTTTAAAAACACCATAATTTTCATTACCAAATTTTTGTTCAATATCTTTTACACTTAATCCAGATAAACAAGAATAAATAGTTATCAAATTTGAAATTCCTGGTTTGTTTTCAACATCATATTTTACTACAGCTTCACTATCGGTAACTGCACTTTTAATTTTTTTCAAAACTGTTTGTTCATCATCAGTTAAATAAATTACACCTTTTGGATTTTCAGCAGATTTGCTCATTTTAATTTCAGGATTTTGTAAATCCATTATTTTTGCACCAATTTCTGGAATATAAGGTTCTGGAATTACAAAAGTTTTTCCATATTTGTTATTAAAATTAATTGCCAAATCACGAGCAAGTTCTAAATGTTGTTTTTGGTCAGCACCTGTTGGTACAATATCTGCCGAGTAAAGTAAAATATCTGCTGCCATAAGAACAGGATAAGTGAACAAACCACAAACTGCAGGCTTACCTCGTTGGATTTTATCTTTATACTGTGTCATTCTGGAAAGCTGTCCCATAGATGTGTTACATTCAAGAATCCAAGATAAATTTGCGTGGTATAAATTATCCGATTGTAAATATATTGTATTTTTTTGGGGGTCAATACCACAAGCAAGATAAATTGCAATTGCATTTTTTATATTATGTTTTAATATGGTTGCATCTTGTGGAACAGTTATTGTATGCAAATCAGGTATAAATAGAAACGAGTCGTATTTACCCTGATTTAAAATCATTGGTTTTATTCCACCAATATAGTTAGCTATTGTAAGTTTGCCACTTGGTTGCAAACCTGTTAACATTCTTTTCATATTTACCTCAATTTTAAATTAAAAAATTCTATTAAATAATATCACTAAAATTATAAATTAACAATTAAATTTTAATTTATACTTATATTTTTTTAATTTCTTTTACATTTTTTGAAAGTTCCAAAATTTCTTGCAACAACAATTCAAATTTATTTTTATTAATTTGCATTTTAATTTTAATTTCATCATTAACCATATTATCAAGTTTTTTACATTTATTTAATATACTTCTTTTTTCTGTTTTTAACATTTGCAGTTTTAACAATTTTTCATTTAACTTTTTTTTAATTTCGTTTATTAAAATTTCACAATTTTCCATTCACACCTCACATAGTTCTTGAATTAAGTGTAACATTTTCCATTGTTTCAATATCACTTTTTATTTCTTGAACAACCGACATAATATCATCTTCAAATTTTTGAGTTTCATCACAATATTTTTTAATAATAAATTGACCTTCTTTTGCGTCACTATAACCCAAATAACCCTGATGTTTTGCAAGTTCGGTTGTATTTGGTTTTCCAAATTTTGCCAACAGAACATCATTTAATGAATTATAAGCTTGCCCTGTTGTAACTTGTTTAACTTGCAATTCTTTTTTATTCATAACCTTCATAACAGAATTTGCACTTGCTTCAACAGCTTTTAAAAAATCTTCATATGAAAATTCAGAATTATTTTTTTCTGCTAACTTTAACATTTGACCTATTTTTTTAGGAATTTCTATATTATCGTAACAAACAGTTTTTGTTTGAGGGTCATACCAAATATAGGCTTGACCTAAAATTGTTTTTTCATTGGTTGGATTTCCATTTTTATCCAATAACGATGTTTCAAAAATTAAAAAACCTGCATTTGGATTTGTATATCCATCAAACACGCAACTTTGCGCAGTTCCACCAACAACCTGACAACAATTGGTTATGTCACCCAAAACAAATCCCAATGGGTCATCTTTTTCCAAAAATCTGAAACTTATCAAACTTTCATTTGATTGTGCTGAATTATCCGCTTTTATAACATAACTGTTTTTTATACGCTTTGCTCTTTCAAAAACATCTTGAATAATTTCAAATTGTTTTTGAGTATAACCATATTGTCCAACAATTTCAGCCAACAATTTATTGCCTTGTTTAATGTTTTTATAATCGGTGTGAATTGAATGTTTTGCAACAAATTCGGGCGATAATAATGAACGCTGTTCAGTACCGTTAACTGTTCTATTAGGAAAAGCTTTTAAAATATTTTCAAAGCGGTTGTGCGCCATACATAAATAATCCTTAACCGACTCGGTATTAGAATCATTTTCAAAATTAAAACACATAAAATTTGGGTTTTTACCATAATATTTCATAAAAAATTGTGCAAAAACAGGATTAAAATCACCTTTTAATTCTATTCTTGAAAACCTTCTGTGTATATCGTTTGCTATATCTTGAACACTTAAATTGTCATTTTTGTTTGTTGCAACATTTTCAATAATAAACTTAAAAGCTTTATCTCGATTGCTTTCTACATCTGAAAAGCCACCGATTGCATAATAAATTTTTAATAAATCAGTTAAGGCGTTTTGTTTTTCAATTCCTTCAAGAGTATCAAATTTTAAATTTTTAACTAATTGCCCCCATTTGTTGTTATTTTTGTTAATAAAAAAGTTTTCAATTTTATCAAATGGGAATGTTTCGCAAATAAAATCTGGTGGTATAAATTTTATGGTTTTTTCATTATACCATTTATGCAATTTAATATAGTTATTTCTGTAATTTGGTTCAATTAATTTTTCAAAAGTTTTTAAATTAAAATTTTCGCAAAAAGAAAGTTTTTGCAATTGTTTATCTTCAAAATTTGATAAAATAACATATTTACCATTTTTTGTAATATAAATAAATTTAAAATTAGTATCATCAAATGTATTTTCCGATAAAATAACATTATTTAATCCTGTTTCAAACACAACTTGTGTTTTTAAATTTAAACCAGCAAATGCCCTATCACCAATTTGTTTTATATGATTAGGTACAATTATTTTTTCAATAGTTACACAACCTTCAAATGCAGACATACAAATTTCATTTTCACACTTAGGAATTACATAAACTTTTATTGGCGTTCTTTTTAAATTAAAGGCTTCATATAACAAGCCTTTTTGTTTAAAATCCCAATCTGTGATTATGTCAAATTGCGAATTAGCAATTGTTTCACTGGTTTTCTCACTGTTTAAAAAAGCCTTGATAACACTGTTTTCCCATAATTGATAATAAGAAATTTGTGGCAAAAATTCGCTTGCTAAAAAAGGTATTCCAGAAACAATTGCTTCATCAGTTTCGGCTTGCAGTGTTGTAGCAGTTCCATCGCCTTGTGGGTTTATATATTTAGGCATTTGGCTCCAATTTAAAATTTCAAAAGAAATAGGTTCAACCTGAAACCATTGTACATCACCTGTACTTTGAACAGGTTCGCCTGACGAATATTTAACATTTGAAACATTTTTCCTAACTATTGCTCTTACAAACTTTTTATTATTAAAAACAAATTCAGGATTTAACATTGAAGCATATCCTGTTAAACCATTTATTAAACCATTTGTCGAATACCATAAACCCGTTGGTAAAAGTTCATTAAAATTTTGTTGTTTGTAAAGTTTTTCTAATGTTTCATTTGTTTTTTTATCAACACAATTTTTAGGATAAATTCCAAATTCAAACAAATGCTTTTCGTCACCATTTTCATAAACAGTCTTTTTAGTTTTAAAATTTTCATCACTTAAAGGCAATTTTAAAGTTAATTTAGGAACAATACCCAAACAATCGTTAGAATAAATACATTCATAAGTTGTACCATCAACAGCTAAACCCAAAACATAATTTCTTGTTTTTACTTCATTATTTAAAAAATAAGGAATAGCTAATTTACCATTACTAGCCTTAAATTTTGAATAATTAATGCCATAATTTGCCCAAACAAAATCTGTAGCCGATTTAACTTTTTTGGTTTGTTTTACCTGTTCAATATTATTTTGATTTATCGATGGCAAATCAACTTTATACGAAGTGACAAAATCTTTTTCCTCACCATTTTCAAGTTCTATTTTAACATTTTTGTTGATTGTTATAATTTTTTCTAAAATATTTTCCATTTCTAAACAATAACTCCTGTTAATAATAATATCATACAAACTTTTAAAAATCAATTTTTACTTTTGCAATAAAATAAATATGATTTTTGCATTCATTAAATAATATTTTTTTGTTTATCCCTTGCAAATTTTAAAAAATTGTGTTAGAATGACATTATACGCTGGAGTGGTGGAATTGGCAGACGCGTCGGACTCAAAATCCGATGGGAGCAATCTCGTGTGGGTTCAAGTCCCACCTCCAGCACCATAAAAAATGAACCTACTTTTGTAGGTTCATTTTTTATTAACTTTTATTATTCTTTAACTTGAATTTTAAAAATAACATTATTTTGTAAAATTAATTTATATAATATATTTATTATAATGAACTTAATGTTATTACTTATATAATTAATTTACTTACTAGAATAAACTTCAATTAATTTTTGTTCAAACACTTCTGTTATAATATCAAAACCATTAGCATTAGGATGAATATTATCAATTAAAATATCACTTGTTATTGTTGAATTTAATTCACTATTATATAAATCTACTAAATATATTCCTTTACTGCTATCAAAATAATGCTGAACTATTTGCTCAATAACTTCATTCATTTCCTGCAATTTTTGTAATGAATTAGCTTCTAGTTCTTTTGAGCTTAAGTTTGGCAAATTAAAACAAAATATATCTGTTGTTGGATATGTTTTTAACATTTTATATATCATCATAGTATATCCTTCAGCAAAAGTAGTTGGTGTAAATTCACCACTATCAACAGCCGCTTCAATTTCTGTAAATCTACTTTCTGTAAGTGTTCCAGCTTGACCAGAAGCATAAAAATCATTTGTTCCCATATAAACAGCAATAATATCAGGATTTATTATTGTTTGATTAGGGTTGTTATCAAGTGTGTTATCATGCAAATTGATAGCCCTATTTCCACAAGCATTTGTTTCATCTGATGAACCATAAACCCGAGAACTAGATGCAGAATTATTAACCAACAAGCTCATATTATTTTTATCAACTATCTGTTTCCACCAAGTTTCATCAACATTAATTGAAGCATTATCAGGATAATAAATAAAATTACTGCCTAGTGTATTATTCACTTCTGTACTATTGGAATAACCACGATAAGTACTTATACTATCACCCAAAATAGATAATGTTTTATCTTTCAAAAAATTGTTTGTTGAAGCTAAATCATTTTCAGCTTTCAGTTTATCTAAATGGTCTTTCATAGTGGTTGTATTACTAGCCAAATAATATATATCTATTGGCAATCCTTTAAACACCCCATCATACTTGTCACTTATTGAAACTTGATATGCAGAAAATTCAAACACATTTTGACCACCAAAACCATAAGTAATATTTACTGTATCGGTATCTTTACCAAAAGCCAAAGTTTCGCCTTCACCTACAACAATGTTATAAGAAGACAAATCAAGAGTTTTAAAAGTATTAATATCATTAGCACATTTACTGTCAATTTTAATTTCATATTTTTTCTCCAAGTTCATATCTTTCCACGAAGATTTCTGAGCATCACTTTGAGAAATTACATATATTGTAAACACTTGATTTTCTGCAATTTGTCTAAAAGGTGCTTTTAAACTTGTAATTGTTTTATTTTCGAACATTGTTAAATCGTTAAACACAAGACGGTTAAATGCATTTAATTGTAAACCTGTTTGGCTAACACTACTATAAATATCAGACATACCTACACAAGCAGAAACTTCTGTTTTAGTAACAGATAAATCAACTTTTAATATTAATTTGTCATTATATTTTACATCTTCAATTGTTGTTGTATTTAATAATTCAGAATTTGCCAAATTATTTATAGTTGTGAAGTATCCATATTCATCTTTACCATTAACACCTTCAACATAATACAAACTCAAACCAGCAGTTGTTCCAGTTCCACCAAATATTATTGTTTCATTTTCTCCTAAAATTAAATTTAAGTCTATTTCATTTAATCCTTCAACAACTTCATATGTTAAAACATTTGATACTAAACTAGAACCATTTGTTCTTGACTCAACAATATCTGCAACATTTGCAGTACCTATAGCTAATTGTCCAGTTTTATTACAATAAATTGTAATTTTTGATACACTTAAATCAGAATAACCTGTTTTATCAATATTGCTAAAATAATTTCCCATTAACGCAACTTGTTCAGTTGATACATCAACAGTATTCATGTTAAAGTATTTATTTCCAACAGTAAAAAGTTCAAGTGTATTTTCCGCAGTATAATCTGTAATTAAATCTTTATTATAACTAACACTTGTTGGCTCATTTCCTATCCAAATGTATCCATCATAACCCAACCAAACACTTGCACCATCATCACCATCTTTTCCATCTTCGCCAACAAATTTAATCCAATTTTTAAACTCGCTATTTTCAGGTGGAATTGACGAATTGGTTGTTAAAATACAAATATAATTTAAGCCTTCTTGTGGAGTAATTGAAATATCAGTACCATTAGCGTCGCTTGCATATCTAACATATGTATAAGAACTTATACCAGGTTCGCCTTGTTCACCTTGCGGTCCTTGCTCACCTTGTTCACCTTGTTCACCTTTGATATTACTAATCAACTCCCAACCATTACTGCCATATTTATATATATTATAATCATCAGTATCAAAAAAATAATCGCCTACTTTAAAATCAACAACTTGACTGACTTCTGTTCCTGAATGCCAAACAGAACCATCTACACCGTTTGCACCGTCTTTTCCGTCTTTTCCATTAACACCATCGGAACATCCAGCGAATGCTAAAGCACTTGTAATAACAAACCCACCAAGCAAATATGTTATAGGTTTGCGAAAAACATTAAAAGGTTTTTTTGTTTCTTTTTCATCTTTTTGCTTTTTCATACATCCTCCAAAATGTTATAAACTATAAATCAGTTTACCATATTAATTAAAAAAAACAAAACATTTACAAACATTTTAAAAATGATTTTTCCCTTATTATTTTAAGTTTTTATTGTTTAATTATACTTTTTGTTTGTATAAATTTTTTTTTACTATGCTTAAATTTATTGCCATATTTTTGACTATATGTTAAAATCATATTAAACATGGGAGGGTGTAATTTTATGTTTGACAAGACAAAAGCATATGACATAAACAATGCAGAAAATGTTGAAGAACCAGCAACCGATAAGTATTTAAAAGAAGATACCGATGATGGTTTTATTGAAAACAAAACTGAAATTTCGCGTTTAAGAGCAAATAGGAAATATCAAGTTGTAACAAACAAACTTTTGGGCGATTATAATGAAGATGGAAATTATGAAATAAGCCAGTATATTATGTGTGAACTTATTGCAATGCCAAAATGGATTGAAAAAGAAGTTGATGGCGAAATTTATGCAAAATCATTTTATAAAGATGGCACTTTTTTTACCTTTACTGTAACAAAGCCTGAAATTTTGCCTGATAACACCGCTGTTTCTGCTTTAAAACTTAATGAAGAAGTTGAATATGCGAATGGATATATAACCGACACAATATCAACAATTGTTGGTTCTTATCTTTATACCTACGATGATAACTATGATTTTAACCGAAAAACCGTTTTTAATCTTCGAGAGAAAAAAGAAGACATAACCGATAAAGAACGCACCCCTACTGATTATATTGACTTAAAAATAAAATATCTTGATGCAGTTGAAGATGCGGGGGCAGAATATTATGCCAGACTTGAAGAAAGTTATTTTTATAAACGACTGCAAATATTAAACGAATTACCAGAAGGTGCTGTTGTTTTGAGTGAATTTAATGATAAGCGCAAAAAAATGGAATCATACTTTTTAACTGGTGGCAAAAAAAGTAAATTTAGAGCATTAAATGACTTATTAAATTCTGTGTTGGAGGGAAAATCTGCAGAAAATTTAATAAAATCTCCTCAATATCAATCTGCTATGGGAAACTTAAACAACAAATATTATGCTACTACTGAAAAAATAAGTGAAAAAATTCGAAGTGCAAAAGCAGTTAAAGATATAAAATCTGAAAGAATATCCGCCGAAACAAAACCAAAAGGCTTTCACATTGTTGAAGTTTTAGGGGCACGAAACGAACGATTAAGTGCAACAGTTGATGGTTGTGTAATTAGCGCTACACAAGAAAACAAAAGAAAAGCCGAGCAAATTAAACAAAACGGAAAACCAAAAGTTCAATCTGAAGTTAAAACTGCCGGTGGTGGCGGTGGTAAAAGCAAAGGCGGTGGCGGTGGTAAAAGTAAAGGTGGGAAAAAAGGCGGTGGCGGTAAAGGAAAAGATGATAAGAAAAAAGTTGTTGCAACACAACCTTATATTAAACCAGAACCAAAAGCACCTACACCTAATTTAACCAACAACCAGCCTAATATCACCCAAAATCAAACAATAAAAAAAGAGGCAACAGCCCCTTCCCCTATTTCTTTATTTAAACAAGCTAGTAGCACTTTAAAAGGTGAAGTTACCCACCTAAAACCTCAATTAAACAATACTACTAATCCTAAAAATATATCTTTAAACCGAGAAGAAGGTCGAACACAATAACAAGTAATACAAACTTTCAAATACAAGAAGTTTAAATTAGTATCTTGACATTTTGTAAATAATTTGGTATAATTTTTTAGAATTTATTAACAAATATAAACGGAGGCTGTTATGTTTACAGATGCTAAAAAGGTAAAAATTGATTGTGATATTAGAAACATTGTTTTAAAAAGCAAAAATATAAGTTCAATAAAAACACAAATAGAAAGATATTGGGCTGATAAAATAGAAGAGATTTACAATCACGATGGCATACACACACTTTCATATTTTAGAAGGATTTGTGATAATAATGAAACAAGAAGTAAAACCAATCCTGAAACTGTAAGCAGTATAATTAGTTCCGCAACTAGAATGACAGAAGACCCTACAAACATTGAACTTTTATTAAAAGAGCTTGAAAAAGGTGGTGTATTTGGTTTTCGTGAATCTAATACTCATTCTTTCCTTGAAAACTTATTAATATCTAATGAAATTGGTACCGCAAGTTTTATTTTAGCTGTAGCTGCTGACACTGCAGTTGTAACAGAAGATTCAACTGGATTACCTTCAACTGTTGATATAGCTTTACAATGTAAACCAGATATGTTTAAGTTGTTCATAGGTGGCGCTAATCCTCAATTCTACTCTAAACCTGATTATGCTAAAAAGCATTGTGAAGCAGCAAAAAATTTACCTACTCGTGATTTTATTTACACAAATATTGCACAATATAAACAACTTTTAAAAGAAATGGGAACAACCTACAAAAAAGTTGAACAACCTTATGAAGCACAAGAAATTGTTGATTACTTTTCAAATTCAAATAAAAATTTGACCAATAAAAGTGATGAGTTAGAAAATTCACCAACAATGTTTAAATAACAATAAAAGCCGTAAACTTTGGTTTACGGCTTTTTATTCTTTGTTATTTGATATAACTTCTGGATTAACAGAAGGTATTTCATTATTTTCATCTTTTATTATATCCGAGTTATTATCACCCGATTTTATTTGGTTTTTTGGTGTTCTTAATGAAAAATATAAAATAATTCCAAGAATTGCGGTTATACCTAATGCAACCAAAAACCAATTTGCACGATTTCTTGCACTAACAACTTCATAATACATTGTTATTTCAAAATCGGTATTATTAAAATCGAACACCCAGTAGCAAAATCCATAATCTAAACTTGGCGAGTTAAAAGTAGCACCATTTTCATCAGAAGTTGTTGGACAAACAGAAGAAGGATAATATCTAACATAAGTTCCTATTATATCACTAAAATTATATTCAAAATTAGGATAATTTACTGCAAACCAATTTTCAAGCGACTTTGCCATTTCTGTTTGTAAAGAACCTGCAAATTCAGTTTTACCTTTATAAACAATGTATTTATCTTTAAAAATCCCATATTCCCAATATGAATTTGTTTGATTAGTTTCATCAATCCCCCACGCTTTTGAATAAGCATTTGAATCAACATATGTTATCTTTAAATAAATTGTTGGTGATTGCGGATTATCACTAATTTTTTTCTTCTCAAAACTTACACCTTCTATTAAAAACATTTGTTGTTTATTGTCAATCCAGTTTTGCATAATAACATCAATTTCTGTTAATAAAGCTTCACAATCAATTTCTGGCATTTCTTGTGGCATTAAGGTTACCGAAACTTCTTCCTCAATAGAACCATCACTTTTTGTTAATAAAGAATAATTTACTGTTGAGCAACCAGCAAAAAATAAAATACAAATTAAAAAAACCGGAAAAATATATAAAATTTTACTTCTCATTAAAACCTCAAATCTTTATTATATATAATGCAATTTAAAATGAAAAATGTCAAACACTATTTACAAATCAACAAAATTCTTACACAAATAACATTTTTTACAATAAAACGAACAATTATAAATTTATTTTATGTTAAAACTTATTGCTTTTACAACTAAAATTTTGATACAATTATCAAAGTGAGGAGTTTATGGGGTTTTTAGATTATGTTTTTGCCTCGTTGGGCGTTAGCACAAAAGATGAAACAAAGTCTGTTTTAACCACTGCATCTAAAAAAAGCAAACAAATTGATACTAAATTATTAAAACCTAAAGCAAAACCAGAATTAAAAACAAAATCAAATAATATTGCAATTTTTTGTCCTTCAAACATTGATGACTTGCCTGAAATTGTTCAATTTTTAGCAACAAATCAACAAGCATTTTTAAATTTTGAAAAAATTGACAATGAAAATATTCAACGAGTACTTGATTTTATTGGTGGTGCAATTTTTGCACTTGGTGGAAAAGTGGAAAATTTAGGTGGTAAACTTTTTTTGTTTGCACCAAAAAATACTAAAATATTAAATAAAGGTTAATATATGAAAATTAAATATTTTTACTTTATATCACTTGCTATTATTGCATTTGATTTACTTACTAAATACTTAACCGATGGTATTATATTTGCACAAGCAATACCTGGGCTTTTTTCAATTGAAAGTCATCATAACACTGGCGCAAGTTTTTCTATATTTGCTGGCTCAACTTTTGCACAAATTATGTTTATAATATTGGCAATAGCGTTTGTTATAGGTATAATAGTTTTTGACTGTTTAAACAAATCAATTCCAACTAATGGTTGGTACATTGCTGGAACAACTTTAATGCTAGGTGGTGTTATTGGAAATTTGTATGACCGAATAATTTTTGGTTATGTTCGCGATTTTATTTCGCTTGATTTTATGGATTTTGCTATTTTTAATGTTGCCGACACTTGTTTGTGTATAGGTGTTGTTTGTTTAGCAATTTGGTTAATTTTTTTCACTAATAAATCAACAAAGGAAGAAAATAATGGAAACAAAAACATTTCAAGTTGATGAAGCATTTAATCAAAAACGATTAGATGTTTTTTTGCAAAACAGAATGCCTGAATTTACAAGAAGCCATATACAACAAATTATTGAAAAAGGTCTTGTATCTATAAACTATAATACAGTTCAAAAAAGTGGTGAAAAAGTTAAATTTGAACAAATTATAGAGGTTGAAATTCCACCACTAGAAAACACTGATATTGAACCTGAAAATTTACCTTTGAATATAGTATATCAAGATGATGATTTACTAATCATTAATAAATCGCAAGGTATGGTAGTTCACCCTTCAAGCAATTGCTTTAAAGGAACACTGGTTAATGCCCTTTTACATCATATAAAAGATTTAAGTGGAATAAATGGTGAATTACGACCAGGAATTGTTCACAGATTAGATAAAGACACATCTGGGCTAATGATTGTTGCAAAAAACGATTTTGCACATCAAAATCTTGCTAAACAAATTTCAGAAAAAACTTGTTTGCGTCAATACATTGCGCTTTTAAATGGTGTTGTAAAAAAAGATGAAGGAACAATTGAAACTTATATAACACGAAATCCAAAAAACAGAAAAGAAATGACAGTTTCAAAAAATAATGAAGGCAAACTAGCAATTACAAATTTTAAAGTTGAACGAAGATATAATAAATTCACATTGGTTAGATTTACATTAAAAACAGGAAGAACACATCAAATAAGAGTTCACGCAAAATACATAGGACACCCAGTTGTTGCAGACCCAGTATATGGTAAAGGTGAACAATTTGGAATTGTTGGTCAACTGTTACATTCTGCACATTTAGAAGTTAAACAACCAAGAACAGGACAACTGCTTGTTTTTGATGCGCCTCTTCCTGAAAAATTTTTGAATGTTTTACACAAACTTGACACAAACATACAATAAATGGCATAATTGTTTTATTAAAGGAAGGTTGATTTATGGCAAATTATGAATTTAGGAAATTTGTGAATGCAACAGGTTTTGTTGCCACAATTTTAATTGCAGTAGCAATTTTAGTTGCTGCGCTTGTACATTGGATTTCTACCGGTGTTTTTGGCGGTGGAATTCCTGGATTAACTTTAGGGAACGGATTACCTAACATTTTAATGTTTTTTGCAAATGTTTGTGCATATCTTGTTGCTATTATTTCTGGTTTTTATTACGCAAGAAGTAAACGCTCAATTTGGTTTGTAATTGCACAATCTGCATCAACAATTATTATTGCTTTTGTTGTTATTTCTAGCTTATTTTAAGGTGAAAAAATGATAATAAATTTAAAATCACCACTTTTGTGGATATTTATAATTGGATTGTTAACTTTTATTGTTGCAACAGCTTGTTTAAGTTTAGCAAATTGGTTGGCAATTTTAAGTTCTGTTGGTTGGCTTTTAATGGCAATCCCCGCACTTATTTGGCTGTTTTCAAGATACTTTAATTATAAAAGAAAAATTAATGATAAAAGATTTCAAGATGCATATATTTATGCTGAGGACCAAGATGATCCTGAACTGATAAAAAAATTTGGTTATGACAGAAAAACGGAAAGGAAAATTTCCTATAACAATTTTAATAACTTTTTAACCCCACTTTGTGGTGTTTTGTTTGTAATTATTGGAATTGTTATGTTAGTAACATCAATTCAAAATTTAGGATAAAATTGTTAAAATTTTTGTCACAACACCTTTTCAAAATAATATATTTATGATATAATGATAAAACACTTTATATAGGAGAAATTTATGAAACAAACAATTACTAAAAAATCAGAAACTGAAATTGTTATAAACTTTTCTGCTGACCCACAAGAATGGGAACAAGCACTTGACAAAGCTTATGATTCAAAACGAAACAATTATACCGTACAAGGTTTTCGTAAAGGAAAAGCACCAAGAAAAATGGTTGAACAAAATTATGGTGATAGCGTATTTTTTGATGATGCTATAGTTGCATTAGCACAACAGGTTTATAGTGATGTTTTAAACAAAGATAACACTTTAGACCCTATTGGTGAACCAGATTTAAAAATTGTTAAATTTGATTCAAATGGTATTGAAGCTAACATAACTTTAAATATAATTCCACCTGTTAAATTAGGTAAATATAAAGGTTTAAAACTTGAAGCAAATTTTGTTGAATTTAAAGATGAAATGGTTGATGACGAAATAAAACACGCACAACAACATTACACAGAAACAAAAACAGTTGAAGGAAAAGTTGCAGAAATGGGCGACACTGTTACAATTGATTTTGTAGGAAGTGTTGATGGTGTTGAATTTGATGGCGGAAAAGCAACAGATTACGACTTGGTTTTAGGTTCAAAAAGTTTTGTTGACACTTTTGAGCAACAATTGGTTGGAACAAAAGCTGGTGAACACAAAACTGTTAATGTTCAGTTCCCAGCTGATTATGGTGCAAAAACTTTAGCTGGCAAAAAAGCAGTTTTTGAATGCGATGTTAAAGCAGTTAAAGTTGCCGAAATACCTGAAATAAATGATGAATTCGCAAAAAAAGTTGGCGATTTTAAAAATGTTGACGAATTTAAAAAAGAAGTGGCTGAACAAATTAAGCACCGCATATCTCACGAAAATGAACACATCGTTCAAGATACAATTTTAGCTTCAATAGTAAAAGACAGCACAATTATTGTTCCAGATATTTTAATTGAACAACAACTTGATGTGCTTATGCGTGATATGCAACAACGCTTAGCTTATCAAGGAATTCAACTTGAAGATTATGCTAATTATGTTGGTACAACTGTTGAAGCACTTCGTGAAGAAAGAAAAGAAGATGCAAAAAGCATTGCTAGAACAAAACTTGTATTTGAAGCTATTATTAAAGCTGAAAATATAAAAGTTGAAGAAAAAGAATTAAATGCTAGATTTGAAGAAATTGCCAAAATTCAAGGAAAAACAACAGAACAAGTCAAAAAAGACCTTAACCAACACCGAATTGAACACATATATAGTGATATACTTATGAACAAGTTAACTAAATTTTTAGCTGACAATAACACAGTAACAGCAAAGTCTGGCACTGATGATACAAAAGCAAAAAAACAAACAACTAAAACTAACAAAACTGAAGAAAAAACTGCACCCAAAAAAACTTGTGCAAGAAAAACAACTAAAAAAGAATAATTAACTAAAACACAGAAGAAAAGTTGACCAAAATTTGGCTCAACTTTTTTTATTTGTAAAAGGAGATATTATGTTAATTCCAACAGTTATAGATAAAACACCAAATGGAGAAAGAGCATTTGATATTTATTCAAGATTGCTTGATGATAGAATAATTTTTATTACTGGCGAAATTGATGACAATTCGGCAAATACCATTATTGCACAAATGCTATATTTAGAAAGCAAAGATAGTAAAAAAGATATTCACCTTTACATTAACTCTCCTGGTGGTGTTTTTCAAGCAGGTCTTGCCATTATTGACACAATGAACCACATAAAATGCCCTGTATCTACAATTTGCATTGGTTTGTGCGCAAGCGCTGCTTCACTTATACTAGCAGGTGGAGAAAAAGGAAAACGACACATTTTACCTAACAGCAAAGTTATGATACATCAACCTTGGGGTGGTGTTAAAGGGCAAATTACTGAAATTGAAATTTATTACAAAGAAGGTATAAAAGATAGAAATACTTACGCAAAACTTTTAGGCGAATATTGTGGAAAATCAGAAAAAAAGATTTTGCAAGATATTGAGCGTGATAATTATATGAATGCAAGTGAAGCAAAAGATTATGGAATTGTTGACACGGTTTTAACTAATCAAACTTTGCACATAAAAAAGGAATAAAATTTTTATTGAAACAAAAAATATATTTGATTAAATTTTAGGAGCATTTATGAAATTGGAAACCGTATGTTCATTTTGTGGGAAAAGCCAAAACGAAGTTAAAAGATTGGTTGCTAGCCCAGATGGTGTTTCGTTTATTTGTGATAATTGTATTGATATTTGCAAAGAAATTGTTAAAGAGCAAGAACAACCTATAATTCCTAATAAATTTGTATTACCAACACCAAAACAATTAAAGACAGAATTAGATAAATTTATTATAGGTCAAGATAACGCAAAACGAGCAATGGCTGTGGCTGTTTACAATCATTATAAACGATTAAATCACAACTTTACACCTAGCGATGAAAACAAAGTTGAATTAGATAAAAGCAATGTTTTAATTTTAGGACCTACAGGTGTTGGTAAAACTTTAATTGCCCGCACACTTGCAAGAATTTTAAAAGTTCCTTTTGCTAATATTGATGCAACAACATTAACTGAAGCTGGTTATGTTGGAGATGATGTTGAAACTGTTTTACAAAAATTGTTGGTTAATGCTAACTATGATATTAAAAAAGCCGAAATGGGTATTGTTTATATAGATGAAATTGATAAAATTGCAAAAAAAGCAGAAGGAAGAAATCTTTCACGAGATGTAAGCGGTGAAGGTGTTCAACAAGCACTTTTAAAAATGCTTGAAGGTTCAGTTGCAACTGTACCTATTTCACAAGGAAGAAAACACCCACATCAAGAAGTTATAGAAATGAACACTAACAATATATTATTTATTTGTGGCGGTGCTTTTGTAAAATTAAACAGCATTATTCAAGAAAGACAAACTTATCATTCGCTAGGTTTTGAACACGAAGAAAAACCAGAAAATCAAACATATAAATTTGCAAAACAAGTTTGTCCAGCAGACCTTATCGAATTTGGATTAATACCTGAATTTGTTGGTCGCTTACCTGTTGTTGTAAGTTTAGATGCGCTAGATGAAGATGCGCTTGTACAAATTTTAAAAACACCAAAAAATTCACTTGTTTCACAATTCCAAACTATTTTTAAAATGGACGGAATAGACCTTAAATTTGAAGATGATGCATTAAAAGAAATTGCAAAACGAGCGTTAGCACTTAATGTTGGAGCTCGAGGATTAAGAACAGTTTTAGAAGAAGCAATGTTAGATATTATGTATGAATTACCAAACAACACTTCGGGAAAAACGATTGTATTGAACTCGAAAAACTTAAAACCTTCATATTCCGTACAAGATAAAATCAGCAAATTTAACACTGTGGCAAGTTAACTTAAAAATTAACTTGCTTTTTTATTTTACTTACTTTTCTTTATAAGCATTTGACAAAATCTGCTTTACTTTGATAAAATTCTTTTATAAAAATTGGAAGGATAAATTAGGGATAAATTATGAATATACAAGATTACAATACTATTTTCTACCAGATAATAAAAAATTACGATTTATCTGATAGCAATATATTTAGAAAAATGTTACACAGCATTTTAGTTGCCGATAATTGTTTTTCAATTGCTTCATCTCAATATTTTAATCAGCAAGAACGCTCATTTGCTTATCTTTGTGGTTTATTACACGATATTGGTCGTATGGAACAATGGAACAAGTTCGCAAGTTTTTCTGACAGTAAAACAAAACACCACGCAAGAATTGGCGCTAAATTGTTAAAAGAAAAATGGATTGATAAATTTGAATTAACAAAATCTCAACAAGAAGTTTTACTTGAAGTTGTTTTATATCATTCCTTTCCTTACCCAGGTAAAAACACTGAAGTGAAAAAATATTTACAAGTGCTAAGAAATGCAGATAATTATGCTAACCTTCAAAACACTGCATCAGGTTTAGAAAAACTTTGGACAAAACAAAATGGTGTTAGTGCCGATGTTTTAACTAAATTTCAAAAACGAGAAAATCTTCACGGAACTTTAATAAAAACTAAACTTGACCGTGTGTTGCAGTTTTTATCTCGTGCTTATACCATAGAATTACCTTTGTTAAAAAAAGATTTGCTTGCAAGAAAATATTTAAACTCAATTTATGATACTTATGCTCCAATGCTTAATATTCGTGATAAAAAAATTTTATATGAAGAGTGTTGGCGATTAAAACGAGAATTAGCCTTGCAAATAACCGCTAAATAAAAGGAGTTGTTATGTTAAACAAATTTAAAAGATTTTTTGTTTTAGCTTTTATGTTTTTGCCTTGTTTTTTACTGTTTACTGCTTGTGGAGAACCTGCAAATACTTTAACTTATGCAACCGCTTTTAATAAAACTGGAATTCCTAACCTTAACCGTGGAACAGTTGAAAGTTATGTTATAAATAACAATGGTTCAACCCAAGTTGTTTTAACTGGGCTTTCAAATGGTGAAATTGAAAATTATAAAAGCAAACTTGTTAATTCGGAAGGTTTCAATGTAACAGTTGACGAAACAACACCTAACACTTGGGCAAGACAAAACTATATTGATAATCATTTGGGTGACAAAATAATTTTAACAACAGAAAAACAAAATAATGATACATATAAACTTACTATTTATTTTGAATCTTATTTTGCTATGCTTGAAGAACCTAAAACTGTTCAAAGCACAAATTTAACTAATTTAGTTGATAGCATAAACAATCAAGGAAGTGTTTATTATTCTTGTTATCAATCCTTTGATGTAGACCAACTTTATCCTAGCGATAGTTATCCAAATTCAAAACTTGAAAGTCTTTCACTTTTTAAGGAAGTAGCTGTTGTTAACAATCCTAACAGCGAAGCAGATTTTTACATTAACTATACCTATACAGCAAAAGAAAAAGATAGTTCAAATGTTACATCTTGTTCATTACGAATTGTTTTTGACCACAATCTTTCAACTAGCACTCAGATGACATATTTATACGATTTTGGTGAAACACGACTTTATGCACAAGGTAGCAAAGCCAACTATGCAAATGATATCAGTCCAACAGCAATTCCAATGCCAAACACATTATTGGGAATTTTAGATTTAGTTACTTACAATTCAAATAATTTAATAAATGAAAATGTTGGTTCTGGAAAAATAATGTATAAATCAAACTTGTGTGACCTTGAAACATATAAAATAAATGATGTTGAATGTCCTTATGTGTTTCGAAATGGTAGATTAACTGCTTGTAATATTGATGGGGTTTTAACTGAAATATCTTTAACCACAAGTTATAACGAAACTATGTTAAATTCATCTACAAATGGTTATTCAATGGCTGAGGGAGCATCTACTTTAACATCTGGATTTTTCAGCAGAACATTTTTATCTTCTATTATAAATCCTGATACCGAATAATTATAAAAACATCTTAATTTAAGATGTTTTTTTTAGTTTAAATTTATAATAAAAGTTAATAATATTGTTAGTTTTAAAATATTTTTATAAAATGTTTAAATATTATTGACACAACAAAAAAAATCTGTTAAAATAATTATGCTTTACTTAAAAAGCACAACTCAACTATTCCTCAATAGCTCAGTTGGTAGAGCACTCGGCTGTTAACCGATAGGTCGCAGGTTCAAGTCCTGCTTGAGGAGCCAACAAAAAACACCTGTAATTTTGCAGGTGTTTTTTTATTTAATTTAATAATATATTTACATTCTAAATGTTGGGGTTTCCCTTCTTTTATCTTCTAAGCATTTTTTTACTTGTAAAAAATCATTTCTTCGTTGTTGTTTCATCTGTGGATTATTTATTGTATGTTTTGCAAGAGATTCCATTTTTGTACAAAATCTTTCTATATCGGCTTTGTTTGGAAAAGTTTTAACAAAAGCTAACATATACTCGGTATTTTTTGATTTTAAAATAGTTTCTTCTATTAAATCAAAATCTGCTTTGGATGATTTAGCAAGAATAATTTTACTTTCATAATCATCATTATTTATAATTCTTTTTTGAAACTGTAAAAATCGTTCTTCACTTATTTGGTCACATTGTTCTACTAATGCAGTTGCCAAAATTTTAGGGCTTATTTCTTCAATAATTTCTTTTGAATCAACTATATATTTTAGATTCCCTTGTAAAATATACTTTTCAAATTTATCAATAATGTATTGATGTTCTTTTTTATTGTAGAATAAATTAGTTAAATTATCTTTGTTCCAAAAATTTAAGTATTCAGCAATATTTTCACAAATTACATTAGGATTGCTTGTTTTAAATGCTACTTCAACTTTTGATAAATAAAACTCGTAATTATCCACATTTCCCCCAAATTATATTAATAATTTTACAATTATATTTTAATTGAAATTACAAAATTTGTCAATATGTAAAATAATTGAACACAAATAACTGTTACGCTATATTGACAAGATTTGTTATGTTTGATATCATATAACAAAAAAGGTAAATATATGGATTTTATAGAAGAATTAAAAGTGTTAAAAAGTAATGATTGTGAATTAATTTATAATTATGCTTTAAAACATCCAAATGTAAATACAAAAAAATTTCAAGATGCTTTTTTAAAAACATACTCTTCTCAAATAAAAAACAAAAAGCTTTCAATAAAAAATTGGAAATACTTAGTTTTATTTGCTCAAAATATCAATGGAATTGACCTAAAACCTTTTGAACAAAAAGCATTAAGGAAAAAGAATCCTTATCAATTATACTCTTTTGTAAAAAATGTAAAAGGTGCTAATGTTAAAGCCTTTGAAAAAGCAATTTTAAAAACAGATTCAAATCCTGAAATTTTATATAAGTTTGCAAAAACCGTTAAAGGCGCTGATACAATTGCTTTTAAAGATAAAATGATTGAATACTATACAAACTTTGGTTTTAATGAACATTTTGAATATTTTATTTGGTTTGCTGATGATATAAAACTTCCTGAAATAAGTGAATTTGAAAAACTTATTTTAAACCATAAAAGCACAAACTTAAATAAGGTTTTATGTTTTATGGAAAATGTTAAAAACGCAAACATTGAAAAATTTGAAGAAGCTATTATTAAGAATAAGAACGGAATTTTAAATAACGCAAATCCAGAAGATTTAGTAAATTATGTTCTAGATAACAAATGTCAAAGACATATTGATTTTATAAATATAATTGCAGATTTTGAGAAAAAATCAGAGAAAATAGATAGTTATACCAAAGGTTATAGTGTTTTAGATACATTAATGTTATTAAAAAACAAAAATCCTAAATTATTTAAAAGTTTAAATTTTAGTGAAATTAACTATTTACAAGATTCAAAAACTTATAAAAAATCAATAATTAAAGATTTTATATCTGAACAATTGTATCAATTAAATAAATCAGATAATACAAACGAAAAAGAAAAAAGTATGTAATATTTATAAAAACATTTTACAAATATAAAAAATAAAAGGAACTATTACAATTTTTAGTTCCTTTTATTAATTTAAAATTTATTGAATTAACTAAAATTATTTTACATTTACCTTTTCGTTTGAACTGCTATTATTTTCAATAGAACCATACTCAGCCCAACTATCAAGTGAATGTTGAACAGCCGAAACCCGTCGGTCGTTAACAGAAGATAAATTTTTTAAATATTTTATTCTATCAACAATTTTATCACCCTCGTCGGTATCACATTCCATTGCACTAATTGATGAATTTAAATTATCTAATGTTAATTTATTATTGTTTAACCTGTTTAATATAGTTTTTACTTGAGTATTAATTTCGTGTGGTTTAATTACGCCAGTTTCAATCATAGTTTCCAATTCATCTTTAAACATTTGTTGAATTAGAATTTTTTTGTGGAACTCTCTACCATAAACACGCCCATAAAAATCTTTGTTTTTTTCTTCATCTAAAACATCTAATTTATTTTTTACTAATTTATCCATAAAAATACCGCCTTATTTTTATCTTTTGTGTTCTGTATTATTATACCATAAATTGATTAAATTTTCAATATTAAATTAAAATTTAATTAAGTTATTGTTTAAAACCATTATCTTTAAAATACTTATCATTAAAAACAACAGCTTTATCATTAGGAAATTCTTGTAAACATAATAAATGATATTTATATGAATTTTTTAAATCACCTTGTTTAAAATATAAGTATGTTAATTGAAGAAGTGGGATTAATTTAGTATATTGTTTACAAATAAAATCTCCACTTTTTTCATCTCTATCACAATTTAAAGCTAACTTATAAAAAATTATTGCATTTTGTTTTTTATTTAAAAGAATAAATACTTGTGCAATTTTACAACATAATTGAGCATTAGGTTCAATTTCTTTTAAACTTTTTAATAATAAATCTAATGCTTTTTCCGTTTTGTTTTTTTGTAGCAAGCAACTTGCCAAAGTGATATAAGCATCAATAACATTTGGCATAAATTTGTTAGGCATCTTTAAATATTTTTTTAAATTTTTTTCACACTGAGAATACATTTTATTATAAAAATATTCTTTAGCAAAATAATATTGTGCTCTAGCATCTAATATTTCACCTTTTTTAATATGGTATTGATAAATTTGTAAATTTCTTTTAGAATTAGATTTCTCGCGCGAGTGATGTTCAATTAAAATGTCGGTATACTCAATTTTCCCAACAGGACAAATAGCTTCGTGAATAAATCCTTGCCATTTAAAGTTTAAATTTCTTCTTAAAATTCTTTCACGATAATATATAAATTGAGGATTGTTTTGTTCATCAAAACACATTCCATACTTGCACATATAAACATCAGCATTATTATTTGAGTTTTTAAGTTTTTTAATTTTTTCTAAATTTTCTTTATTTATATAATCATCAGCATCTAACCAACAAACATAATCTAAACTTGCTTTTTCAAATGAAAAATTTCTAGCCTTTGAAAAATCATTACACCATTTAAAATTGTAAACTTTGTCAGTAAATTTTTTAGCTAATTCAACTGTTTTATCTGAACTACCAGTATCCACAATTATTATCTCATCGGCAAACTCTTTTACACAATTTAAACATTGTTCTAAAATTTTTTCTTCATTTTTCACTATCATACATACACTTAATTTCATAACTTTCCTTTTAACAAAAGATTAAAAGGCTTACCTTTTAATCTTTAAATTTTATTTTAATTTCATAATAGTTAATGAACTATTTTTATATTGAGTAGCATCACTAGAACAATTACAAATTGATATTGTTGTTGGTTCGGTTACAGTTAAAGCATGTTGAATAAGAATTGGTGTTAAAATGGTTGCTGTTGAATACTTTTTTGTAGCCGCATTAACTGGTTTTCCATTTACAAACAAACTTGCTCCAACTTGCCCAAATCCTCGAGCATTATTAGTTGCCATTGAATCAAACATTAACAAATATTCTCCAGGTTCTGTAAGTGTTATCAAGTTAGGATTTGTCATTTCAACAGCAGTACCAATAGAATGTGTTGTTGTACCTAAATCTAAAAATTCACTTCCATTTGTGTTTTGTGTGTCTCCATTATTTGTTTGGAACAATGCAGTTACAGCTCCACCAGTAGGGCCAGTTGGTCCGGTTGGTCCAGTAGGACCTGTTGGTCCTGTTTCTCCTGTTGCACCGGTTGGACCTGTTTCTCCCGTTGCCCCAGTTGGACCTGTTTCTCCTGTTGGTCCCGTAGCGCCTGTCGCACCAGTATCACCTGATAACCCCTGTATACCTGCATCTCCTGTTGGGCCTGTTGGGCCTGTTGGTCCGGTCGGACCGGTTGGACCTGTTGGGCCTGTTGGTCCGGTTTCACCAGTTGGACCAGTTTCCCCAGTCGGACCTGTGGCTCCTGTATCACCAGTTGGGCCTGTTGGTCCTGTTTCACCCGTTTCACCAGTTGGACCAGTTTCCCCGGTTGGTCCTGTTTCTCCTGTTGCACCGGTTGGACCTGTTGGACCTCTGGCTCCTGTATTTCCACTTGCTCTTGTTGCTCCGGTTGCACATTTGTCACTAGGTACTCATTGGATACGAGTT
>CALWTF010000011.1 GCA_944384415.1 uncultured Clostridia bacterium | reverse complement strand
ATAAAACAATTTATTAATATTTTGTTATCATACAGTTGACAAAAATGAATATATCTATTATAATAGGGTAATATTCTAGGCACCCGAAAAGGGTGTTTAGTTTTTATTAATTTGTATTAAATTAAGGAGTTCTATTTATATATGGAAAAAGAAGTATATTTAACGCAAGAAGGTTTAGAACAATTAAAAGAAAGGTTGCATTATTTAACATCACAAAAGCGTCAAGAATGTTCTGAGAAAATAGCTGTAGCAAGAAGTTTTGGTGATTTAAGTGAAAACTTTGAGTATGTAACAGCAAAAGAAGAACAGAGTGCGGTTGAAGCTGAAATTGCTGAACTTGAAGAAAAAATAAGAAATGCTAAAGTTATTGGTGAAAAAGTAGATACAAGTAAAGTAGACCTTGGATGTGTTGTGAAAGTTGATAACTTAACTTTAAAACAAGAGTTTACTTATAGAATTGTTGGTTCAACTGAAAGTGACCCATTAAATGGATTTTTAAGCAATGAATCGCCAGCTGGTAAAGCTTTAATAGGTGCTAAAGTTGGTGATGTAATTTCTTATAAATCTATAAATGCGGGTGAGATTAAAATGAAAGTTTTATCCATTTCTAAATAAAAAAAGGCACAAATTGTGCCTTTTTTTATTGTTTTAAAAGTACTATGCATATTTTTAATAAGTGTAAAATTTGAGTTTAACAGGGGATAACTGTTCGCAAAAATAATATATAAAAGTACTATGCAACAGTATTTTTAAAGATGCATCTCTCCAACATTAACATTTCTTGCTTTTCTATCTTTTTCAAGTAGCTCAGTGATTAAATTTCTTACTTTATTTGGATTTTTTATTCGTATTAATTGTATTTCACTGCATGAAGCATCGTTGGCGTATATAGTAATAGTTCCTGTTCCCCAAAATTTATTAGTAAAAGTTTCTATAACACTTATATCTTCAATTCGAAACATATTTAATTCTTCAACATGACTAGTAAATAAACCCTTATCTATAAAAAGTTTTAACCATTTGTTTTTATTTTCTACAATGTAATACCTTGTAAAAGAAAGGGGAAGACCACACCATCTTTTTCTGTCGTGCCAAATTATAGTTGAACCTTTTCCGAAATCTTTTGAAGCCATTGTTTAATCTCCTTTTATTTAGTCATCGTTAACTATTACAGTACCATCTTCTTCAATTTGAATTGTTGAATTATCTTTTACACTATTTAAAAATTTGTCGCCTAAGTTATCAATTGCAATAATTGGGCTATCTTCCCAAACCTTTGCTAGTATTATACCACTTGCTGCTAAAGTGTCAATAGTTTGTGAGAATAAAAGTGCACTTGGATTTATTCCCATTGAACATATTGTTTGTAATACCATACCACCAGTTGTGGAACCTATGGTTGTTGGTAAACAAATAATTTTACCAGTAAGATTTTTCCCA
Organism: uncultured Clostridia bacterium; assembly: GCA_944384415.1. Classification (GTDB taxonomy): domain Bacteria; phylum Bacillota; class Clostridia; order Christensenellales; family UBA1242; genus UBA7584. Next base: position 56,970 of record CALWTF010000011.1, on the reverse strand, counting down.
TACAAATCAGGGTTGTTTTGGTCACTTCCAATAATTTGTTTTGCATTTTTTAAAGCACTTTTTTGAAAAGTTGCCAATGTATTCATACCTTGTTTAGATACTATAGCTTTACCAACAAGTTTACCGCCAGCAATAATTCTTCCTTTAAATTTTTTTTGTGCCATATTATATGTTCTCCTTTCCTGTAATAATATCTATTATTTCTGCATCAGTTTTATATCTTGCTGACGAGTAAGTTCTTAATTTATTTGAACAAGTTAAAATTGGTTGTTTACCAGCAATAGGGTTGTTTGTATACATTAAAGGGCATATTGAACTTAATTTTGCGCCTGTTTTTATTAATTTTTTGTAATTTTCTGTTTGTTCAAAAGCTTTTTTTACAGATGGTGAAGTAGTTAAAATTGTTCTTACTGATAATTTATTTTTTCCGTTGGTTTTAAGGTTTTCAACCAACTTTTCAGTCCAAGAATTTAATTGTTCTAAGGAAAGGTGAGGGCAACCAATAAAGCATAATTTAGGTTTTGCGTTTTCGTTTTTCCATAAAATTGGATAGTTTTTATAGGTTTCTTCCAAAACTTTATCATCAATTATAAATGTTTTAGCATCTTTGTTAATGATTTTGTTTCCATATTTTTTAGCTTCTGGTGTTAAATTTTCAATATGGTATAAACCAACTGCACCATTACTTGCGCTTGCGGCTCCCATATCTTTTAAGTAAGCCATAGTATTTTCATCAAGTTTTTCGCCTATAAATTTATCTAAACCTTTTATAAAAGGAACGCCATCTTGAACTTTTATACCAATTGCACTTCCTAAAATTTGTGCTTCTGGAATTTTACTGGTTTTTATTTCAATAACCCAGTTAGCTTTTCTATTTTCATCAAGTAATAATCCAAATTCAGGAACTTTTCCAATTATGCATCCAAATAAATCAATCATACCGCTGTTACGATTACATCTTGCACCATAAACTGAATTTGCAAAAACAACAGCAGAACTTTCTGCCCACGATAAAATATCACCATATTTTGGAATATTTCCAGTTTGTGGTAAATAACAAGCACAGGTAAAAGCATCTTTATTAATAAGACCCACTTTTTCTAGCTGTTGTTCGTAGTGTTTTTGTTGGCTATACATAATTTTTGAAAATATTAATTTGTTTAAAAGGTTACACTTAACATTTTTATAATCAATTGGTCTTGGGTCTACTGAGAACTTCCATTTAGAAGTAATTCCTTCATTAATTATTTCATCCATAGTTCTAAATACTGGTTTCATTAACCCAATACCCATAGAAGTTACTAAATGTCCTTCGTGAGTTATTGGAACCAATTTTTTGGCTCCATAAATTTCACCATACCAAACAAGTGTTTTTAAAATTTTGGCCATAACAGGGCCTTGTTTTCCATTTAAAATATCTTTTTCTTCTTGTGTTAATTTCATTGAAAATTCCATTTTTATCTCCTAAATTTCTTTTGATTTTCTATAAGCATATTTTATTGCTGTAAAAACTTTACCAGGTTTAAAAGAATCGCCAATATTATAAATTTCTGGAGCTGTATGTTTTTCAACAAGTTCAAAATATAATTCATTTGAAGGCTTTGTTCCTGCAGCTAAAATAACAATATCTGCTGGAAGTTCTATTTTTTTTATTTTTTCGTGTATTTTAGTAGCTAGTGGGTTTTTTATATTTTCAGGTAAAACAGGTTCCCAAGTGTTGTAAGGGTTAGGAACTGTTTTGTGACAGTTTTTTGTAATTCTTACAGTATTAATACCAATAAATTCTATGGTTGATAGATTATGTGCAGTTACATTTGCTTTTTCAAGATAATGTAAAATATGCCCACGATTTGCTGTGCAAGTGTTTGTCATTAAAGTTGGTGCAATTTCAACAATGGTTACATTCTTTTTCAGTTCATAAGATAACCAATAGGCAGTTTCACAACCTGAATCGCCTCCACCTAAAATGACAATGTTTTTAGCATTTTTAAATATGTTTGGATTATTTAAAGCATCAGTTACGGTAATAACATTTTTCTGTTCAATTCCTGGTATATTTAACTTGCCAATGTTTGAACCAGTTGCACAAATTATACAATCATATTTTTGGGTTTTAAGCCAAGATGAATTTGCTTCTTTATTTAGTAATAATTTAAAATTTTGATTTGCCTTTAATTTTTCAACTTTATATCTTAAATATTGTAAATAATTAGAAAGTTCGTATTTTATTTTAGGAACACTAGCCGGAATTAAATTTCCACCAATTTGGTCGTTTTTTTCAATTAAATCAACTTTATGTCCTCGTTCAATTAATGTTTGACAAGCTATAATACCAGCAGGTCCTGCTCCAATTACTGCTATTTTCTTTTTTACTGATGCAACAGGTAAATCTTTTTCAAAAATATCTTCAAAAGCAGTTCTAGGATTTACTGCACATTGTGGATGTCCGCCCTCAACAAATTCTTTAATACAACCTTCATGACAACCTATACAAGGCGAAATATCTTGAACATCACCTCTATAAGCTTTGTTTGGCCATTCAGCATCTGCAAGTAGTGGGCGTGCAAGCATAATCATATCACACATATCATCACGCAGGGCTTGTTCTGCAAGGTCGGGATATCCAAGTTTACCAACACCAACAATAGGAACTGGTAAACCAGCATTTGAAAGTATTTTTTGTTCTTTAAAGTAATCTTTAACAATTTTTGCTATTTGTAAGTAACAACCACTTGGCATTGATGCAGGTGGGTGAGGTAACCACCAATTGTCGTAACAACCAAGGTCCACATCAAACATATCCACACCAGCTTTTACAAGGTTTGCCATATATTCAAGAGTTTGTTCAATTGTTCTTTCGTATTTAAATTTTTTAAGTGTGCTAATTTCATCAATTTTTTTACCGTAAGTTGCATTTAGAGCAAGTGATAAATCAATTCGATACATTATAGGAAATTTTGGTCCAGTTCGTTTACGAATTTCTTTAACAACATCTATACCAAATGCTTGCCAATCAGAATATCTACCAAGTTTTCTTCTGTTATAAGCTGGATTTGTTAATTGTTCCATTAAATAACCCTCATGTCCGTGTAGATAAACTCCGTCTAAGTTCATAGCTTTAGCATCGGCAGATGCTTGACCAAAATTTTTAACCAATTTTTTAATTTTACCAGTACTTAATCTTTTACAAGGTATTTTAGGCATATAAAAATTTGGATTACACGATGCAGATACTGGCAGTTTAAATTGTGTAACCAAACATTGAGGATTACCAACACGACCTAATCCTGCTGTAAGTTGAATAAAAATGTTTGCTCCGTGTGCGTGCACGCCAGCGGTTAATTCACGCCAACCAGAAAAAACTGTTCTGCTACGGTCTATTCTTGGGAAATAACTCAAATTTCCAACTTCTTTTACGGTAGGGTCAATTCCATAACTTACTGGAATTAAACCAGTGGTTATAAGACCAACTCCACCTTTTGCTCGTTCAATAAAATATGAAATCATTTTTTGATTTGGTCGGCCTGTTTCTTCTGCTAAATTTATATTTCCCATTGGTCCCATAACAATTCTGTTTTTTATTGTTAAATTATTAACTTTTATTGGTGAAAAAAGATTTTTGTATGGGTAAAGATTTTTTGTCATTTTTGGTGTTAAAAATTTACCTTCAAACCAATTGCCAAAATCATTTTCAAGGTCAAATAGTATTTTATCTGTTACCATATTTATATTACTCCTGTAAAATATAGATTAATTACATTATATCTATTATTTTTGCTATTAACAAGCAAAATTCGTTATTTTTTGCAACATTAAATTTATAAAAAAATTTTTTAAATTTTTATTTAAAAAGTTTTGTTAATTATGTTTTTCGTTTGACTAAGTTGTTTATTTTTAATAAAATATATTTTGTAGTATTTTAGCTAATTTTGTAAATATATTTTTGAATTTTGCGGGAAAATAAAATTAGCAGAAAAATAGGAGTTATAATGAAAAAATTTCTTTTAATTATTGCTTTGATATTTAGCAGTATATGTTTTGGGTTAACAGGTTGTGGTAGCCCTTATGATAATATGAAAATTGCAGTTTCTCAAAATGAAATTGTTTTGTATATGAATCCAGCAGAAGAGGGGCAAAGTAATTCAGCTTCTTTTACTGTAACAGTTTCTGGTGTAGATACAAGTGTGATAAGTCCTAAAGTTGAGGTAAAATATTTAACTTCACAAACCACTGTTTCTCATTCCATAAGTTATAATACCGATACACAGCAAAGCACAATAACACTTAACGCTTTAAGTAAGGGAACTACTAGGCTTGTTGTTGTGTCACAAGATAATGATGAGGTTAAAAGTGAAGAAATAGTTGTTCAAGTTGTTACAATAGTTGAAAGTTTTACAGTGAAAAGCGATGCAACAGTATCACTTGCAACTGGTAGCAGTTTGGATTTAAATCAATTAAGCATATTTAATTTTTCACCTGATACTGACCAAACAGAAATGAATTTCACTTTACTCTCGGAAGATGATGAACGATTTGATAGTAATTATTCTGTTTTTGATGGTGTTAGTATAAATAATGAGGGAATAATGACTGCAGATGCTGACAGTATTGGCGGTATTGTGCAAGTTTTAGCAACATCTAAATACATTCCAGTTTCTGCAAATGAACAACAAATAGAAAAACTTAGCAAAGTTTTTAAAGTTATGATTTATCGTAACTTTGATTCATCTAACATAAAGGCATATTCTATAAATGATTTAACAACTCCTATTAACAATATTCTTTTTACTATTAACGATATTCAATTAAATCCTCAAACAATTGTTGTTTCTGTTGAAAATGATACTGCCACTAATTTTGTTTATCAAGTTGTATCTAAAAAAGATGATAAAAATGAACCTAGTATTGTTTCAGTAAAAGATGGAACATTGTTAGGGGTAAAAACTTTTGAATTAACAGCTGAAGAAAGTGGTAGTGCAGTATTGGTTTTAAAAGCTCAAGTTGTAGATGCTGTTACAAATAAAGTTTATGTTGAAAAAGAAACAGAATTTAATGTTAGTTGTGTTCGTGTTGTTAATGATGTAACATTGTCATCACCAGAAGTTGAATCAGCAACGAATGGCGAAACACTAGAAATTGAAATTTTTGAAAACAGCGCTTATCAAAAACCTATATTGGGAACCGAGGTTGATGTTAGTATTGAACCATTGCAAGTTGAAAATAAAAATTATGTGTTAAGGCTTGTAAGTGTTGATGGTGTAGATGCGACAACCCAAGAACGAGATGATATTATTATTAAAGTGTCAAGTGCTGGTAATACTGAAGGTGTTCAAGTTGCTTTTGGTGAACAAATTTCAGATGGGAAAATTTTTATAAGTTATATTAATCAAGGTTTTATTACATCTAACTTTATTTTAGCAGTTGTTGCAAATTCACACGATACAAGGTTGCAAGAAGTTGTTACATATATTAAATGTAATACAATGGTTGCCGTTGGTGATATTACTATTGGTGACTATGAGCCTAAAATGTGTATTGGTGACGAAATAAGTTTTAGTTTTAGTGCAAATGGTGCTAGTGATAGATTTAATTATTCATTTTCAACACCAAATATTGTAAGTTTTGTTTTACTAAATGATGAACAAAGAATTTTTACTGTAAAAGCTTTAAAAGCTGGTGAAACAACATTAACGATATCAGCAAAAGGAACAGGTAATTCTGCTACCGCTAGCTTTAAAGTTATAATTCCTTTAGAAAGTGTTTCATTGTCTGTACCGACAAATCAAGATGTTCCAAAAATTACACAACAAATTTATGGTAATGAATCAGTTATTGATGACCAAGGTTTAATTGACTTAAAACCGTTAACTGAAGTTGCTGTTAAATCAGGAGCAATTTTTAAATTAAACTCTAATATTTCACCTTCTGGTGCAACTGTTGATTCAATTTCTTATGAATCTAGTAGCCCAAGTACGGCTTCTATTGATAATACCGGAAGAATTGTTGCTTTTTCAACGGCTGGAGATGTTACTATTACTGTAACATATGTATATCAAGTTAAAGAATTAGGTATTGATGGACTTTATCGTTGGGCCGAAAAAACCAGTATTCGACAATTTGTATTAACAGTTTATCGTCCTATTACTTCAGTAAATTGGTTAGGTGGTTCAACCAGAACTTATGTTGAGGTTTGGGATTATAACAGTTTAAGCCCTACGGATCAAGCTCTTGGAAGAGCAAGTAGTAATGTTCGTGCTGTTGTATCACCAAGTAATGCTACTTATAAAACTTTTGAATGGGCTTTGGCATATGAAGAAGATTCAATTTATGTTGATATTGAAAACAATGGGAACAGTGTAACAGTTACGGGACATTTACCACGAGATTTTGATGGTGATGAATATGAAGTTAATATTATAGGTTGGATTTTAGAATATGGTGTACAACACAGTATTACTTGTACTGTTAAAATAAAAAAACCTCAACATTTAAAAAATATTGGTGTATTAAATTATAATGATACTGATGGTGTTTACTTGGAAAGTTCTGGAAGTCAAAATGTTTCAAACGCTTATTGGGAACTTTTTGTAAGCACATCACCATTTGAAGCATTAAGTCACGAAATTTCTTTTGTTATTTTTGATGCTGAATTGAAAGATGGAGAAATTGTAATTGGCGATATTTTACCTGAAAGTGAACAAATTGTTTCAATTCAAGTTGTTGATGGTATTACAAGGATAGTACCAGTGGTTGGCAAGATGGGCTATACTGTTGTTAGAATAATACCAAGTAGTTTACTCAATCAAATTAAACCGTCTGATAGTGAATTAATAAATGAAGAAAATGAATGGGTTATTGCTGCTACTGACCCTGAAGTTTACTATGATTTATGGGTGATGGTAGCAAACGGTTCTGCTGAGGCACCATATCAAATTTTAGATGTAAAAGATTTTTGTGATATTGAAGTTAAAGGACTGGATAAACATTATCAAATAAAAAGAGATTTAGATTTTTCATCTATTGAAAACTGGACACCACTTGGTGGTATAGAAGGTTTTAGTGGTTCAATAACAAGTTTTAAATTTGGAGAAACACAAACAACATTTAAATTAACTGGCTTAAAAATTGATACTTCTAAATATAATGGAAGTATTTGGTCAGATGTCCGAAGTGAGGGCGGGGTTGAAGCAAATGCTGTTAATTCTTTAAATTATTTTGGTTTGTTTACTAAAAATTCAGGAAGCATTTCTAATATAGAAATTGTTTATTCGCAAATTGTTATTGATATGTCGAGTGTTCCAAGTGTTTCTGCTACTAAACAAATTGAAACAATTTATGCGGGAGCTGTTGTTGGTTACAATACCGGTTCAATAACTGATGTAAATGTTAGTATAACTGATAAATTTTTCGTTTTAGGTAGAGGTACAAACATTGACTCACAAGTCAACTTTATTGGTGGAATTACTGGATATAATGAAGGTTCTTTGGTAAGAACAACAGCTATTTCAATAAATTTTGATTGTACAATCAATAATGATGTTTTACTTCTTGGTGGTTTAATTGGATATAATTTAGGTGAAGTTAACGGTAGCATTTTAACTTATGATAGTGAATTAGATGTTTCAACAGGTGAAATGGTTGAAATAGAAATTATTTTAAAAACTTCACTTACTTTAAATGCTGTAATAAATGGAACTCCAGATAAGAACTCAAGTATTGCAACAGGTATTGGTGGTTTAATAGGTGTTTCAGGTGAAGAAGATAACAGCAAAAAGGCTGAAGTACAATATTATGATGTTGCAGGTAATATCATTGCTGAAAACTTTAATAATGTTGCTGGATTAATTGGTTCAACATATGGTGGTATATTTAATACAGAAAATGGTGGAAGTTATGTTTATAATTGTTCATCAAATGTAAAAGTTTATGGTGCATCAAATGTTGGTGGCATAACTGGATATAACCAAGGTGGAAGTTTTAAACAAGTTAAATATGAAGCTTATGAAGTATTAGTTGCAGAAAATGATTATTCTAACACTTCTATTCGTGGTTTAACTAATGTTGGTGGTTTTATTGGTCAAAGTACAATGGGTGGAAAAATTGAGTATTGTTATGTTGCTTCTTATGTTCCACTAAACTTTGTCGGTGAAAATGGTCAAACAATGAAATCTTCTGAATATCGCGGAGATATTGTTGTTAATAATGCAAATGCTGATAGTGTTGTGGGTGGATTTATTGGTTATCTTACACAAACTGCAATAATGTACAGTTATTCAAATGTTAGCATAAGTTTACAACAAGGTTCTGCTGGTGGATTTATAGGTGTTTCACAATATAATGGTGAATACATAAACGATTGTTATGCAATAACGGATATTATTTGTATGGGTTCGGTTGAAACTTATCTTGGAGAATTTATAGGTAAAGTTTCAGCTAGTATGCCATCTTCATTTATTCAAAGATGTTATGCTGTTACAGGATTATTTGGTTCAGAAGATGAAAGTGTTGGAATTTTATATAATAAAGTAGAAACAATTGATTCAGAAACTGGTTATGAAATTGTTGAATATAACAATATTTATAATTTTGCAAATTATCCACAAGGTGATGCTGCTTCTAACATAGAGTTTGAAAATTGTTATTATGTTTCGAATATAACTGGTAATAAATCTATGGGGGCAACAAGTTTTAAGTTAAATGAAATGCAAGGTTATATATTAACTGATGAATTGGGCACACATTATATAAACGGTTCTACTGGTGTTTATGGAATTGGTGATGAAGCATATGAATGGGATTTTGGTTTGTCTAACTGTGTTTGGGTTGATTATTCTGCAAGAACTGATTTAAATGCTGGCTTGCCATTGTTGTTTGATGCTAACCTATCAACAATTATGGCCAGTGTAGAAGTAACAAATATAACAGCTAGCCACGCACCTAATTTATATAACAATGAAAAAGATATTCTTCCTGTATTCTTCAAATTTGATGAAGGAAAAGTTGTTGCAACATTAAATAATATGCGTGCTGATTATACATATTTGTTATCTGATATAATGAAAATTGCAACAGAGCCAAAAGCTGGTTTATATTCGGCTAAATTTTATATAACAAGTTCAGATACAAGTGTTGTAAGCGTGGTTAATCCAGGTGTTGCAACTACATATGGTTCTGCAAGATTAACATTTAATAAAACTGGAACTGTTACAATAACTGTAATGTCGGCTCAAGATGTGCGAAATGTTTATATTACTTTCCAAATTTGTGTAATAGCTGGTTTTTCTAGTTTTGAAATGCATAAAAGTGATTGGGTATCTGGTGATGATGACCACCTGTTATTTATTCAAGTTAATGGTGCAGATGTTTTAGTTCCACATTTGGACAAAAATGTTAATTTTAGTGATGAATTATATATTTTCTACAAAATAGATGATAATGAACTTTCTGTTAATCCTGATATAAGTGTAAATGAGTTTGCTCAGTTTGTTAATTATATGTGGGAATTTGATGGAAGCTATTATGTAAGAATTCCTATATCTAATGAAACAATGCATTTACTAGAAGGTTTATTAGGAACAACAGATTTACAAGATTTATTTTTAAGTATTTCATCAATTTTAGAAATGGATTTAGTATTCTTTGATGAAAACAACGAGCTGACAGATAAAAGAACTTTAAGATTTGATAATGCAACTACCGAATTATTATTTGGTAAAGCTTTTGAACTTTCAACAGATTGGGAAATAAGAATATATAAAGGCGTATCTGATGCTAACATTTATCCTACATCTGCAAGCATTGAAACAAGTGAAAATCAACCAGTTACATTAACAATATATACAGATGCAACTGATGTTTTACTTGATAACATTAACGATTATGTTTCTGTAAAATTAGAGATTGATGATGTAATTGTAACTAATAACATAAAAAATGAAGTTCAAGTTAGCAATAGCCCATATCTAACTTCTGGATTAGGGGAGTTAACAGGTGCTGATATAACATCTTTAGTAGATGAGATAACCTTAACAAAAAATAAATTTATTGAGTTCTTTGGTCAATATGTTTTTGCCGAGTTTAATATTAATTTATACGAAAAATATATAACTTCTCCTGTGCTTTTAAAATATACATTTGTTATTTATAACGATTTAGAAGAAGAAGTTAAAAAACTTGAAATATTAGTTGAAATTTTACCAACTAAAATAAGCTCTATTGAAGTATTGCATTATCTTGAACCAACTGATGTAGCAGCAGGAAAAGCTGATTCAGAAGAAATATCTTCGGGTAAAACTGGTTTATTGGTTGTAAATATTTATAATACATATGCTGATTTTGATTATCTTACAGTTTCAAGTTCATACAATGAAAATGACCTTATAACATTTGTGCAAGTTGAGAAAGATGGTGCTAATTTTGTGCCATTGGTTCCAAGTTCAGATTATATAGATGACAACACTATAAAAGGTGTAAAAACTTCTAGTTTTGATGGTTCCTTCTATTTCCTTACAACCTTAGCTTCTGGTGTAAAGAAGGGAACAGAATATGTTTTAACTATAAAAGCTTGGAAAGATGGTTCAGTTGTTGCAGAAAGAACAGAAGTTAAAGTTTTAACTGCTAGATATGTTCCATATGTAAATTTATCTCTTAAATCAAATTACGATGATAATCTTGTTGCTCGTGGTACAGCGGTATCAATTCAAATGAATGGTTCAGTTACTAATACTACAATTGAAATTTCTGTTGCCGCAAGTAACACAACAGGTAAAAAAGCAATTGTTTTAGATTTAGGTGAAAATTATGTTAACGGATATCATTTTGTTCCAACATCTGCAAGTGAACAAGAAAATGGAAAAAGTATAAGTCAAGAATTTATTTTATATGTAGGTCCTGAAGCTGAATGCAGTGAAAATGGATTAGAAATCACTGCAACGGTAACCTCTGTTACTAGCACTGGAGGTACCGAAACAACTGTTAATGTATTAAAATTATATATAGTTGATTTTATTGTAGATAGTTTAGGTGTAACAGGTGTTTCTAATGGCTTATTAAATCCTAGTATGGAAAATGCACAAGCATTAGAAATGTATTTTAATATACAAAGTTCAACAAATGAAACATATAAAAAGTATGTGGGAACAAGTGTTGATGAAAGTTTAAAGGCATTTGCTGATGCTGATTGGAATTCGGTTGGATTAAGTCAATTATCTCGTTCAATAGTTCCAGGTCAATTTTATTCAGGTACTAAACTTGCTGATGAAATGGGATACACATTTATATATAGTGGTGTTGATTTAGGAAAATTTAATCAATTTTGTTCTACGGTGCTTTACTCAAACTGTGGTTTAACAAGCCCTGCATATGGTGAAGATGCTGTTCCTTCTTATGACAGATTAATTACATCAACTGCTGATAAAATAATTTTTAAAGCGGGGTATTTTAATCAAGCAAGTGGGAACGAGTATTATGTAACTTACATTTTATATCAAACAGAAAACAATGAATATAACCAAGCAGGTTTTACTGAGTTTACAGTTAAAGTTGTTGAGGAAGAAGAGGAAAACACTGGAAATATTGCTTCGTCATTCTCAAATATTAGAAATGCAGTGAGAACTCAATTACAATCAGTTAATACGCTGGGTGATGGTTATGGCGGTGTTTGGTACTACCTTGACGGTTCTATCTATCGTGCAATTAGTTCTGTTAATAATACTTGTAATAACTTCAATGTATCATACAATGAAAGTTCTGGTTATGCATTAGTTGGTAAAACTTTATTGTCAACAACTTTACAAGCAGGATTAAAGGTTTATTATACATTTGAAAATAATGTATATAAGTTTAATTTTATTAATGCAACTGATGATGAATCATCAATAGTTGGTGGAATAGGTTTGCGTGAAATTTCAACACAATTTAATGTAGTGTTTAAAAATACAAGCACAGCAGATAAACCAACACCTATATATGATGAGGCAGGATTAAAAAATGTTGTTGAAGGTGGAAACTATTATTTAATGTCAGATATAACACTTACAAATTGGACACCTCTTAATGTTGCAATTTCAACACTTGATGGCAATGGTCATATTATTTATTTAAATGGTATAAATGTTTCAACAACTACTAGTTCTGGTGCTTCAACTAGCGAATTAAATCTTGGACTTTTTACCACAATTTCATCTGGTACGGTTATTAAAAATTTAATTGTAGATGTTTCAAAAACCATTTATATTAATGCACAAAATGTACCGCAAGTAAATTTTGGTTATATTGCTGGTAAAAATGAAGGTGGAAGCATTACTAACTGTGATATTGTTACTACATTAAATAACGAATGGTATGATGAAACTACGACAGGGGATAATTCAAGAAAGTGGTTATATTATGCAAGCTTAAATGCTCAAGAAATTAATTCAACTGCTGAAAAACAATTTCTTGAATTAAAATCTTTAATAAGAAACAGTAATTCAAGCATTAAACCAACAATTGCAAGTACTTTTATTTCAACCAGTCGTACTGTGGGTGGAGCTGATGTATTAGTATATACTGGTGGTATTGTTGGAATGAATGATGGTGGATATATAACAAACTCACGGGTTGGAAGAGTAAGTGGACAAGAAGTTCTTGGTGTTAGTGCTGGTGTAACAAGTACTCAAGGTATTAATATTTTTAGTGCTGGTAATTTGGGTGGAATTGCTGGTTACAACAGCGGGGTTATTTCATCTTCATATTTTGCAAATGGCTATTTGGTTAATACAACAACATCAGGTGTAGAATCAAGTTCTGATGCAACCGTTTATAATTCAACAGGTGGTTTGGTTGCTATAAATGATACAAATGGTAGAATAACAACAAGCTATGTTGAGGGTATGCAAAATTCAATTACGACTGATTCTGGTGGAAAAGTAACTTTAGGAGTTATTTATTCACACGGTACAGTTGGTGGTTTTGTAAATGTAAACAGAGGAAGTATTGAAAACAGTTATTCAAATATTATAATTAAAACTCAAAGAGCAGCAGGTGGTTTTGTTTATAATAATTCAACTGAAAAAAGTGTGATTAAATATAGTTATTCTATGAGTGATGTTGAAAACTTTAGTTCAAATGTAGGTCCGTTTACTGGTATTGATGATGAAGAACAAGTGTTAAACAGCGGATTAATAGAAAATTGCTACTATTTAATAAACTCTAATTATGTAGTACATAATGATGAACCAGCATTGGGTCTTTCTGATAAAGTTGAAAATGATGAAGAAACATCTGAATGGAATGACCCTAATGGAACATATTTTGCTGGATTTGTATTTACAACCAATCCAGATGATGAAGCAGCAAAAATGGCAACTTGGGTAATGCCAAGCACAAGTTCATTGAAAAAAGGTCCTCAACTTGTTGATGCAAATAATATTGCAACTAGTTATCGTGATTTAAACTATGTTTATCAAGTGGGGTATAGTATTGGTTCATCAACAAATCCTTATTTAATTGCTTCAGTTAGTGATTTTAATAATTTATTTTCAGGAACTGTCTTTGGTCAAACAACAGATAATCATGTAAGAATAATAGCTGATTTAGATTTTAATGGTGTAGCTCCATCAACTTCAGATAAATTAACAATGTCAGGAATTATTCACGGAAACGGAATGAGTTTTAAAAATTATAGTCGTTCATTAGGTTCTGATGATAGTACAACTTTAACCTCATTGGGATTATTTAAAAGTATTTCTGGTGGTATTGTTTCGAATTTGATATTAGAAATTCAAAGTGAATTTTCAAGCTCAACAGCTACATATGTTGGTGGTTTAGCGGGGCAAATTGGTGATTCTTTAATTGAAAATATAACTATAAAATCTTATAATAACTCTAATGCAAAAGTTACTGGAAGAAATGTTGCTGGTGGATTAGCTGGATTAATTTATGGTGACAGTCAAATTGAAAATGTTTCTAGTTCAGTTTCTGTTTATGTGGATTATTCTACTAGTCAGTCAGCTTATGGTTATGGATATCGTTATCACTATTTAGAAACTCAAGTGGTAAACAACAATGCTTCTTATGTTAAATCTTATAATTATTCATATGCAGGTGGAGTTGCTGGAATTATTACTCGTGTTGACCCAAGCGCTGATGCTACTATTGTAAATTGTTCAACAAGTGGTGAGGTAACAATTTATGCTGATATCGTTGGTGGAGTTTTTGGTATAATTGATACTTATGTGATAGTTTCGCGAATACAATTTGTAGTAACAGATGAAAATCAATATCAACAACAATTATGGGGTAATAACTTTGTAGGTGGACTTGTTGGTGAAAACCGTGGTAAAATTACACAATCATTTATAGCTAAGGCTACACAATCACAATTAACTGATGATCAAAACTTACATATTGACCTTGATGCAACTAAGTATGTAGGTTACACTAATTTATTTAAAGGTGAATCAAATGCAATTGGAGGATTGGTTGGTTTAAATCGTGGTTCAACTGTTGTGGTAAATGAAAACGGTACAATTTATAGTTTGAAATACGGGGTTATTGAAACTTCGTACAGTCGTGTAGCTGTCATTAATGATGAAGCACAAGTTGCTGGTGGTATTATAGGTTTGGCTGTAGATAATTCAAGATTAGAAAAACCAAGTGAAATTATAGCAAGTCAGGCTATGTCTAGTGATAAAATTAATGTTCGTGATTTATTTAATATTACAAATATTTACAATTTAACTGGTAGTGATGTTGATACTGAAGATGGTAATGTTTATTTTGAAAAAGATGAAAGTGGAAACGACATTGTAAAAATTTCTGGTTATATTGATGAATGTTGGTCTACTGGGGCTGTATATGCTGGTGGTACTGCTACTTCTGTTTCAGGTAAATTAATGTTTAGCGATAAAGCTGCAGGTGGTTTTGTTGGTGCAATGACTGACCCATTTGGAACACAATCAGACAAAGCAAGTTTAACTTTGTTAAACAATCAATTAAGTTCATTAGAAACAAAACTTGCTGGTGGATATAACTATGGAACCATTGCTGGTGCTGTTTTATATAAAACTTACCGAGGAACTTCTTACGATAAAGAAACATCGGTTGAAACTCGTTCAACATTGTTTTTGAAAGATGTTCAATCTGGTCTTTATCCATCGGCTGAAAGTTGCGCTGTGGTAGTAGACACTGTTATAACAAATCCTTTAATAACTATTTCAATGGTTGGAAAGGAAAATGAAAAAGGTTATGAAACAGTAATAGGTAATTCAACAACAATAAAAGATGTTGTTTATGACCCTGCGGTTTATCAAATGGCGTTTAGTAATTTAACAAGTAATGTTTGGAATCTTGACACTGAACTTTCATCAAACATATTCCCAACTATAGCTTTAGGTAAAATTGTTAGTCAAGTTAAAATTTCAACTGTTGAAGAATTTTTGGAATATATGGTTGGTGGATTAGGTGGTAAATATCTGTTAATAAGCGATATAACTATAAAAGGTTCAGATTGGGGAGATAGAAAAGCATTAACTGAAAAAACGGCAATAAGTGGTCAACTTCGTGGTTATGTTGGTGATGGTAATGCGGCAACAATAACATTTACAGGTTTTAGTGCTGAACAACTTGCAACTTTTGAATCAGTTTTCGGAATTGTGTCTGCATTCTCAATCTCTAATATTAATTTTGTTTTCCCTGAAAATATAACATCTTATGAAAATAATGTTTCAAGTTATTTTGGTTTGATTGCTTGTGAAGCAAGAAACTACTCTACTTTTGAAAATATAAAAATATCAATAAATGGTGATAATAAAGAAATTAGTGTTAATGAAAAAACATCTGTTAGTGCTTTTGTTGGATATTCAGATAATTGTACATATTCAAATTTAAGCATTATTGGTGGGCTTACAATTAAAAACACAAACTATATTGTACGCAGTGATGGTGCTAGTACTCAAACAAGTTTCGGTGGTGTAGTTGGTTTAGCAAATGGAAAAACTAATATGGAAATTTCCGATTTTGGCTCAATAAAATTTAACATAGTAACAGTTTCTAATTATTCTGTTGCACCTTCTTTATACTTTGGTGGTTTAATAGGTAGTAATCAAGGTACTCTTAATTTAATGTATTCTGTTGTAAATGTAGATTTTGATATATCTACAACTCAGTCATCAAATGTTTATATAGGTGGTTTAGTTGGTGCATCATCAAATTCTGGAGCAGGTGAAATAACTAATTGTAATGTTACAATGAAGTTAGTTATATTAAAAACTACGGTTCAAGGCAATTTATACATTGGTGGTATAATTGGTGATGATAATTATGTAACATTAAGATATAATAATGTTTTAGGCGAAAATGAGTGGAAAATTTTTGCTTCAGATTCAACAGTTTATGTAGGTGGCCTTGCTGGTAAAGTTACTATGGATATTATTTATGGCACATCTACATTAAACGCTAATGCTAGAATTATGTGGAATGTAGTTGACACCAAAATTTCGGTTGGTTCAAGTGTTAATAATTTAATTGCTTGTGATGTATTCGCTGGTGGTTTAATTGGTTTAACAAAAACTGTTGTTAGTGGTTCTGGTAACAATATCCCTCAAACTTCAATAATTGTAGGAAATACTGTGCTTGGTAACTTAAATGTTTATGGTGGATTTACAAAAGGTCAATCAAAACTTGTTCAAGCTTTTGTTGGTGGTGTAGTAGGAGATGTTCAAAACTTTGCAAGTTCAACAACACAAGATTGCTCTGCTAATACAAACATAACAATAAGTGAAAGTATTTCAATGTGTAATGTGGAAGTTTATGGTTTTATGTACTCAATGCTTGGTGGTATTGCAGGTAGAAGTTATTGTGTTATTCAAAACTGTGCAAGTTATGGTTTATTATCATATACTGCAAGTTCTTCTGATGAAGATAATTTAGATATGGGTGGTTTAGTTGGTCAAGCATATTGTCCTGTATCAAGTTGTTTAACAACATCTGTAATTTCACAATATGGATTGGATACATCAAGAGATGTAGTTTCTGTTAGTGCTATAATTGGTAGAAACAAAGCAAAAGGAACTTTGATGACTGCTTGTTATTATAACTTTGAACTATCTGGGGTTCTAGAAACAAATAGTGGAGCAGAGCGCATAGAAGACATTGATGATATGTTTTTAATAAACTCGTTCACATTTTCAGGTGCAGAGTGGACAACAAGACAGGTTGGAAATGTTTATTCGTTTGCTTATCCAACAAGCTTGGGTGCTTACTTAAACTTTGAAGTTGGTGGGAATATGGTTCCTGTTTATGCTTCAAGTTTATCAGAATTAAAGCAATATTTTGAAAACAGTGATTTACCAAACAAAATTATAATTGTTGATGCTGAACATTTTGATGCAGATTTTTCAACAGATATGAATATGATTGTACAAAATTGTTCTAGATTGGTTGGTAATGGTGTTATAATTGAGTATAGCGAACAAAATTTAACATTAGTTGCTGAATTGGGTGATAGTATAGGTGCATTTGCCGAAATAGGTGATAATATTGTTGTTTCAGGAATTAATGTGATTTTACCAAAACTTAGTGTTGTAGTTACAGAAAATACAGTTAATACACAAAATGAAACAATGAATATTGGTATGTTTGCTGGAATTAACAAAGGAATATTAATAAACTGTCAAGCAGGTTATTTGCCTAGTGTAAGTACGAACATTTCGCAAAAAATTTCTGAATTAGCATCGTTAGAAAATTTAACAAGTTCAGATTATGATGTTTCAACATTAAATGTAACTATGAATGGTGGTTTAACAGATAAATCAATTATTTATGTTGGTGGATTAGTTGGTAACAATATGGGGTCAATAAATATGTGTTGGTCTTTTGTTGACTTAAATATAAAAAACACAACAACAACCTCAGATGAAACAATATTTGAAACTGTTACATTTAAGTTATATATTGGTGGATTAGTTGGACATCAAGAAAATATTGGTTCTACAACAAATTGTTACACTATGGGAAGATTGAATTTAACTAATGCATTTGGTCCTACTAATTCCGAATTGGGAACATACATTGGCGGTGTAATCGGTTATGATCATTCAGACTGTGTAAGCAATTTACTTGGAGTAATGAATTTTTCTGTTAGTGATGATGTTGCATATGTTCAAATTGCTCGTGTAGGTACAGTTTTAGGTGGAAGGTCATCAAATGCTTTGTTAACACTTAGAAAACTTTATGGTTGTGCAGATATTAGTTTAATGCCAGCAGCATTATTTAACACAGCTACATTAACTTCAAGTGTTAATTTTAACGCATTAAAGAATTTGACTTTTGATAATAATTGGTCTGTAGATATGAATAAAAACTACGGGGTGCCTTACTTATCAATATATAAAGGTGATTTATCAACTGGGTCAGGAACAGAAGAAAATCCATATCAAATAGTTGAAGGTAGAGGCTTAATGAATATTTCACAAAACACAACTATTTTAAGTAGATATTATGTATTAACTCGTGATGTGACTATCACTGGTGTGGTTAGTAGTTCTACTTCAAATGCGTTTTATAACTTAGATGGTGCAGGACATAAAGTTCTTGTTGAATCCATTTTATCGTTACAAATGGGAACTAGATATGGATTATTTGCCTCTTTGAGTAATACAAAGGGCGGTGATGCTATAATTAAAAATTTAATTGTTCAATATGCTAATTACACATCAGAAAGGATTACACAACAAATTCTGTTTGGTGGTATTGTTATACAAAATAGCGGAACAATTTCAAATTGTGCTGTTGTTGGTACTACTTATAATAAAAATGCTTCATTAACATTCTCAACTAACAATACAAGCAGTATTTATGGTGGAATTGCAAATGAAAATTCAGGAACAATACAACAATGTTTTACTTCATTAAATTGGACAAATATTACAGGAACATTTGGTGGAATTGTTGGTAAACTTACTGAGCAAGGAACAATTAATGAATGTTTTGCAACAGGTAATGTAACTGGTTTGCAAGCTGGTTACTATGGCGGTCTTGTAGGTCAGTATACAACTTCTGCAACTGTGGGAATTTTAAACTCTTATGCTAAAGTAAAATATATTACCGTTGATTTAAACTCTGTTTCAACATTTAAAGTTGGTGCTTTGGTTGGAAATGCTACTGTTGCTGTGACAGCAAGAAATTGTTATTTCTACTCTAACGAAGCAATAACAACAGGTGCTATGAGTGATAATATTATATTTGGTGCTCAAAGTGTTGGTTTAAATCATTCTTTTGCTGGTATTTATATTTATCGACAAGGTGGTTGGGTTTCTAATTATCCTACAAATTTATTAGATGGTTGTTACTATTTAACTGGT
Organism: uncultured Clostridia bacterium; assembly: GCA_944384415.1. Lineage (GTDB taxonomy): Bacteria > Bacillota > Clostridia > Christensenellales > UBA1242 > UBA7584. The sequence goes on along the minus strand of CALWTF010000011.1, from coordinate 37,627 downwards.
ATGAGTTCTTCAGGTAATTTCCCTGAATGGAGTTCGTTATCAGATATTTGGGGATATGGAGGAAATTCTCCATACTTAAAGAATGTTACTCCAAATTTCTACATACAAATGGCTTATGTTGATTAAAAAAGAACTATGTCGGATGACATAGTTCTTTTTATTTATGATATTCAATGTGGTTAATTATTGTTCCTGCTCGATAAATCTGTTCAACAAATAATATCCTCATAAGTTGGTGAGGGTAGGTAATTTTTCCAAAGCTTAAGTTAAAGCTTTTGTTTTTAATTGAATTATCAATGCCAAAACTTCCACCAATTACAAAATATAAAGGATTGTTATTTGTATTTTTTTCAATATATTTTGCAAACTCTATACTGTCTAATTGTTTACCTTCAATACATAATGAACAAATATTGTCATTTTTTATTTTTTCCTTAATTTTGATTCCTTCATTTATTAACACTTTTTTAATATTATTTTCGTTTGGTTTATCGGTTAATTTATATTCTGGTATTTCAATAATTTCAAAATCAAAAAATTTATTAATTCGTTTCTTATATTCTTCAAACGCATCAGTCCAATATTTTTCTTTTAATGTTCCAACACAAATTAAAATTATTTTTCTCATTTTATTCCTCTTTTAATATTACACCAAACACATTTCGTAAAATCCAATTTAAAAATGAATCATATTTAGCCACCCAATCCACAACTCCTAAAATTTTTGAAACAGGTAGTGGACCATAAGTAGATGATGCACAGTCTGTGCTGTTGTTTCGGTTATCTCCCATTGCAAAGAAATAACCATCAGGTATAATTATTGAACCATATTCATCATCTAAAATTTCTAATTTTAGACCTTCTTTATTTATAATCCACGAAGTAGAACTTTTATAGTTATTAAAATCATCAGCTTTGCTTTTCCAATTATTGTTATCCAAGTATTCTTCATCTAAAATTTTATCATTTACTCGTACAACACATTCATTTTTTGTTTCGTCCCAAGTTATTGAAAGCTTATCACCGCCAACTGCTATAAGGCGTTTTATTAAAAGTTTTGGTGTTCCGAAATATTCTGAAACATCAACAATTATAATATCATTTCGTTGAGCAGTTTGATATCTATTAATTACTACAATATCATATTTGGAGGAATCTTCTTGATTAAAGCTCCAACTTTCATTTATAGTTGGTTGCATAGAAATCCCGTTTACTGGTTTTGCATAGTGTGTAAAACTATAAACAACAAAAAATGCACCAATTAAAATAAGCAAAAAACTTGCTGCAACAGACAGCAAGGTTGCTTGTTTTTTATAATTGTTTTCGTAAATTATACCACTATTTGTTTCGGGTTTTATCATACTCATCAAAATATTATAACAAAAAATATTTCTATTAGCAAATAAAATTTGTTAACAAAAATGCAAAATATGTAGTTAAATGTATATTAGAAAAAACAAAAAAAGCCTTTATTCAGGCTTTTATATTAAGAATCGTATTCTGCACGATAATTGTTAATACTATCTTTAATTACTTTTTTAGCAGATTCAATACCTTCAACAGAAGTTATTTCAGTAACTTTATTTTGTAATTCTTTGTATCTTTTAAAGAAATGTACCATTTCGTCGTATGTGTGTTGAGGTAAATCGTCCATATTTTCAACATTAGAATAAAAAGGGTCTTTACTTGCAACAGCAATAATTTTTTCGTCCATTTCGCCATCATCAATCATATTTATAACACCTATTGGCTTTGCTTTTACTAAACAACCCGGTATAAGTGGTTCAGAACATATTACTAATACATCAAGTGGGTCACCATCACCACCCAAAGTTTTTGGAATAAAACCATAGTTAGCAGGGTAAACCATACTAGTGTGAAGCAAACGGTCAAAAGATATTAAACCAGTGCTTTTATCTAATTCATATTTAACTTTACTTTCTTTGCTTATTTCTATAAATGCTTCAAATTCATCAGCATTAATGCGCTCAATATCAATATCATGCCAAATATTCATAAAATACCTCTCTTAAAATTAATTGTAAATGAATTATAACATATTTTTATTTGTTTTAGCAACCAATTTTAGTTATAAAGTGTTTTTATGGATAAAAATGTTTTTATATTGACTAAAATATGAAAAAGTGGTATAATAAACATATAAAAAAGGGGGGAAATTATGCCTAACGGTAAACCTAAAGAACCAATTTATGATATTTTAAAAAAATATATAATAGAATTTCGTCCTAAAAAGTTTGAAAAAAATGTAAATAAAGCAATTGTTAATTATAGCATTCGCAAGTCTGTTTTAAAAAGTGCTGATACAAAATTTAAAACTAACCAAATCATTTCATTAAGCACAGATATATCTCAAGTAAGCAATGCTAATTCTGTTAAACAAACATTAAAGTTACCAGAATTAAAATTTAAAGATGTTGTAAATCTGGCAGAAAGTCGTGGTGGTTTGGTTGTTGTAAATTCATCTTCTGGTTTAGAAAGTACAAGAAAAAAAGCAGGTAAAACTTTTAATCATTCATTTGTTTCGTGTAATTGTGGGGCATATATAGAGGAAGTAAATGATGATGGAACTAGAACTGTTATTAAAAATAATAAAATTCCAAAATCAGCTGTTACAACAATTTTAGATGTTTTAAATTCTGAAAAAAATGTCATTTCAATAAGTGACTTAAATAATACCTATACAACTGAAAGGATTGTTGATAAACCATCATCTACAAATGTTTTACAGAAGATAATTAATTTTTATACTTCTATAAAATTTAAAAACTATGCGCAAAAAAGTTTAAAAGCATTAAAATATAATCCAGAACCAAATGATGAAGGTTTTTTAATGGCTATGGATTCTGCATATGGAATTACAGTTACACCAGTTGTAGATAATCCCAATGCTTTTAAAAATGTAAATATAGAAAGTGGATTACAAAAAGGGCTACTTTTCCCAGTTATCAAACACAACTCAGATAAGGATAAAGAAGATTTATTATTTACATCTCAAATAAATTCTATGGTTGAAACAGTGTTAACATTAGCAAATCAACCAGAAGCAATAAGAAAAAAATATGAAAATGAAATAGATATTTTAATCACATCTAATGGTATTCGAATTGTTCCTAAAGGCTGTAACAAAATTTCTTCTATTCAAACAATACAAGCAGGAATGGGAATTGATAAAGAAAAGGTTTCTCTTTTGGGTGGTGCCAGTGAAGATTTTATAAAAAGCGTTTCACTTGAAGATGTTAGAAATGTTAAAGCTAGTGATGCTAAGGGCTTTTTATCTGGTTTGATAAAAACACCTCAGCAATACACATCAACTCAACAAATTACTTCTTTTATACCTTCACAAAAAAGTGGTTTAAATAATTTTATTTTGTCTTTGGCATTACAAAATATGGCTAATAATTGTAATGCATTAAATCTTAATAAACTAAAAGATGATGCACATTCTCAAGCCGATGATTTTATTAAAAATGAAGTTAATAATTTGATGGCAATTTATGATTCTAATCATCCAGGAATAGATGAAAAAACAAGAAAAGAACAACAATCAAAAATTGAAGCAAGAGTAAAATCTGAAGTAGAATCTAAGTTGAAAAATATTAGTTTATCAGATAAAGATAAAGTACAGCAACACCATTTTTATGTTCAATCACCAGTGCAAATATTTAAAAAATTTGATATGGTAGATAATACTAAAATTAGTCCTACGCCTTTACCTAGTACAGTAACACCTAAAAAATCGGAATATCAAGAATGGTTAGAAAAATTAAAAAAAGAAGTAAAGGCAAGAAAAGGAAGAGATGCTCCTGTTGCATAAAATTTTTGGATTGTTATACATATTTAATTTGTAAAAGAAAAATCTAATAAAAAATAGGTTTTTCTTTTTATTTTTATATAAATCATTTGTTTTTAGTAAAAAACTTTGATATTATAATGTGTATAAGTATAATAAACATTTTTTTAAATGAAGGAGAAAAAATGTCGAAAATCAATTTAGATGATGTACCTTTTAATAAAGATACAACTGGTGAGATATTAAAACAAGAATTGCCAGAGGTAGATACGGTTGAAATTCGCAGTTATAAATCTTCTAAAAAGTCAAAAAAGAAAGAGCAATTGATAAATCAAGCAATTCAAGCTTCAGACCAAAGTCAGTATTCAACTCAGTTGCGAGATATTAAAGAAATACAAATGAATGCGTATTCAACAGGCAGTTTGGTTTCAACAGACCAGGTTTCAACAGGTGCTACTGTTTGTTCCATAATAGCAACTGTTTTATTAACAATAGCAATTATAATTGGTTTGTTGTACGGAATGCTTTCAATGTTGGGGTTAAGAGTGGTAGTTGCAGATGATAATGAATTAGCTCCTCAAGTTCCACAAAATTGTTTATTAGCATTAGAAAGTGTTGAAACTTATGATGATGTTTTTGAGGGCGATATTATTGAATATAATGGCGTTGAAAAGGGTGAGATTGGTATAATTTTTTGGACAGAAATAACAACAACTTATCCTGATGGGGTGGTTTGGATAGTTGGCAATATGACCAATTACAATGACGATATTAATTTTAATACAAAAGTTGACCCTCAACAAAATTTTTCTGCTGCTATGTCAAGATATAATTTGTCTCCTGTTGTTATTTCGGATATAACTGGAAAGTTATCATTTTCAATTCCTAATGTAGGTTCTTTTGTTGTTTTTATATTTGATAATTGGTATTTTGTAATTGGTGGTTTAGCTTTATTAGTAATTGTGTTATTTTTGCTTAAATTTATATTTGATAGGAAATTTGAAGCTGAATTATTTAATCAAATTGAAGAAGATAATAAACGCAGTGAAAACTTTAAAAACATGTTGGAAACTGACCTTATGAAAACCGAAGATAAATTTAAAAATGAAATAACTACACAAAAAGAGATGTTAGATGTTTTGCATAATTCAAACAAAAAAATTGCTAAGAAAACAAAAGATGAAGCAAGGCGTAAACGAATTGAGGCAGAGTTAGAGCGTCGTAAACGAGAACAAATAGAACAACTAAAAGAATTAGCAGAGAAAACAAAAAAAGAAAATATAAAACAAAATGAACAAGAAATTTCTAATAAAGAAGAAAATCAAGAACAAACTGATGAACAAAAATTAGAAAATATAGTTAAAGAAAGTAATTTAGAGCAAATAAATGCAGAAACGCAAGGCAAACAAGAAAATAATAATCAATCTAATTCTGACCCCAATTTAGGTAGTTGATGAAATAAAATGCAAGGTGATTTTATAAAAAAACCTTGCATTTTTTTTACATATATGATATACTGGCATTCAAGAATTGCAATTTTTTGCCGTTCCTTGCATTACAAGTGTAATGCCGTTTAGTCCAAAAGGAGGTCCGTTATGAATAAGTATGAATTATTGTACATCATTTCAAGTGATGCAGATGAACAAACTCGTGAAGCTATCATTGAAAAGTTTTCAAATATGGTAACATCAAGCGGTGGTACTATTGAAACTTTTGATAAAATTGGAATGAAAAAGTTTGCTTATCCTATTCACGGTCGTCAAGAAGGTTATTATGTTTTAATGAATTTTACTTCAGAACCTACTTTGCCACGCGAAATGGAAAAACAAATGATGATTACAGAACATTTTGTGCGTAAAATGTTTGTTAAAAAGGATAAATAATAATAAACACTTATAAAGTGAAAGAGGTTTTTTATGAACAAAATAATTTTAATTGGAAATTTAACTCGTGACCCAGAAATTACAACTACAAACAGTGGTGTTCCAGTTTGTACATTCTCGTTAGCTGTTTCAAGAAGATTTGCAAACAGTGATGGAACTCGTGAAACTGATTTTATTAACATTGTTGTTTGGCGTGGTTTAGCTGAAAATTGTCATAAATATTTACGCAAGGGTAGTAAAGCTGCTGTTTCTGGTTATTTGCAAATGCGAAACTATGAAACCAAAGAAGGGCAAAAACGAACTGTTGCTGAAGTTGTGGCAGATGATGTTGAATTTGTTGGAAGCAAACGCACTGACGATGAAGGTTATACTGCTAATTCTGATGAGCAAACAAATTCTGAACCAGTTGTAGAACTTGAACCAATTGATGATGGTGAGTTACCATTTTAATTAAATAATAAAAGGAGAAAACAATGAGCAATCAAGAAGAAAATGTTGTTGAAGAACAATTAAATGCTGAACAAGCTCAAAATGATGATGCTAAAGCTGAACAAAAAACGGCTGACCGCAAGGCTCGTGTTGAAGGTGCTTTTGACCGTAAACGCCGTCCAATGCAAAAACGCAAAGTTTGTCAATTTTGTTTAGATAAAGTTGAATCTATAGATTATAAAGATGTTGCAAAACTTCGTAGATTTATAACTGAAAAAGGTAAAATTTTACCACGCAGACAAACTGGTGTTTGTTCTGCACACCAACGCGAACTTGCAACTGCAATAAAGCGTGCTAGATATATGGCATTAATTTATTACAAAGGTGAATAAAAAAACATCTAATTATAGATGTTTTTTTATTTGTAAAATGTTGCATCTAAATTTACATTTACAACTAAATGATTTAAATATTCATAAGGCGAATTTAAACTGCTTAAATATTGTTTCCATTCTTTATTTAGCACAGTGTTAAAAATGTTGTATGCTTTGATAATGTCCAAACTATTATCTTTGCATAATTGAACGGCATCATTTACTTCATTTTGAATTTTTGTTGAAATTGCTTGTTTTACAGTGTCAGAAATGTAGTTAGTTCCAGTTGGTACAATATATTTATCTTGTTGAGTTATATTTGTGGCTTTCAATAATAATTGTAAATTTAGTTCAATAATAGGAGTGTTATTTACAAATTTTGGTTTTATTTGCATATCTTTTTTCTTAATATAAAAATTCATATTAGCATTTTTAAGTTTTTCATCAGAAATATTTTCAATTTGTATACTACCAACTTTAAATCTAGGGTCAAACCAATTTAATTTCCACATTTCTTCTTTTTTTATATCAAGAACTTTTTTGCCTTCTAAAAACACAACACCACTTCCATCATTTTTTAAAGTAGTTGCTTCTTTTGAAGGTTGACTGGTAGTTGCACCATTATTGTTTTGTTGATTGTTTGAATTTGATGAACTTTCATCAGTACTATTAACTTCAATACTTGTAAAAAGCGAAGTTGAAGTAGGTGACATATATTCATTTACAAAATCAATTAAACTAATTCCACTTGAACTATCGTGTGAATTGTTATAATTTGTTATGTTTTGCAAATTATTTAAATCACTTGTATTTAACTGTGAACTTGATAATAAAATTTCTTTTGATGTTCCATTTGTGTATATTAAAACAGTATTGTTATTCATCAAATTACTTCGTATAAGATAATCTAAGTGTTCTATAATATTTTCTTCACAAAGCGATTTACTTATAACCAAAACATGACAATGGTCTAATGATAAGTTTTTGCCAGTTTCTAATTCAAGATTAGAAACTGCTTCAGCTATGTTTGCTCCTCTGTTTGAAATAATTTCTTGTGTTTGCGAGTAATCTCCTCCTGCTTGAGGAATAATTATTTGTGCACTTATCTCTATTTGACCATCTACTTTATCAATACCAAAACCAACTGCTAAACAAGTTTTTTGAATTTGGCTTTGTAGAGGGAAAGTTACAGATGTTAAAATTATAAAAAATATTACAACTACCCAAATTACAAGTCGGTATTTTAATGCTTTTTCCATTTTATACCTCCTATAATTATTGCAATAATGCAAATTAATGTTAACACACTTATTATAGCAATTGAAACAAAACTCCAAATACCATTAATGGCATCAAGCATATTTGGCAAACTGTATCTATAAAGTAAAGCAAATATTGTTAAAATAATAAAGTTTATAGCAGTTGCCCATATGTTCTTTTTTATTTTTAATAGATTTTTGCAACATTGATTACTAGCATATAGAAATATTGAACTTTGAATAAAAATTGCAATTGAACAAACTACAACACTAAGCCAATTAAGTCTGCCAACATCTGATACAAAAGGATTATATTTTGGTAAATCGGCAATTGCAAAATCAATGTATTTAACTGTTTGTCCATATGATTCGTAAAGCACTATTGCCATTAAAATTAAAAATAAAAACGCTAAAGTAACAGATAATGTAGTTTTTAAATTATATTTTTTTTCTATTTTAATTTTACCCATAAAACATAAAAGAATGAAAGAGTTTCCAAAATAGAATGATGAATGGTAAACTCCATCTAAAATTGGCATAAAACCATTTTGAAAAAATGGTGCTAAAGTTTCTTTGCTAACATATCCTAATGCTGTTACTGAACTAACAATAAAACCTAGTAATATTATAACTGAAAATATTTCTAAGGTTTGAGCAATTGTTTTTTCTCCTTTAATAGCTAGATACCCAATGCAAAACAAATAGGGTAGAATATACGCCAACATATTCATATCTTCAAACAAAAATTCAACAAAGAACGAGTGTGTTTCTTGTGATATAAATAAAAGCTTAAAAATAATAAAAGTAAAAAGTATAATTAATATTATTGTTCCTAAAAATTTCCCACAATATTTATGCAAAAACTGAATTAAAGTTGTATCTGGATTGTTTTTTATAATTTGTATAATTAAAATAAAAAGTAAAAAATCAATTATACTAAATAAAATCATAGACCAAATAGCATCATTGTTTGCAAATGAAAATAAATTTGGTAACATAGTGAATAATTTAGTTGAAATAACAAGATAAAAAATAATTATTGTAAATTGATTAGTGTTTACTGTTTTCATTTTTTCCCTGCCTTTTAGGATTGATGTTTGGAATAACTGTTGGGCGATATTGCATATCAGTTATTGGCATTTTAATCATTCCATCTTTTTGGTCTTTGTATGTAAAAGGTGACATTGGTGTAAGATATGATGTTCCAAAAGATCCAAGATTAGTCATATATGCAACTAAAATTATGCTACCTATAACAATTCCATATAATCCTAATGTTCCACCTATAATAGTAAATATTAATCTTAAAAAAGCAATTTGTTGCGATTGGTCGGGAATTGTATAACTCATAACACCTGTAAGTGCAACTAACATTACAGCTGGTGGGCTAACTAAACCTGCTTTTACCGCTGTATCACCTAAAATTAATGCTCCCACTATTGACAGTGCTAACCCTAAATACTTGGGCATTCTTAAACTTGCTTCATAAAGCATTTCAAACAGAAAAACTATAAAAAGAACTTCAAGAAAAGGCGAAAGAGGTATGCCTTGAATACTGTTTGCAATGCTTACCAAAAATTTTATTGGAATAATATCACAGTGGTACATAAGTAGTGCAACATATGTGCCAGGAAGTAAAATAGACAAAACTGCACCAATTAGTCTGGTAATTCTAAGAATTGATGCCCGTAGTGACGATGAATAATAATCATTGCTATTTTGTATGTCTTCAATAAAAATGTAGGGTATAGTTAAAACAATCGGGGAACCATCAACTAAAATGGCTACACGACCTTCTAAAAGTTTTGCTGCAACGATATCTGGTTTTTCAGCTTCGCCAATTTGTTTAAAAATTGTATGTCTTCTGTTTTGTAAAATTTCGGCAATATAATGGCTATCAATTATGCCATCTATATTTATTTTTTCTAGTTTTTCTTTTATTTGTTGTATTATGGAAGGTTTTGCAATAGAATTTATGTAAGCTATTCTAACTTGAGTTTTTGTATATTTTCCTAAAACTATTTTTTCATAAACAAAATCTGGGGTTTTTAATCTTTTTCTTAATAAAATGCTGTTAGTCATTATATCTTCCACAAAACCTTCTCTTGGACCTTTCATAACTGCGCTTGTAGGAGGTTCATTTGGTGTTCTAACAATCCATTTTGTGCTGTCCACAAGCACAACTTCATCTGTGTTTTCAAAAATTATGGCACAAAAACCATTGAGCATAGTGTTTATTATAATATCTTGATTAGTTTCTTTTTTTGCTTGAACAAAACCAATTAATTCTGCTACTACAAAATCCGCAATATTTCCTTCTGGAATTTTTTTGCTGTCTTGTAGTGGTTTCATCATTCCTGAAATTAAAAATTGTTTATCAACGGTTCCGTCAACAAACATCGCACACGCTTTGCAATTTTGAAAGGCTATAAATTCACGAACCACAAAATCTGCACTGTTATTAAATTTGTTTTTGTAAATTTGTGTAATTTTTTGTATCGAATTCATAATTACTCCTTAAACATATTTTGAAGAAGTAAACAAAAATTATACAAATTAATATATAAAATTATGTTAATTTTTAAACTTGTTAAATAATTATTTGATTTTACTTCTTGACATAAGTTTTAAGGTAGAATAAAATATATTACATAACATTTTGGAGAATTGTAATGTCGGTAAAAAATAAAAAAATAAATGCTTTTTCTAAATTAAATTATGGAATAGGTAACACAGGTTATAGTGTAATTTCTCAAACAATGAATAATTTCGTTATGTATTTTGGTTCGGCTGCTTTGGGTATGCCTGGAACTTTGGTTAGCATTGCAATTGCTTTAAGTACTCTTTGGGACGCTATAACTGACCCCATTGTTGGAGATTTAAGTGATAAACAAAAAAGCAAAAAGTTTGGAAAACGACATGGCTATATGATAGTTGGTTGTGTTGGTATGATAATTTTTAATATAGCATTATGGTCGGTACCGGTTGGTTTGCCTGTTGCTATAAAGTTTATTTGGCTTTTGTTGGCAATGGTTTTACTTGAAACATTTAACACAATTTTTATTACTCCATATACCGCACTGGGAACAGAGCTAAGCAATGATTATAATGAAAGAACAAGTATTCAAAGCTATAAAACTGTTTTCTTTTTAATTGGTATGGTTATTCCAACATTATTAGCAAGTTTATTTATGACAGACAGTACTGGTGGATATGAAAATGCAGGAAGTTATGTTAGTATGGCTATTTGTACTAGTGTTATTTGTCTTATATGTGGATTTGCTAGTATTTTGGGAACAAAAAAATACATTCCTATGCTTAATAAAAGGGCAGAAAAAGAAAAACCTAGGCCAGCAGAACGCCTTGTTTTTAGCCAATTTTTTGCTGTTTTCAAAAAACAAAATTTTAGGGCAGTTATAATTGGTTATGCATCATCTTTAATAAGCGCTGCATTTTTAACTGGTGTTGGTCTACATGTGTTTACTTATACCTTTCATATGGGAGCAATGCAAAAAACAATTTTATTAGGTGTATTGATAGTTTCTGCTATTATTTCACAACCATTTTGGTATCAACTTAGTAAAAAAATTGGAAAAGTTAAATCATTAATAATTGCATTATTTGTTAGTTTAACAGGTGTTTTAGCAGTTTTAATTTGGTTTATTTTTAGACATTCAATTGGTAATGTTACAATGTTTTGGTTATTGATTTCTTCAATTTTATTTAGTGGTTTTGGTACGGGTGCATTGTATTCTTTACCAATAAGTATGTATGCTGATTTAATAGGACAAGAAAGAAAAAGAGAAGGTGTTGATAAATCAGGGACATATAATGCGTTTTTAACTTTTGCTTATAAAATATCTAATGCAATTGCTTTAGTAGTGATAGGGGTTGTTTTGGATTTAATAGGATTTGTTGCTAAAGATGAAGCAGGCAATGATATATTAACACAACCAGAGGCAGTTCAAATTGGTTTAGGTTTATTGTTGATAATAGGAATAATTGGTTCTTTAGTTTTTTCAGTTTGTTTTTATTCAAGGTTTAAACTTGAAAAACAAGATATAATTTCTGATGATGACGATGATAATGATACAAGTGAAAATAAATCTGTTGAAGTAAGTTTAGTAAAACAAGATAAAATTAATTTAGATAATCAAGAAAACAAATTTCAAACAATAAAAGTTGTTACAAAAAAGAAAAATAAAGGGAAGCATTAAATATGAAAAAAAACTTAACAAGTAAATTACTAATGAATATGTGGTGTGAATTTTGGCAAGAAAAAGGGCACAAACAGGTTAAAGGTGCTTCCTTGATTCCAAATGCAAATGACACATCGGTTTTATTTACAACAGCAGGTATGCAACCTTTGGTTCCATATTTATTAGGTGAAAAACATCCACAAGGTACAAGGTTGTTTAGTATACAACCTTGTTTAAGAACAAATGATATTGATGAAGTAGGTGACAACAGACATCACACTATGTTTTTTATGTTAGGTAATTGGAGTTTGGGTGATTATTTTAAAAAAGAAGCAATAAGTTGGAGTTGGGATTTTTTAACAAACCCAAAATGGCTTGATATTCCAAAAAATCGTTTAGCAGTAACAGTTTTTAAAGGTGATGAAACTGTTCCTTGTGACAATACAAGTGCCAAACTTTGGGAAGAACAAGGTATGCCTAAAGATAAAATATTCTTCTTTCCTAAAAAAGATAATTGGTGGGAAATGGGGGGCGGAGTTGGGCCTTGTGGACCTGATACCGAAATTTTCTTTGATACTGGTAAACCTAGTTGTGGCGAACATTGTAACCCTTCTTGTGATTGTGGAAAGTGGGTTGAAATTTGGAATAATGTTTTTATGGAATTTTTGATAAAAACAGAAGGTGGACAACTTTCAAAACTTCCAAATCAAAATGTTGATACTGGTATGGGAATGGAACGAGTTGTAAGTGTTTTAAATGGTTACAAATCGACTTATCAAAATGATTGTTTTGCTGGAGCTATAGAAAAATTAGAATTACTAAGTAATAAAAAATTTGATTTTGATAATGAACAAGGAAGAAATTTTGCTATAATATGTGACCACATAAGAGCCAGTGTGTTTTTGCTTGGTGATGAAAATCCTACTGTTCCAAGCAATGTTGGGCAAGGTTACATACTAAGAAGATTAATTAGACGGTCAGTAAATTGTGCAAGAAATTTGGAAATAAATGTTAAAGAACTTGTTTTGGTTGCTAAAGAATTTATTGAATTTTACGCAGACTTTTTCCCTCAATTCATAGATAAACAAAATTTTATATTAGATGAATTAAATAAAGAAATATTAAAGTTTGAACAGGCAATAGATAGTGGTTTAAAAGAATTTAATAGAATTATTCAACAAAAAAACAATGGTGAAACAATTGATGGTATAACTGCTTTTCACTTGTTTGACACATTTGGTTTTCCACTTGAATTAACGATTGAGTTGGCGAAAAAACATAATATCAATGTTGATAAAAAAGGTTTTGAAAAAGCTTTTGCCGAACATCAACAAAAATCAAGAGATGCATCATCTGGTATGTTTAAAGGTGGTGTTGCCGTTGCTGTTGATGAAAATGAAAAATTAAAACTTGCTAAATTGCACACAGCAACACATTTATTGCACGCAGGGTTACATAAATTTGTTTCACCTGATGCTAACCAAAGGGGAAGTAATATAACAACAGAAAGATTGCGATTTGATTTTGCTTGTGACCATAAATTATCACAAGAAGAATTGGAAAAAGTTGAAAATTATGTAAATGATGCCATAAAAGCTGATGTAGAAATTACTTGTGAAGAAATGAGTTTGGAAGATGCAAAAAAATCTGGTGCAATTGGTATTTTTGAAAGTAAATATGGTGAAAAAGTAAAAGTTTACACAATGGGTAATTTTAGTAAAGAAATTTGTGGTGGGCCACACGCTGGCAGGACAGGTGAATTAGGCAAATTTAAAATTCAAAAAGAAGAAAGCAGTAGTAGTGGCGTTAGAAGAATAAAAGCGATTTTAATTGATTAATTTTAAATAAATTGATTTTTTGTTGACTAGTGATGTTTTAATATATTATAATCAGAAAAAAGGGAAAAAGGATAACATTATGTCATTAATAGGTCAAATATTAAAATATCTATTAGTTATAGTTATAATTTTATTTGCCATTTGTATTATTCTTGCAGGTGCTATGGTTATGATACCATCATTTAGTTTGTTTGGTATTCATTATTTGGGCGAAGGTGGTTTATATAAATATCAAATTGAAAACACGCAAGCAACCGAAACTGAACCTGCTACTTATGGATACACTGAATTTGTTGACAGTGAAGCTTTACAAATCAACACTGAAGGTTATGATGTTTATATCCGCACTTTAGTTAAAAATGAAACGGCAATGGAAAATGCTATTAGAATTAATGTTAGCAATTATTTAACAGGTTTTGCTTGGGGTGATGTTGAAAGACCACAAACTACTTGGGGAAGCAAATTTATTAATGGTGTTAAAACATATGTAATAACAGTTGAAGAACCCACTGGTTGGTTATATCATTCAAAAACATTTGTTGAATTAATTGTAAATTCTAATGATTTGGTATCAAAAAATTTAGAAATTAATACAAATGGTGGAAGTGTTTATCTTGGTGTTGGTGATACAACTGGAGAAGATGGAAGTGTTTTAAATCTTAAAAACTTAACTTTAAATGGTGCTGGTAATGAATGCTTTTTAAATTATATCAATGTTAATGAAAAAATTGATATAAATAAAACGGCGGGTAATATAAAATCTTTACTAGATATTAATTGTCCAACTGAAATTGATGTTTGGGGTGGAATAGGGAAAATAGAAATTCCTAATATTGGCAATAAAGATAGTAATCAAACTTTAAAAATTAAAGCTACAAACAGTGAGATTCGCTTTAATGATTTGTATGGTGATTTTGAATTAGTAGCGCAAGGTGGTTATTTGGTAGCAAATGAAATAAGCAGAAGTGTTAATATTAACTGTGAAAGTTGTCAAATAAAAATTGCTAAAGTTGGAACACAACTTAATATATCTGGTAACAGTGATTCAAGTTCATCTGCAAACTCTATTGTAAACATTGGTTACATAGGAGATAATGCTTATGTAAAAGGTGGCGATTCAACTGTAAAGTTGGGTGAAGTTATTGGTAAAGTTTCTGTTGAAACAAATAAAGGTAAAATTATTGTTGAAAATGCAAGAAAAAGCGTTTATGCAAAAAGTATATATGGTGAAGTAAACATAAATTGGGTAGATAATTTAATTTACAATTCAGAAAACGCAAGTGATTTTGAAACAGTGGTTGAAGTTAAATATAGTAGTGTAAACATAACTAACATAATTGGCAAATTAACTATGAATATTATTGATTCAGGTAATGCAAAAATTAATGCAGAATTTAATGCTGTTAATGGAAAGTCGGTTATCAACACTAACGCTGGAGACATAACTTTAAGTTTACCTCTTAAAGAGTATGTTTTAAAATGGAATTCAAACAGAAATTCAGATATTAGTTTAGGGTCAATTGTAACTAATGATAAAGTTGGGGTTGCTAATATATTAAGTGCATCATCAGAAGAAAACTCGGTTCAAGCTAGCAGTATTAATGGTTTAATAACAATTAGGCAAAATTTTGTTTAGTAAAAAGTCCGCTAAGGGCTTTTTATTTTTACATAGTTTAATAATATATTTGGTTTGATATGAATATATTTAATTAAAAAGTTTGGAGCACTTAATGTTTATTGTTTTTAAAAATTTTAAATCTGTTTTTTGTTATTTATTAATTTTTACTGTATTATTTGGTGCAAATGCTTTTTTTTCTTTTAATAATCAAATTGTAACTGCTAGTCCTATTGATAAATTTTGTGTAGTTCTTGATGCTGGTCACGGAGGTATTGATGGTGGATGTCAAGGTAGTACTGGTGTTTATGAGCGTGATATAAACTTAAATATTTGTAATTATGTAGCAGATTTGTTAAATCAAATTAATATTAATGTAGTTAAAACACGAGAAACTCAAGATGGCTTGTACGGAGTTTTCGCAAGTGGTTTTAAAATGCGAGATTTAACTGAGCGTAAACGAATAATTGAGCAATCTAATGCTGATTTGGTTGTAAGCATACATTTAAATTCATTTCCAAATCCGAAAGCAAGAGGTGCACAAGTTTATTATGCACTTAATAGTGATATTAGTGTGAAACTAGCCACTTTAATGCAAGATTTATTCGTAAAAAATTTATCTAACGCTAGGAAAAGTTGTTTACCAGGAGATTTTTATATTTTAAACTGTACAGATAAACCAGGTGTTTTGATTGAGTGCGGTTTTTTATCTAATGTTGAAGAAGAAGCATTGTTAGTTACACAAGAATATCAGCAAAAAATAGCATATCAGATTTATTGTGCAATATTTAGTTATTTTGGATTAAGTAGTAATTGAAACATTTGAAATTTTTTTTAATTTTAAAAATCTTGTTATATGCAAGATTTTTTACTAATTAAAATTTTGTTGATTGTATTAATGTTTTGTGGTATAATCTGAATTATGGATAATTTATTTACATTAAAGGATTACAATGAACAAGAAGTTATAAATATGCCAGCAACATCTTTAGCTTTTATTGGAGATGCGTATTTTACTTTATTTGTAAGATTAAATGTTATTGATTTGCATTCTAAGTCGGGAAAATCTCATAAAAAGGCAACATCGCTTGTAAAAGCTGAAACACAAAGCAGATTATTGTCAAAAATAACTCCAGTGCTTTATGAAAAAGAAAGTGATATTGTAAGACGCGCTAGAAATACGCATACATCAAGTAAAAGTAAAAATGCTAAACTTGCTGACTATAAAAAAGCTACAGCTTTTGAAGCATTGTTGGGTTACTTGTTTTTGACAAAACAGATGGAAAGGATTAATAAAATTTTAAAGGTTGCACTTGAAGGGGAAAATGTATGAAAATTTATGGAAAAAATTCAATTTTAGAAATGTTAAATGCAAATAAAGCAGTTTATAAATTATATGTATATCAACCGTTAGAAAAAGATTTTAACAATCCAGTTTTGAAACTTGCACAAAAAAAAGGTGTTAAAATTGAATTCCTATCTAAAATTGAGTTAGATAAAATTTCTGAAGGTGGTCATCATCAGGGGTTTGTTGCAGAAGTTGAAGATTTTGTTTATTCTTCATTGGAAGATATTCTAGAAATTGCACAAAAAAAGGGAGAGCAACCATTTGTTGTTTTGTTAGATGGAATTGAAGACCCTCATAATTTAGGTAGTATATTAAGGGTTTGTGAATGTGCTGGTGTAAATGGTGTTATCATTCCTAAAAACCGTGCTTGTCCAATAAACCAAACAGTTGCTAAAACAAGTGCAGGTGCTCTTTCTCATATAAAAGTTGCAAAAATAACAAATTTAAGTCAGACCATTGAAAAATTAAAAAAAGAAGGTTTTTGGGTTTATGCTGTTGAACTTGGTGGCACTGATTTATATGAACAAAATTTAAAAGGGCCTCTGGCTTTAGTTGTTGGAAGTGAAGGTTATGGAACATCGCCTATTGTAAAAAAACATTGTGATGGAATAATTACAATACCAATGGGTGGAAAGGTAAATTCTTTAAATGCTAGTGTTGCTTGTGGTATAGCTGTTTTTGAAGCGGTGCGTCAAAGGAGAATAAAATGATAAATGAAACAAATGAAAAAATTTTGTTAAAGCAAGCCAAACAAGGTAATACCGATAGTTTAGAAAAATTAATTGAATTATATAAATCTATGGTTAACAGTATTGTTCGTGGTTATTTTTTAATTGGGGGTGACAACGATGATTTGGTTCAAGAAGGTATGATAGGTTTATACAAAGCAATATTATCTTACGATGAAAATTGCGATACAAAATTTTTTACTTATTCTTTTTTATGTGTAAAAAGACAAGTAATGGGTGCAGTTCGAGCTAGTAAAAGATTTAAAAATATGCCATTAAATCGTGCATATATTTCTATTAATAATCAAGGAATGTTGTTATTTGGAAACTCTGATGAAGAAAATGATGATAGCGACGAGTGTGGAATTTTTTTGTCTAGTGAACAATTATCACCTGAGGAAAAATTTTTTGAACGAGAGCAGGGTGTTGAGATTACAAAAAAAATAAAAGAAATGTTGAGTGATTTTGAATTTAATGTTTTAGCTTTATACCTTAATGGTTTTTCATATGCAGATATTGGATATAAATTAAACAAAGATAGCAAAAGTATTGACAATGCTATTAACAGATTAAAAAAGAAATTACAATCGATTTATCAAGGGGGCAAAATATGTATTTAGCGTTGTACAGGAAGTTTAGACCAAAAAGCTTTAATAAAATAATTGGACAAAATCATATTGTTCAAACTTTGAAAAATCAAATAAAGACAAATCAAATTAGTCACGCATATTTGTTTTGTGGTAGTCGTGGAACAGGTAAAACAACAGCAGCAAAAGTGTTTGCGAATGCAATAAATTGTTTATCTCCAGTAGATGGTTCTGCGTGTGGTAAATGTGAGGTTTGTAAGCATTTAAACGAAACACAAAATATTGATATAATCGAAATTGATGCTGCAAGTAATAATCGTGTTGATGAAATTAGAGATTTGCGTGAAAAAATAAAATATCCACCAGTTTATGGCAAATATAAGGTTTATATAATAGATGAAGTTCATATGCTTACAGACAGTGCTTTTAATGCTTTGTTGAAAACCTTGGAAGAACCGCCAGCTCATGCCCTGTTTATTTTGGCAACCACTGAACCGCATAAATTACCTGCAACAATTTTATCAAGAGTGTTAAGATTTGATTTTAAACTTGTTGGGCAAGATGAGTTAGTAACTTTATTAAAAGATATTTTTGCTCAATCTGGAATTGTTGCAGAAGATGAAGCTATTAACCTTATAGCAAAAGCAGGCGAGGGAAGCGTTCGTGATTGTTTATCAATTGCTGATATGTGCGCTAGTTACTGTAATAATAATATAAAATATAATGAAGTACTAGATGTTTTAGGTTCAAGTGATAGAGATACATTATACAGGTTAGCTAGTGCAATATATAATAATGATATAGCAAATTTTATAAAAATTTTAAATGAACAATCAAATAGTGGTAAAAATATAATAACTTTATCAACAGATTTAACAAAATATTTTCGTGATTTGCTTGTGTTAAAAGCTTGTAACAATACTGCATTAGTTGAACTTCCAAATCAAGAACAAAATAAAATGCTTGAGTTAAGCAAAAAATTTTTAGAAGAAGATTTGAATAATTGTTTACAATCTTTTAGCAGTATTGAAAGCGAATTAAAATATGCAAACAATCCTGTTTTGTTAATTGAAGCAACTGCAATTGGATTGATATGCAATAGTAAAAAAAAACTGACTAAACCAATAGAGCAATCAGTAGCTAAAGTTGAAAATGTTATTTTAAATAAAGATATTGAAAAAATAAATAATCCTTCACCAAGACATATTTGGGGAAAAGTTTTGGTTCAAATGAGAAAAGATAACTTAGTAACATTGCGAGCTTTAAGTTCAGATATTACCAATGTTAATTTGTTGGATAATTCGTTTATTATAAAAGTAAATTCAAAAACTGATTTGGAAATGCTTACAAATGTTTCAAATTATAATGAATTGGTTGCTTGTTTTAATAAATTAGGTTATACTTACAATGTTAAGATAGAGTTAATTGAAGAAGAAAAAACTTTATCTAAAACCAATAAAATTGAACTTCTAGAAGAAATTTTAGGGGTAAAAGTAGAAAATATAAAATAAAAGGATATAAAATATGCCAGGATTTAATGGATTTGGTGGCGCAAATATGCAACAATTAATGCGTCAAGCACAAAAAATGCAAGAGCAAATGCAAAAAGATAAGGAAGAATTAGAAAACAGTGTTTTTAATGCAACAAGTGGTGGTGGAATGGTTGAAGTTAAAATGAATGGAAAGCGTGAAGTTGTTGCTTTAAAAATAAATCCAGAAGTAGTTGACCCACAAGATGTTGAAATGCTAGAAGATTTAATTATTGCTGCAATTAATGATGCTAATAGTCAAATTGATAAAAAAATATCAAGCACTATGCCACAACTTGGAGGTTTGTTTTAGTTGAAAAATTTTGTAGAGCCTATAGAAAAACTTACTAATGAGTTCACTAGGTTACCCGGTGTTGGTAGAAAAACTGCAAATAGGTATGCTTACAAAATTATTAATATGAATTCACAAGATGTGCAAAGTTTTGTTAATGCTATTTTAGATGCAAAACAGAAAGTTCATTTTTGTGATATTTGTGGAAATTTTACAGATACTGAAATATGTTCAATATGTCAAAAGGGTAATCATAAAATAATTTGTGTGGTTTCTGAGCCGAAAGATATTCTTGCTTTAGAGAAAGTTCGAGATTTTACTGGTGTATATCATGTTTTACATGGTGTTCTTAACCCATTGGAAGGAAAAGGGCCTGATGAAATTAGAATTAAAGAGCTTTTGCAAAGAATTTCTAAGTATCAAGTTAGTGAAGTTATAATGGCAACTAGTCCAACAGTTGAAGGTGAAGCTACAGCTATGTATATAGCAAAACTTTTAAAACCGCTTGGTGTAAAAGTTACTAGGATAGCTCAAGGTGTTTCATTAGGAACTGACCTTGAATATGTTGATGAAGTAACTTTAACTAGAGCAATTTCTGATAGAAAAGAAATTTAATTGTTTAGGTTTTTATTAAATTTGATAAGTTTTCGTTTGCAATCAATGTATTTTTTTAAATCATAACTCATATTTTTATTAAATCTAACCAGCAAAGCTTTTTCTGCTTTGGTGGTTTCTTTTTCTAATTTTTCTTGTATTTGTAATATTTTTTTTATTTTATCCATAATGTTTGTCCTTTTAACACAAAATTATTTTTTTTCATATAAATAAAAAAATTGTGGGGTGTTTTATGGAAACAAAATTTAACGATGAACAAATTGCTTCTGAAAAAAGTTTTACACAAATGGCAAAAGATTATTCTAATTTGCATCAAACTTTTTCAAAAGTTTATACACAACAAGAAAAAACACAATCACAAACTAATGTAAATGATGAACTTTTTTTAGCCGCAGTTGCAATGGAAAATTTGAATGAACTATTTTTACAAATGGAAAAAAGAATAATAAATAAAAACTTGAAAAATTATTATCAACAACTTAAAAGTATAAATAAAAATGAATTAAATGATATGATTGATAAATTTTCAATTACAAAATTTTTAACTAAAAATCCTAAAAAAAATTTAATTTATAACAACAATTTTATGAAAATAAAAAATGATATAGTTAAAAATGAAATGATAGTTATTTCAAATATTGTTAATGCGTTACAAAATAACAACATTAATGAAAACAAAAATTGGTTAAATGATATAGTAATGCGTAGGTTAGAACTAGTTGAAAATTTAATGAGTTAGCAAAAAATGCTAAAAATTAGTAAACATTTGCAATATATTATGTTATAATAATTCCATTATGAAAATTGAAATTTCTCAAAGTTTAAAAGATTTAAATAAAATATTTTTACAAAATGGTTCACCACTTTATATTGTTGGTGGTTATATTCGTAATGCTTGTTTAGGGTTTTGTGAAACTGATATTGATGTTTGCAGTTCTTTAAAAGCTGAGCAAATATTAGAAATGTTAAAAAACACCCCATACAAAGCTAAAATTGTTAATTCAAATTTAGGAACTGTTTTAATTGAATCATCAATAAGTGATGAACAGTATGAGCACACAACTTGGCGCTTTGAAAGTTATGGTGTTGGTGGTAATCATTCGCCTGAAAAGGTGGAGTTTGTTTCTGATATAAAACTTGATGCTTCAAGAAGGGATTTTACTTGTAATGCAATTTATTATAATTTAGAAACCGAACAAGTAGTGGATTTTTATAATGGTATAGAAGATGTTTATGCACATATTTTGCGAACAGTTGAAACCCCTGAATATGTTTTTTCACGAGATGGTTTAAGAATTTTAAGACTAGTCAGAATGGCTTGTGAATTAGATTTTGAAATTGATGAGAATTGCTTTTCTGTTGCAAAATTAATGGTAAATAAATTAGATGACATTTCTCAGGAAAGATTTAATAAGGAAATTATTTCAATTTTGTTTTCTGATTATAAATACGACAGCATAAAAAATCCACATTCACCTATTCGAGGTTTAAAATTGTTATCACAGCTTAAAGCTTGGGGTTATGTTTTACCCGCTTTATCATCAGAAGTTGGAATAGAAAAAATTAATAATTTGTTGGAAGGTGATTGGTGTAGAATGATAGCAAAAATGCCACCTATTCATCGTGTAACTGCTTTTGTTTATGATATTTTATTTGCTTTAAATTTACCTTTTACTTTTAAAAATGTTAATTTGGTTTTAGGGCAAGGTGGTGTAATGCTTTCTAAAAATGAAGTTTTAATTCAGTCGGAAATAATAGAAGCATATACAAAAGCGCTAGCAGGTTTTAAAACAGAAGATGAACTTCGTTTGTTTATACAACAAAATAATAAAATAATTTTAAGGTTGATTGATTTAGGAAAAAATTTAAATCAGTTTGATAATATTTTGTTAGAATATAATCATATGAAAATTGACAAAGTTCCATTAAGTTTAAAAGATTTGGATATTAATGGAAACGATATTGCAAAATTTTTTCCTAATGTTAAAAAACAGCAATATGGGAAAATATTGGATAATTTATTAAAAAAATGTTGCTTGATACCAGAACTAAATCAAAAGAAAAAACTAATTGAATTTTTGAAAAGGGATTTAATGAAATGACTTTAACAGAAATATTTATGTTAATTTTAACTATTATTTCTTGTGTAACGCTTTTACTAACAGTTGTAATGTGGATAAATAGAAAAAAAGGTTCTGATATGGGACCTAAAGAACTTTTGAATGCTTTTAAACAAGAAAATGAGAGATTGCAAACATTAATTAGAAATGACAATGAACACATTATAAGGGCTTTTCGTGAAGGAAACAGTTCTTTGTTTGAGTATATAAAAGGTTATAACGAAACTGTTACTCAACAAATTACTGAGGTTTTTAAAATTCAACGCGAACAATTAAAAAATATTGAAGAACGAATAAATGATTTATTAAAAACAAATGTAGATAGGCTTGAAAAAATTGACTTCACATTAGCTCAAAGTTTACAAAGATTGCAAGATAATAATGAAAAAAAATTGGAACAAATGCGCGTTACTGTTGATGAAAAATTGCAAGATACACTAGAAAAAAGATTAAACACAAGTTTCACACAGGTTAGTGAACGACTTCAAGAAGTTTACAAAAGTTTGGGTGAAATGAAAGGTTTAGCTGGTGATGTTGGAGACCTTAAAAAAGTACTTTCAAATGTTAAAACTAGAGGTATTTGGGGCGAGGTTCAATTAGGAAACTTGTTAGAACAAATGCTTTCACCAGAGCAATATAAGGTTCAATTCGCAATTGACAAAAAAAGTTCAGAACGAGTTGATTTTGCTGTTGTGATGCCGGGTAAAGATGATGGTGAAATTTATTTGCCGATAGATGCAAAATATCCTATTGAGGCTTATCAGCGTTTGGTTGAGGCATCTGAAATGAATGATATTTCGACAGTTGAAAAAAGTGTTAAAGAAATTGAAAATGCTATTAAATTCCAGGCAAAAGAAATTAATAGAAAATATATTAAAGTTCCATATACCACTGATTTTGCTGTTATGTATTTGCCAATCGAAGGCTTATTTGCCGAAGTTGTGAAAAAACCCGAGTTGGTGCAAACATTACAACGCGACTATCGCATAATGGTTTGTGGACCAACCACATTAGCCGCATTATTAAACAGTTTGCAACTTGGTTTTAAAACATTAGCAATTGAAAAAAGAAGTAGCGAAGTTTGGTCTTTATTGGCATTGTTTAGAAACGAATTTAGTAAATTTTGTGATTTACTAGGTAAAACACAAAAGAAACTTAATGAAGCTAGTGATACTATAGATGATGCTGCCAAAAAAACCAGAACAATTGAGAAGAAATTAAAATCTGTTGATAGTTTGGCTCCTGCTAATTCTACTGATATTTCTGGTTTGATATCGATTGACAATGATGATTTACTCAATGAAGATTAAAAAAAGAAATCAATTCTGTTTGTATTACAATTGCAGTTATTATTGCAATTGTTTTTTTCTTTCAAGTAAATTTTCCCTTCAATACAAAAAATGTATTCTTTAGGTTCTCTTCTTTTTTGTTTGCAAGGGCATAAACCATTGCGTTGACAAGGGATTGGATAAGAACATTGATTACTATTGCAACCATAATCCCATTTATAGTTGCTATTATTGTTACAACAAAACATAAAAAACCTCCAAATTTCATAACATAAGTATGCTAAATACTTATTGTTATGTATAATTGGTGGTTATATTTCATACTATGAAAAATTTTTAAAAAAAGTTCATATTTTTAAAAAACTGACTTAATTTTAATTGCCAAATTTAAGTAATAATTATATAATACATAAAGGAGTGTAGGGTATGGGTTATTTTGACTATCTGGAAGAAAAGGTGGATACTCAAAAGGAATTTCGTGTTTATGATTATCTTTCTAAATATTCTTTTTGGTTCAGTATGGGCACACTTTTAATATTTATAATTTCTATTATAATTTATTTATTCATCGCAGTTGGTCAAACTTTTTGGACTGGTTTGTGTCCTTTGGTGGGGGTAGCGTTGGCCATTACTGGTTTTATTTTTGCGCAAAAGGCTTGGTCTGTTTTGCACAAAAACCGTATTAAACATCCGTTCAACAGTATGTCAAGAGCGTTAAATGTTTTATTTGGTTTTTTGTGTTTAATTATTTTTGCAATTAATTTATTTTTATGGATTTAAAAGGTGGTAATTATGCAACAATTTGTTTTTCCAGCAATTTTATATAAAGACAGTGAAAATCGTGGTTATACTATAATATTACACGATTTAAGTCTTTGTACTGAAGGTGAAACTGTTGAAGATGCTTTTTTAAGAGCAAAAGATTTTTTAGAAACTTATTGTAAATGTGCATTAGAATATAATGGCGAGGTAGAATCTGCAACAAAATTTGAAGATGTAGAAAATGATGAAAATAATATTGTTTTGCTTGTAGATGCACAAATTGAAGGAGAAGGTGCAAAAATAAAAGATGAATTTAATTTTAATTTTGACTAATTAATAAAGAGGTGCTTAAATGATAACAAAAATGTTCACCAGTGAGCAGGCTATGGCACACCTTTCCTATGCAATAACTTGTGGATATAGTTACGAAAAATTTATTTATGGTAAGGGTGTGTATGGTAATCGTGTTTCATTAATGCGTGATAAAGAAGCTAAAAATTTATACAACACCGATTCATCTTTTAAATCTAGTACATTTCATGCAGTTGAGGGTATTAAGGCTTTGGAGCTTCCTCAAACAATTTTATTAACACGAAAAAAATTAGAATCTTTTTTTACTTCAAAAGAAAACATTTTAGAGTTTTTAGAAACATTTAAAACAGATTTTGTTACAAACGAGGATATGGAACGACTTGCTGATGTTTGGTATAATCAGGTAAGTAAAAAATTGCTTGTAAGTAATTTAATTGATTTTAATCGTTTAAATAACTTTGTAATAAGTAATATCATTTTATTGTTGCCTTTATCTTTTCAAATGAAGGTTGCCGAGTTTAGAAAAGAGCAAATAATAATTTTGGTAACACAGCAAATTATTCCTGAAGATTTTGGTAAAAAACAATTATCTTTAATGCCTGCTAATCAAGAAAAATTGATAGCATTAAAACAAAAGTTATTGCGACAAAAAATGGAATCAAAATAAATTGCCTTTTGGCAATTTTTTTTGTTATAAAAAGCATATTGTTTTAATTTTTGTAAAAAATAGTTTATAACAAAAGGGGGATAAATGAAAATTAAAACAAGGCTTTCACTATTGATTTTTATGCCATTTTTGTTTTTGTGTTTAGGTGGTAGTTGGTTGCCAGAAAATAGTGTTAGTATTACTTTAGAATATAATGGTAAGGTATGGAAGTGGAGTGATGAAAATGTATTAGCTTCTACAACAGTATTTGAACATTATGGTCAATTCCAGCGTAATAATAGAATGAAAGCTGGTTTTGAGCGTGTTAAAATTATAAAAAAATTAGTAAAAATGGGGTTTTCATATGATGAGGCATTTGAATACTGTTTTAAAGGAATTTTGCCTAAAATTTATCAAATATGCAAAACCATAAATAAAAATCCTGTAGATGCAAAATTAAAATTTACTCCAAATAAAGCACCATTTTTTATTTTTTCAAAGGAGCATATAGGATATAATATTAAAAGAGAAAATATCTACAAAACTATATTGAGTCAACTTGAAAACAATAATAATGTTTTTATAAAACTGGAACCTGAAATATTAAGTCCTAAAGTTACACTAGAAGATTTGAAGCCATTAACAAGTTTAAAATCAAAGTTTTCTACAAACTTTGAAACAAGTGGGGCTAACAGGAAACACAATGTAAGAAAATCATTATCTTGTTTTAATGGAATGGTGTTAGAACCAGGTGTTGAATACAGTTTTAATAAAATTACGAAACGAAGAACAATAGAAAACGGATACTTGCCAGCTAATATAATTTTAAACGAAGAATATACAGAGGGTATTGGTGGTGGAGTATGTCAAACTAGTACAACATTGTATAATGCGCTTTTACTTGCAGGAGTTGATGTTTTAGAATCTCATCCTCACAGTTTAAAAAGTAGTTATGTTAAAGAAGGTTTTGATGCAATGGTGAATTATGGTTCAAGTGATTTGCGATGGAAGAATTCTTCAACAACTCCAATGTTTGTAAGAACTTGGTCAACAGATAAAGATGTTTTTGTTGAAATCTATGGCAAAAAAGATGAAAACGAATTTACTATAAAGCGTTATAGTGAAGTGGTAAAAATCATCAAACCTAAAAAAACCAAAACAATAGTAGATTTGAATGGGGATTATGCTGATAAGGTTTATTTTGAAGATGAAACTTGGGTTAAAAGTAATTCTAAAGATGGTAGTCAAGTTAATTCATATTTAGAATTTTGGAAAGGTGATAAATTTGTTTCAAGAAAACTTATAAGAAAACAAACTTATAAAGCAGTTCAGGGAATAATTATTAAAGGGGCTCATAAAAGAGTTATACAAAATGAGATGCAAAACGAAAATTTAGATTTACCTAAAATTGATGAAATTGCATTAAAAACCTAATGTTTATTGAATTATAATAAAAATTTGGTGTAATTAATACTTCATTTTTAAGTAGTAGTTTTATATATTTTAGAACATATGTTGTGGATAACTTTTTTAAAATTGTGGATAAGTTTAAAAAATGGCGTAAATTTATTCAAAAATATGTATTTTTATGCATTTATTATATTTAATTATAAAATTTATAATTATTCATTGTGTAAAAGTTGAAAATTATTGTTAATAACTGCATTTTATTAATTATTTGTTTTTTTGTTCTAGTTTTAAATGAATATTTAATCATTTTTATGTATTTTTATCGTTAATTCATTTTTTTGGGTTGTTGACAAAGTTAACTTTTTTGTGTATACTGGAAAAAATTAATATTGATTAGGAAATACAATAATATGGAAAAAACGATAGGAACGAAAAAATCAAATAAAATAGATGTAAACAAAAAAATGATATTACTGTCTCTTTTTTATTCATTGCTCGTGTGCTTGGCTGGTGGTATATTTTCTGGTATACTTTATAATTTAGGGTATTTTTCATATTGGTTATCTGTTTTAGTGGTTTATTGCGCACTTAGTTTATACAAAAAATTTCATAAATTAAATTGGTTAACTTTTCTTTGGGTTATATTTTGGTCATTTGCTTTTATTGAATTGAGTTATATTGTAGTATATTGTATAGAGGCTTCATATGTTTACGAATTGTCGTTTGGAGCTAGTATATCAAAAGTTTTTGAACTTTTATCTACAGATGAGGTTCTTTCCGAAGCTTTTTCACAAGCTACATTGATTAATCTTTTATTTTTACTACTTGCTATTGTATTTTCATTAGTTTTTTTTAAAGCACAAGATATAAGATTAAAAAAACAAAAATCGAATGCAATGTCAGGTGACAATTTAACAAATAATTCGCAAAATAAAAATGAGGCTGATGTAATTAAAAAAGCAGATTACAGTGAATCAAATGTTGCTATAACAAGCTCTATTGCTAGTAAATCAGTTGAAACAATTAAAGAAGAAAACAGTGTTTCATATAAAGAGGAATTTTTAACTATAATAAAACTTTTACGAGAAGCTTTGCGTTCAGGTGATAAAAACAAAGTAAAAGAAATATATGAAAATTACATAAAAAATTCTTCCGAAGAAAAATTGTATTATTATAAAACAAGTGTTAATAAGTTGTTGCAAAATACTAATTTAAAGGAAGAACAACAAAAAGTTTTAAATTTTTTTAACAAAAACTTTTTAAAATTTTAAAATCTTAAATAACAAGCAAAACATGCTTGTTTTTTTATCAATAATGGTTGATGATATGTTTAACAATTATATTGGTTAAAAAATTTTAAAAAAATTCTTGACACACTTACAAAATTTTGATAGAATTTCATTACTACAAATTGCTTTGTAGCCATTTTATTATTGTCAGATTCTGAATGGTGATAATAAATGCAATCCCAGCAAACTGGTCGCTTTTAAATTTATCTTATGGTTGTGTGATAAATGAAAAAGTAAGTGATTTGCAACTGTGGAAATAACAGTTACAAAAGCAACAAAATTCACAAGGGTTGTAAGTGAATTTTTTACAAGAATAAGTCAGGAGGATAAAATGCCAACAATTAACCAATTAGTGCGAAAAGGGCGTAGTCAGCAAACAAAGAAAAGTAAGTCACCTTTACTTGAATCTTGTCCACAAAAACGCGGTGTATGCTTTGCTGTAACTACAACAACACCTAAAAAGCCTAACTCAGCATTGCGTAAAATTGCAAAAGTTCGCTTAAGCAATGGTCGTGAAAGCACTATGTATATCCCTGGTGAAGGGCACAACTTACAAGAGCACTCTGTTGTTTTGGTTCGTGGTGGTCGTGTTAGAGATTTAGTCGGTGTTCGTTATCACATTGTTCGCGGTGTACTTGATACTGCTGGAACAGCAAAACGAAACCAAGGTAGAAGTAAATACGGCACA
Source organism: uncultured Clostridia bacterium (assembly GCA_944384415.1). GTDB lineage: Bacteria > Bacillota > Clostridia > Christensenellales > UBA1242 > UBA7584. Next base: position 8,604 of record CALWTF010000011.1, on the reverse strand, counting down.
AAAAAAGCAAAAAAATAATTAGCTGATTATTTTATTATATTATAAAGAATATATATTTTAATTTTTAACAGGAGGAAGAACACATATGTCAAGAAGAAATGCGGCACAAGTTCGTGAAATTCTTCCAGACCCAAAATTCGGCAGTTTGCTTGTTGCAAAAATTATCAATCAAGTTATGGTAGATGGTAAGAAGGGAATTGCAGAAGGTATTGTTTACGATGCTTTGGAAATTCTGGAAAACAAAACTGGACTTAGTGCTATGGAAGCGTTAGACAAAGTTATGGAAAACACAATGCCAGTTGTAGAAACTAAACCTCGTCGTGTTGGTGGTTCTAACTATCAAATTCCAGTTGAAATAAGACCTGCTCGTCGTCAAACATTAGCAGTTCGTTGGTTGGTAAAATATGCGCAAAAACGCAATGAAAGAGGTATGGAACAACGACTTGGTTCTGAATTAGTCGATGCGTTTAACAACACAGGTGGTGCAATTAAGCGTAAAGAAGAAATTCACAGAATGGCAGAAGCTAATAAAGCATTTGCACATTTAAAATACTAATAAAATATAGGAGATTTTTATGTCAAGAACATTTCCGCTAGATAAAGTAAGAAATATCGGTATTATGGCTCACATTGATGCTGGAAAAACAACAACTACAGAAAGAATACTTTTTTACACTGGCATAACTCACAAAATAGGTGAGGTTCACGAAGGTGCAGCAACTATGGACCGGATGGCTCAAGAACAAGAAAGAGGTATTACAATTACTTCTGCTGCAACTACAGCACAATGGAAAGATTGTCAAATAAACATTATTGATACACCAGGTCACGTTGACTTTACAATAGAAGTTGAAAGAAGTTTAAAAGTGCTTGATGGTGCAGTTGCTGTTTTCTGTGCTCGTGGTGGTGTTCAACCACAAAGTGAAACAGTATGGCGTCAAGCAAACAAATATGGTGTACCAAGAATTGCTTATGTTAACAAAATGGATATGAACGGTGCTGACTTTTACAATGTTATAAAAATGATGAAAGAGCGCCTTAATTCAAATGCGGTACCAATTCAGTTGCCAATTGGTCGTGCAGAAAATTTCCAAGGTATAATTGATTTAATTGAAATGAAAGCTGTTATATACAAAGATGACCTTGGAAAAGATATGGAAATAACTGAAATACCTGCAGATATGAAAGCTGATGCTGAAAAATATCGTAGTGCAATGATTGAAGCAGTTGCTGAAACAGATGATGCGTTACTTGAAAAATTCCTTTCAGGCGAAGAACTTACTATTGAAGAAATAAAAATGGGTTTACGCAAAGGAACTGTAAATTTAATGTTGAACCCAGTTGTTTGTGGTTCAAGTTACAAAAACAAAGGTGTTCAAAAATTGTTAGATGCAGTTGTTGATTATATGCCAAGTCCGTTAGATATTCCAGCTATTAAGGGTGTATTACCAAATGGTGAGGTATCTGAAAGACATCCAAGTGATGATGAACCTTTTAGTGCTTTAGCATTTAAGGTAGTAACTGACCCTTACGGAAAGTTAACTTATTTCCGTGTTTATAGTGGAAAATTAGAAAGTGGAAGTTATGTATATAACGCTACAAAAGGTAAAAAAGAAAGAGTTGCTCGTTTAATAAGAATGCACAGTAACGAGCGTCACGAAATTCAAGAAGTTCGCACAGGCGATATCGCTGCTATCGTTGGTTTAAAAGAAACAACAACTGGTGACACATTGTGTGATGAAAAGTCACCAATAATTTTGGAAAGTATTAATTTCCCAGAGCCTGTTATTAAAATTGCTGTTGAACCAAAAGCAAAACAGGACCAAGAAAAATTAGTTGCGGCTTTAACAAGATTTATGGAAGAAGACCCATCATTTAGAACTTACACTGATGACCAAACTGGTCAAACAATAATGGCTGGTATGGGTGAGTTGCATTTGGATATTTACCGTGACCGTTTGGTTCGTGAATTTAAAGTTGATGTTACAGTAGGTCAACCACAAGTTGCATATCGTGAAACAATTCGTAAAAGTTGCCGTCAGGAAGGGAAATATATTCGTCAATCTGGTGGTAAAGGTCAATATGGTCATTGTATTATTGAAATGGAACCATTAGAGCCTGGAAAAGGTTATGAATTTGTTGATAAAATTGTGGGTGGTGCAATTCCAAAAGAATTTATTGCACCTATTAATGCAGGAATTATGGAAGCAAAACAAAATGGTGTTTTAGCAGGTTATGAAATGGTTGACTTCCGTGTAACATTAGTTGATGGTAGTTTCCACGATGTTGACTCTTCTGAAATGGCATTTAAAATTGCTGGTAGTATGGCATTTAAAGAAGGTGCTAAACATTGTAATCCAGTTTTACTTGAACCAATGATGAAAGTTCAAGTTGAAGTTCCTGAAGAATATCTTGGAGATGTAATGGGTGACATTAACCGTCGTCGTGGTCAACTTCGTGATATGGAACTTAAAAATGGACAACAAACAATCAATGCGATTGTACCACTTGCTGAAATGTTTGGATATGCAACCGATTTGCGTAGCTTAACTCAAGGACGAGGTATTTTTATGATGGAACTTTCACATTATGAAGAAGTACCTAAGTTCATCAGTGAGAAAATTATCGGCCTTAGGGCAAAATCCGAATAATTCGGTTTAATTTTTGGAACTAGTTAATAGTTTAAATATTTGTAAATAAAAAATAAAATATAAGGAGATTTGAATTATGGCAAAAGCTAAATTCGAAAGAACAAAACCACACTTTAACCTTGGAACTATTGGTCACGTTGACCATGGTAAAACAACTTTAACAGCTGCTATTACAACAACTTTGGCAGCTAAAGGTCTTGCACAAGCAAGAGACTACGGCTCAATCGACAATACAAAAGAAGAAAGAGAGCGTGGAATTACAATTAACACAAGTCACGTAGAGTATGAAACAAATAAACGTCACTACGCACACGTTGACTGTCCAGGACACGCAGACTATGTTAAGAATATGATTACTGGTGCTGCTCAAATGGATGGTGCAATTTTAGTTGTTGCAGCAACTGATGGTGTAATGCCACAAACAAAAGAACACTTGTTGCTTGCTCGTCAAGTTGGTGTTCCTAGTATTATAGTATTTGTAAACAAAGTTGACCAACTTCCAGCTGCTGACCGTGATGAATTACTTGAATTGATTGAAATGGAAATTCGTGAAATATTAAACGAGTATGACTTCCCAGGTGACAAAACACCAATTATTTATGGAAGTGCTAAAAAAGCTTTAGATGCAGCTACAGCAGGTAATGTAGATGGTGAAGATACAAAATGTATTTTTGAACTTTTAGATGCAATTGACAATTATTTTGAAGACCCAATTCGTGCAACTGATAAACCATTCTTAATGCCAGTTGAAGATGTATTTACAATTACTGGTCGTGGTACTGTTGCTACAGGTCGTGTTGAACGCGGTGTTGTTAAAAATGGTGACACAGTAGAAATCGTTGGTATGGGTCCTACAAAAACAACAGTTATTACTGGTGTTGAAATGTTCAAAAAACTTCTTGACCAAGCTCAAGCTGGTGACAATGTTGGATTCTTACTTCGTGGTATTGAAAGAAAAGATATTCAACGCGGTCAAGTAATTTGTGCTCCTAAATCAATCACTCCACACACACAATTCCGTGCAAGTGTATATGTATTAAAGAAAGAAGAAGGTGGTCGTTCTACTCCATTCGTTTCTGGATATCGTCCACAATTCTACTTTAGAACTACTGATGTAACTGGAACAATTAAATTACCTGAAGGTGTTGAAATTGTTATGCCAGGTGACAATATCGAAATGGATGTTGAATTAATTACTCCAATTGCTATTGAAGAAGGTCTTCGCTTTGCTATCCGTGAAGGTGGAAGAACTGTTGGTTCTGGTGTAGTTTCTAAAATTAATAAATAATATAAACAATAAAAAAATCGCATAAATTATGCGATTTTTTTTATTATAAATTATAAGTTTGTATTGCATAGTACTTTTTGCGAATAGTTCTCTTGTTATTCTCGTAGTATGTATATAAATTATAATATTGTATAAAATATATTATAACTAAAAAATAAAATTATTTGTCGGTTTTTATTTTTAAATTTTAAATTTATATGTTACAATAAAAATATGAAAAGTATTTATTTTAGTAAATTTTATTTAATTTTACCTTTGCTTTGTATTATTTTTTTAACATCAATACTATCTGCGTGTGGTGTTCCTTTGTCTGCGCCTTCAATAACTATTTCTGTTAATTATGTTGTTAGTTGGAACTCGGTTGTTGGAGCAGGCTCTTACGAAGTTAATCTAAATGACCATACATATACAACAGATAATACTAGTTTTGATATATCTCCATATTTAAGTGCTGGAGATTATACTGTTAAAGTTAAAGCAATTCCTGCTAGTGGTAGTTTTTTTAAAACAAATTCAGAATATTCAAATGAAATAAAATTTGGATTTTCCAACGAAAAAATGATAGAGCCTTCAAATTTTGAGATTTCAGTTAAAAATAATTATGTTATATTAAGTTGGGATTATGCTTTGACTGGTGCCACATTTAATATTAGATTTGCAAAAACAGGAACTAGCAATTATCAATATGTAACAGCAACTGAAAGTCCTTTTGATTTAACTTCATATTTTACCGAAGGTGGTAGCTATGAAATTTCTATTAGAACAGCTGGTTATTCAACAAAACAACCTTCAGATTATGTATCTTCATTAACAATAAATTTTGAAAAACAGCTTGATGTTCCTAACATAACTAATTTTAGTTCAAATATTGTTCAATGGGAACCTGTTGTTGGTGCTTCTGGATATAATGTAACAATTCTGGGCTCTCAAAAAAGTTATTTTACCAGTAACACAACAGTGGATATTTCAAAATTTGATAACTATAACGAAACTTTTAATACTATTTATATACAGTCTGTTGGAAGCGAATCTAATTTTACTAAAAATTCAATTTTTAGTGATGGTTATGTATATTTTAATGAATTTAATACAACAAAAGCAAACGATTTAGATTTATTTATATTAGGTCAAAATTTTGATTTATATGTTGACACTCAAAACGAGCTTGATTTATTAATTCAATATTTATTATTTTATCGTTTAAATAAAATTGAATTTTATTTTGCTAGCAGTTGGGCTGAGACTACAAGTACTGATGCTTGTTTACAATTTATAAAATATGCTTTTGACAATTATCCAGAGATATCTAGTCTTTCACGAAAAACAACAATTCGTTCTTTAGGAACACTTAATAAGTTTATTTTAGAAATAGATTATTTTAATCCTGCACAACCACAAACCGTTGTATCAGGTGATTATATAGTAGTTCAAGATGAAAACACGCAACCACAAAGCTATCCTTCTTCAAATAATTTAAGAGAATCAGATTATAATAATTTTGCTATATTTAACTCAACTGAATGGGCTAATGTATATACAGGTGAGCAATTATTTCAAGTGTTGCAACAGGGTATTAAACCAATTTTTGTAGGCAGCGAGTCAGCAGGTGAAATATTATTTGATGTGGCTTGTGAAATTTTAAGAAAAATTTGTACAGATTCAATGTCAGATTATCAGAAAGTTAAAGCAATTTATGAATGGATTTGTTTTAATAATAAGTATGACCATAATACAGCAGATTTTAGTTCTGAACTTGAATCTATTATAAATAGTGTAAAAGATTCTGACGATATTGCTAAATATAGTAAACAATTGTGGAATTGTAGAGCATTTTATCTTGAGGGTATGTTCCTTGATGATGGGCAAGCCGTTTGTGATGGGATAGCGAAAGCTTTTTCAACATTGTGTAACATAGAAGGAATTTCTTGTTATAAAGTAAATGGTACTGCTGTTCAAAAATCTGGAAGTTCAACAACCACTTCCGGACACGCTTGGAATAAAGTTAAAATATCAAATATTACTGATACTTGGTATACAGTTGATTGCACTTGGGGAGATAATTGGAGCAGTAGTGCAAACAATCCTAATTATATAACTGAAAAACTTGCATATGAGTATTTTATGTTAAATGATGAAATATTTAAAAATACATCACAAAATAACTACCATATAGAGTCTTATCCAGATAAAGATGTTGCAAGTTTTGTTAATTATAATTTCAACTATAATAATAACTCATACGATTTATATACAGATACAGTAAATGAATTATCTGCACAAATTTCGTTGTTTACTGAGCAGGAAAATTGTTTTTCTATTGCTATTTTAAGCTCGTTAAATTTTATGCTAAAAAGTTACTTGCCAACAAATTGGGAAAGTGATCAATTATATTCATTTAATTCAGGGTTAAAAACATATTATGTATATATGATTTATTATAAAAACTAAACACCGTATTCCGGTGTTTTTTGTTTATAAGTATTTTATCTAGTTTTAAAATTTTTCATTATTCCTTTTCTTATAATATATATAATATAACAAATAGGTGATTATTTAAGGTATTAAAAATATAAAAAAGTATCTATTTTATGCTTAAAAAGTATGACACACACGGTGGGGTGTCATAAAAAATGGCAAAAAAAGCAAAAAAAACCAAAAAATTAAAAAAAAAATAAAAAAACTTGTTGACTTGCTTATAAATATCTATTATAATCACATTGTATCACTCGAAAGGGAGATGCCGCAACTGTAAAGTTGTGAGTAGCACATTGACAACTGCATAATATATTTGAATTAGATTTATCTAAAAGCAAATATCTGAAAAAATTAGTGTAATATGCAATTTCACATGAGATAACAATTTATGCTAAGTTTTTTAACAAAACAAATAAGCTAAAAATGCTAAAGCATTTGATTCTAATTATTAGAACCAAAATGCCAGTAACGCAAAATGTTATAATTAACATTTTTGTAAGCAAAATCGACGTATACGAACAAGCTACAAAGAGCGTATGGTGGATGCCTTGGCACTAGGCGCCGAAGAAGGACGTGACAAGCTGCGATAAGCTACGGGGAACCGCATATAGGTTGCGATCCGTAGATTTCCGAATGCGGAAACGCAATACTTTTAATAGGGTATTATCTTAACAGGAATACATACTGTTAAGAGGGGAACCCAGGGAACTGAAACATCTAAGTACCTGGAGGAAGAGAAAGATATTCGATTTCCTAAGTAGTGGTGAGCGAAAGGGAACCAGCCCAAACCAAGGGTGGTAACACCTTTGGGGTTCGGACTGACATCACGCACAAGGATATGTAGTTGAAGTTGGTTGGAAAACCGTGCGACACAGGGTAATAGCCCCGTAAACGAAACTAATTCCTTGGCAGTCAGTATCCAGAGTAACACAGGACACGTGAAACCCAGTGTGAAGATAGGAGGACCATCTCCTAAGGCTAAATACGACCTAGTGACCGATAGCGTATAGTACCGTGAGGGAAAGGTGAAAAGTACCCCGGGAGGGGAGTGAAATAGTACCTGAAACCATATGTTTACAATCAGTAGAAGCACTATTTAAAGTGCGACTGCGTAATTTTTGCATACTGGCCGGCGAGTTACGGTATGTAGCAAGGTTAAGGAATTAAGTTCCGGAGCCGAAGTGAAAGCGAGTCTGAAATGGGCGATTAAGTTGCATGCCGTAGACCCGAAACCCGTTGACCTATCCATGACCAGGTTGAAACGAGGGTAACACCTCGCGGAGGACCGAACTAGTGTTCCCTTAAACGGACTTGGATGAGTTGTGGATAGCGGAGAAATTCCAATCGAAACGGGATATAGCTGGTTCTCCTCGAAATAGCTTTAGGGCTAGCCTCAATTTTAAATTATCGGGGGTAGAGCACTGAATGGATGCGGGTCCTTCGCGGGATACCAAATTTTATCAAACTCCGAATACCGAATAATTAATATAATTGGGAGTCAGACTACGGGCGATAAGGTTCGTGGTCGAAAGGGAAAGAGCCCAAATCTACATCTAAGGTCCCAAAGTTAAGGTTAAGTGTAAAAGGATGTCTTGTTGCTTAGACAACCAGGATGTTGGCTTAGAAGCAGCCATTCATTCAAAGAGTGCGTAATAGCTCACTGGTCGAGTGACAAGGCGCCGAAAATACACGGGGCTAAATCTTACACCGAAGATTAGGATTGTAAGTAATTACAATGGTAGGGGAGCGTCGTATGTGGGCTGAAGCCATACCGAAAGGAGTGGTGGACTGCATACAAGTGAGAATGCCGGCATGAGTAGCGAAACTGGAGTGAGAATCTCCAGCGTCGAATGTCCAAGGTTTCCTGGGGAAGGTTCGTCCTCCCAGGGTAAGTCGGGGCCTTAGCCGAGAGCGAAAGCTGTAGGTGATGGATAACAGGTAGATATTCCTGTACCACCGCATATCGATTAAGAGTCGATGCAGGGACGCAGAAGGATAGTTGGACCACGGGGATGGAAATCCGTGGCTAAATCATTAGTCTGGAAAGTTGGGAAGTCCGCTTTTTATTAAGGATGAGTGATGATAGGGAGCGAAATTTAGTAACGAAGCTAGTGAATCCACGCTGACTAGAAAAGCTGCTAGATAGATATAAGGTGCCCGTACCGCAAACCGACACAGGTGGACGATGAG